>NZ_CP034179.1:3368810-3698572 GCF_003860345.1 Caenibius tardaugens NBRC 16725
GCGCCGACGCGCAACTTGGGGCCCTGAAGATCGCACAGGATGGCGATCGGGCGGTGGTATTCCTTTTCGATCGCGCGGATCGCGGCGATCGTTTCGGCATGGGTGGCGTGGTCGCCATGGCTCATATTCACGCGGAAGGCGTCTGCCCCGGCGAGCAGGAGCTTGCGCAACATTTCGGGATCGCGGCTGGCCGGACCCACTGTTGCGAGTATCTTGACCTTTCGGCCGCGCGGTTCGAATCTTGCCATGGGCTGCGCTATGGCACAGCTTTGCGGCAAGACAAGGACAGAGAGTTTTTCCTACGATGACCAGCCAGAACGATCCGCTCGACCAGTTGCCCGATGCCGTTGCGGCCGAGGCATTCCGCCATCTCGTGCGGCATTTGCGCAAACGGCACGATGCCCAGAACATCGACCTGATGGGGCTGGCCGGGTTCTGCCGCAATTGCCTGGCCGACTGGATCAACGATGCCGGGGCCGGGCTGGACAAGCCAGCGGCGCGGGCGCTGATTCACGGCATGGCGGTCGATGCATGGAAAGACCGCTATCAAAGCGAGGCTACCCCCGAACAACTGGCACGCATGGAAGAAAGCCTCCAAAAGAACGCGACGATGGAATAAGCGCGCGCTCTGGCTTCACCCGCTGCCCTGGCATCGCTATCAGCGCCTCCACGTGATTCTCAATTTTCTGACCGGAGCATTTCCCGATGGCTGAAACCACCGACGACCGCCTGCGCCTGCTGATCGAACGCGTCGAACGCCTTGAAGAGGAAAAGAAGGGCATTTCCGACGATATTCGTGACGTTTACGCAGAAGCCAAGGCCGTGGGCTATGACGCGAAGATCATGCGCCAGATCGTGCGTCTGCGCAAAATGACCCCGGATGACCGCCGCGAGATGGAAATGGTCCTCGATACCTACAAGGCCGCTTTGGGGCTGGGCTGAGCCGGGTTATCCTAAATCCCAAGTCATCCTGAATCGATACCGGGACTCTGATTGCTCCGGGTCGATCCAGATCGCGAGAGAGGAGCGCCAAAACCATGATCGTGACCACCACAGCGGTTGTCGAAGGGAAGCCCGTTCAGGAATACCTCGGCATTGTGACCGGCGAAGTGATTGTCGGGGCGAACATTTTTCGCGATCTCTTCGCGTCGATCACCGATATCGTCGGGGGGCGCTCGGGCAAGTATGAGAACGTGCTGGCCCGCGCCCGCGAGGAAGCGCTGGCCGAAATGAAGAGCCGCGCGACCGAACTGGGCGGCAATGCGGTGGTCGGGGTGGACCTCGATTACGAAGTGTTGGGCCAGAATGGCTCGATGCTGATGGTCAGCGCCAGCGGGACGGCTGTCCGCCTGTGAGCGCGCGCGGCCGCACCCGGTGGTTCGCCCCGGCGGGCCTGCTGTGCGAAACCGGCTGGAAACGTGGGGTCTGGTATGATCCGGGCTGGTGGCAAATATTGCCCTCAGCCCTGCGTCCGGTGTAAGGGCGCGCATCATTTTTCCATTTTCCAGAGATGAAGACGAGCCATGGCAGGCCATTCCAAATTCAAAAACATCATGCATCGCAAGGGTGCACAGGACAAGAAGCGTTCGGCCCAGTTCTCCAAGCTCAGCCGTGAAATCACGGTTGCGGCCAAGATGGGCACGCCCGATCCGGACATGAACCCGCGTCTCCGCCTGGCAGTGAACAACGCCAAGGCGCAGTCCATGCCCAAGGACAATATCCAGCGCGCGATCGACAAGGCGTCCAAGGGCGATGCGGAAAACTATGAAGAAATCCGCTACGAAGGCTACGGCCCGGGCGGGGTCGCGCTGATTGTCGAGGCACTGACCGACAACCGCAACCGCACCGCCACCAATGTGCGCACGGCCTTCGCCAAGAATGGCGGAAACCTGGGCGCTTCGGGGGCGGTCAGCCACGGGTTCGAACGCAAGGGCCTGATCGAATACCCGGCCGGTGCCGGTGACGAGGAAAAGGTGCTGGATGCGGCGATCGAAGCCGGTGCCGACGATGTCGAAAGCACCGAGGATGGCCACAGCATCTGGACCGACATGGAAGCGCTGCACGAAGTGGCGGGCGCGCTTGAGGGCGTGCTGGGCGAAGCCGAAAGCGTCAAGTTGGCGTGGAAGCCGAACCTGACCGTGGAAGTTGCCGAAGGCGATGCGCAGACCCTGTTCAAGCTGATCGACGTGCTGGACGACGATGACGACGTGCAGACCGTCTGGGGCAACTACGACGTGCCTGACGAGATCATGGCCAAGCTTGGCTGATCGCCTGTGAAACCCCGGCCTGTTAACTATTACATGCCGGGGTTTTAGGCTTGTACTATAGTTAACAACATGTGTATTTTTATTGCCTGACCCGACCTTGGGGGGAGCAGGCAATGAATACGAAGTTGATCGATAACGCGGCGCTCGATGCGCCCGACGCTCTCGAACAGGACGATGCGCTCCTTTTCCGGGAGGGCGATAGCGATGGCGTTGCCCGCCCGTCACAAGGCGCGACCTACGAAGATCTGATTATCGATCGCTGGCGTTCGGCCGTGCGCTTCGGCGGGGCCGATGCCGATTCCCGCCGCCGCGAACACCTGATCTATGCCGCGATCAAGCAGGGCGGGGCCGTGGCTGCGCTGGCCTATATCGCGCTGCGCCCCACCGGCTGGGTCGAATGGTCGGCCTTTGCGGTGTTTTATGTGCTGAATATCCTCGGCATGTCGATCGGCTATCATCGCTATTTCACGCACAAGGCGTTCGATACCTCGTTGCCGATGCGCTATGCGCTGGGCATTCTGGCGCAATGCGGGGTGTATGGATCGCTCAAGCGCTGGTGCGCCGATCATCGCCGCCACCATGCCTATTCCGATCGCCCGGGCGACATCCACAGCCCCTATGTCGATGATTATGGCCGCAAGCTCGAAGGGCGTGCGGGGCTGAAGCATTCGCATCTGGGCTGGGCCTATGGCGATGCGATGACCAATATGGACCTCTATGGCAAAGGGATCGTCGGCGATCCGGTGATCGAATGGTGCCACAGGACGCGCTGGGTGTGGTTCGGCGTTTCCGCCGTGGTGGCGCCGGGTTTGTGGGGGCTGGCTTTCGGCGGGCCGCAGGCGGTGCTGGGCACGATCATGGTGGCCGGGTTCCTGCGTCTGGCGCTGGCGCTCCATGCCATTGCGGCAGTGAACAGCTTCGGTCACCGCTATGGCTACCAGAATTTCAAGGACATGGATGAGGCCCGCAACAACTGGTTCCTCGGCTATGTCACGCTGGGCGAAGGCTGGCACAACAACCACCACGCCCATCCGCGCGGTTATTCCACGCAGACCCGCTGGTACGAAATCGATATGAGCGGCTGGATCGTGCTGGCAATGGAGAAACTGGGGTTGGTGTGGAATGTCCAGCGCGCCGATATGCAGGCGCGGCCGCACAAACACTGATCCGCGCTTCCCCCGCAGGGCGGGCCGCGCTAGGCGGGGGCGATGATCATTCTTGGCCTTGACCCATCGCTGACCTGCACCGGATGGGGGGTGATCCGCAGCGAAGGATCGCGCCTGTCGCATATCGCCCATGGGCAGATCGCCACCAATACCAAGGCCCCGCTGCCCGAACGGCTGCTGCATCTGCTGGACGCGGTCTATGCCGTGATCGGACAGTACGAGCCCGATCGCGCGGCGGTGGAGGAAGTGTTCGTCAACAAGAACCCGCAATCCACGCTGAAGCTGGCCCATGCGCGCGGGGCGGTGCTGGCGGCTTGTGGACGTGCGGCTCTGCCGGTGGCGGAACATTCCACCCGCAGCGTGAAGAAATCGGTGGTGGGCACGGGCGCGGCGGAAAAGACGCAGGTGCAGGCCATGCTCAAAGTGCTGCTGCCCGGTGTTGCGATTGCCGGGGCCGATGCCGCCGATGCGCTGGCCGTGGCGATTGCCGATGCCCATCTGGGCGGGCGCATGTGATGTTTCTGGTGGTGTTCCGCAACCGCAAGCGCGCAGATTTGGACGCTGCCGCCTACGATCGCGATGCGGCACGGATGCTCGCCCTGGCGCAGCAGCAGCCCGGTTTCCTGTCGTTCAAGAGCTACACCGCCGATGATGGAGAAGTCATCGCTCTGTCCGAATGGGCGGACGAACCTTCGGCGCGCGCATGGGGGCGCGAGGCCGAACATCGCGCGATGCAGGGCAAGGGGCGCGATGCCTATTACGCCAGCTACACGCTGTTCGCCTGCGATGATCCGCGCGTGCATCGCTTCGATCACGGGGATACCTGCTGAGATCATGCCGTCGGTGGGCTATGCCGGGCGTGGGCAGGGTGACACAGAACGCCCGCAAAACGCATCGCACTCGCGCCGCCCGGGGCGGGGCCACCGGTCTTCCGGCATCAGGCGCAGGCTCCGGTTATACTGTGCCAGCAGTTGCAAAAGCGCGGTATTGTCCGGCTGGCGCGTTGCTGCGGCAAAACGCCCGCGATACATCCGCACCCGGATCGGCCCGTCAAACGCGCGGGCGGGCAGTTCATCGGGTGTGACCTTCCGCGGCGGTATCCTGTTGCCGTTTTTGCGGATCGCCAGCACCGCATCCCAGGCCGCGGAAAAGCTTGCCGCACCCGGTTTGCGGCGCAGGCGATAGACGGTTTCCCGCGAACAGCCGACCCGCGCTGCCGCCTCGCGCACCGATCCGGTCTGGGCCAGATAGCCGATGAAGCGCCCCTGCCGCGCCGCCGTCCACCCGTCGCGCCGCCTGCGCAGCGGCACGGGGACGAACGGGGGGACGCGGCGATAGGAAGGCCAGCGGGCGGGCGGCTTGCGATGAACCTGTGTCATCGCACAGCATAAGACAGATTACGCGCGTGTAGGAAAGTTTGGGTGAGGGGTGGGATGCAGCTCTGCCGTCATTCCCCGTCGGCCAGCGCGGCATTGGCGCGCGTACCCGATGGGTCCACTTTGGTCCCTGCCGCCTTGCGTTCCGAATAGCGGTCGACCAACTGGTGCGTGTGCGGGCGCATCAGCACGGTGATCCGCACCAGTTCCTCCATCACATCCACGATCCGGTCATAATAGCTGGAGGGTTTCATTCGCCCGTTTTCGTCGAATTCCTTGTAGGCCATGGCCACGGACGACTGGTTGGGAATGGTGACCATGCGCATCCAGCGCCCCAACAGGCGCAGCGTATTGACCGCGTTGAACGACTGCGATCCGCCCGATACCTGCATGACGGCCAATGTGCGCCCCTGCGTCGGGCGCATGCCCTGCATTTCCAGCGGCAGATGATCGATCTGGGCCTTCATGATCGCGGTGATCGCCCCATGGCGTTCGGGGCTGCACCAGACCTGCCCTTCGGACCACAGCGACAGCGCGCGCAATTCGTGCACCGCAGGGTGATCGTCACCCGCCACCTGATCGGGCAGGGGCAGGTCGGCAGGGTCGAAAATCCGCGTTTCCGCGCCGAAATACTGCAACAGGCGCGCCGCCTCCTCCACGGCAAGCCGCGAAAACGCGCGTTCCCGCAGCGATCCGTAAAGCAGGAGAATGCGTGGGGGATGCTGATCGGAATCCAGCCCCAATGCCGGGCGATCGATCGCATAGGCCTTGTCCAGCGCGGGCAGGTGATCGGGATCGGGCAGGGTGCGCAGGCGGTTCATAGGGAGGTCTCCTGTTCGTACCAGGCGCGGGAGCGCTTCACGATTGCCACCACCGACAGCATCACCGGCACTTCGACCAGCACGCCGACCACAGTGGCCAGCGCCGCGCCGGAATGCAGCCCGAACAGCGAAATGGCGGCGGCAACGGCCAGTTCGAAGAAATTGGATGCGCCGATCAGGGCCGCAGGGGCGGCCACGCACCACGCCACGCCGAACCGGCGGCTGAGCCAATAGGCCAGCCCGGCGTTGACATAGACCTGCACCAGAATCGGCACCGCGATCAGTGCGATCACGAAGGGCTGGCTGACGATCTGTTCGCCCTGAAAGCCGAACAGCAGGACCAGCGTGGTCAGCAGCGCCGCCAGCGAAACCGGCCCCAACCCGGCCAGCACCCGGTCAAGCGCAGGCTGCCCGCCCGCTGCCAGCACGGCCTTGCGCACGGCCTGTGCGACGATCACCGGAACGATGATGTAAAGCCCGACCGACAGCAGCAGCGTGTCCCACGGCACTGTCACCGATGCGACGCCCAGCAACAGCCCGACCAGCGGCGCGAAAGCGAACACCATGATCAGGTCGTTCAGCGCCACCTGGCTCAACGTGAAATTGGGCTCGCCGTCGCACAGGTTCGACCAGACGAAGACCATGGCGGTGCAGGGCGCTGCGGCGAGCAGGATCAGCCCGGCGATATAGGAGGGGGCTTCCCCTTCGGGCAGCAGCGGGGCGAACAGCCAGCCGAGGAAGACCGTGCCCAGCAGCGCCATCGAGAACGGTTTGACCGCCCAGTTGATGAACAGGGTGATGCCCACGCCCTTCCAGTGCTGGCGCACCGCACCCAGCGCGCCGAAATCGATCTTGAGCAGCATCGGCACGATCATCAGCCAGATCAGCACCGCCACCACCAGATTGACCCGGGCGACCTCGGCCGCCGCAATCGCGCCAAACAGGCCGGGCAAGGCATGGCCCAGCGCGATCCCCACCACGATGCAGAGCGCGACCCAGAGGCTGAGATATCGTTCGAAGAAGGATATGCCGGGGTGAGGCGGCACCGTAGCCGCAAGGGGTGTTGTTGCCATGGCGGCCTCAGCCGATCCGCTGGCCGTGTTCGTCGACCACCCGTTCGCCGTCTTCCTTGGTAAAGGCGGCGCGTTGCGGATCGGGCAGGATATCCAGCACCGTTTCGGATGGGCGGCAGAGCCTGACGCCAAGCGGGGTGACGACGAGCGGGCGATTGATGAGAACGGGATGCGCCATCATCGCATCGATCAGTTCGTCATCGGCAAGCGTCGCGTCGGCAAGGCCCAGTTCTCCATAGGGCGTGCCCTTTTCGCGCAGCAGAGCGCGCGGTGTCAGCCCGGCGCGAGCGATCATGTCCACCAGCAGCGCCCGCGATGGCGGGGTCTTCAGATATTCGATCACATGCGGCTCGATCCCGGAATTGCGGATCAGCGCCAGCGTGTTGCGCGAGGTCCCGCAATCGGGATTGTGATAGATGACAAGAGTGGTCATGGCGGTATCCTTCAGCAGCAGGCGAGATCGGCAAGCAGCGGTTCGCAAAGCTCGGCCCGGCCCTGGCAACAATCCTTGGCAAGGAAGGTCATCAACTGCCGCAGGGTATCGATATGGGCGCGCTGGATCTGCTGGCGGCCGCGTTTTTCGGCCACGACCAGCCCGGCCTTGGCCAACACGGCGAGATGGGTGGAAAACGTGCTCTGCGTCAGCCCGCTGGCCTCGACCAGTGCGCCGGTGGGGAGGCCTTCGGGTTCATGCCGGACAAGCAGCCGAAACGCCTCCAGACGTGTGGGATGGGCCAGTGCGGCCAGAGCGGACAGGGCTGATTCGATATCCATGCATCGGGAAAATACGATGGATTCGGCTGTCGTCAAGACGCATCGTATTTTTCCGATGTATTTTCGGGTGGAGGCAACCGGTGTTGGGAGGCTGCGGGCGACCCCCGTATTCGGACTGCCGCTGGCCATTCATGCACAGGCCCGTTTCCCTTGCGCGCCAGCCCGGCTAGAGCGGCGTGGTAAGGCACGTGCCGTGGCAGGCGCGCGCAAGGAGATGGTCATGACGGTAACGCTCTACGGAATTCCCAATTGCGACACGGTGAAGAAGGCGCGCAAGTGGCTGGATGCGCAGGGGATTGCCTATACGTTCCATGACTACAAGAAAGCGGGGGCCGATCCTGCGAAGCTGCAGTCGTGGGTCGATGCGAAAGGTTGGGAAACCGTGCTGAACCGGGTGGGCACCACCTTCCGCAAGCTGCCCGATGCGGATCGGGAAGGGCTGGATGCGGCAAAGGCCGTGGCGCTGATGGCGGTGCATACGTCCACGATCAAACGGCCGGTGGTGGAATATCCGGGCGGCCTGCTGGTCGGGTTCAAGGAACCGGAATGGGCGGCGGCGCTGACCTGATCATGTCCGGCCCGGTGTGTTTGCCGGGCCACGCCGCGTCGCACGTGCCGTGGAAACCGTTGCCCCGCACACGGGAATCTGGCATAGAAGCGGGGATGACCGAGACCGTAACCCTGTTGCATTCGTTTTATTGGCTCTCCTTTTAAGGAGCGGCCGGTCGTCATCATATGTGACCAACGCCGCCGGGATCGGTGCGTATGGTTGCTCTTTCATCCACGTTGCTGATCACGGTGGCCTCTCAAGAGACTACCCATGACCCGCTTTCTCGATGATATCCGCACCGCCCGTTGTCGCATTGCCCCGCTCGCGCTGGGCGATGTCGATGCGCTGACCGCCATTACCGATGCCACGGTGACGGCGCGTATCCATTTCCTGCCGGAACCGTTCACGCAGGCCGATGCCCGCAAGCTGATCGTGCAGGGCACAGCGGACAATCGCTTCTACGGCATCCGCGCCTGTACCGATGGGGCCTTGCTGGGCGTTGTCGGCGTGCACGGCGGCCCGCGCGGGCGCGATGTGGAAATCGGGTACTGGCTGGCTTCGGATGCACGCGGGCGCGGATTGGCCACCGAGGTGCTGGCGGCGCTGATGCCGCGTCTGGCGCTGGATTACCCGGCGTGCCGCGTGGTGGCCGAATGCCACCCGGACAACGGCCGGTCGCAGGCGCTGCTGGAACGCATGGGCTTCGTCTTCACCGGGCAGCCCGGGCGCAGGCCGGGCCGGGTGGTTCTGGCGCGCAGCAGCCAGGCCCCGGGCCGGATCGATGTGTGCTGAGGTATGGCCGGGGCGCTGTGGCGGCGATCAGCCGCCATGCGTTGCCGTGACGATATAGTTCAGCGCCAGATTGTCCGACAGGTGCAAGCCTTTGGTCACGGACATGGCGATCCCGCTTGGGTTGCCCATGGCAAGACCCGCCCCGGCCAGCAGCAGCGCGAGTTCGTCAGGCGTGATGAAATCGTCCCAGTTGTGCGTGCCCTTGGGGATCGCACCCACGCCTTCGGCCAATCCGATCATCAGCAGGCGCGATTGCGGCGTGCGGTTGGGGCAGGACAGCACCATCAGCCCGCCGGGGGCGAGATGGCGGGCCAGACCGGCCACGAACGCAGGCTTGTCCGCCACGTGTTCGATCACTTCCATCGCGGTGACGAGGTCGAACTGGCCGAGGCCAAGGCTGTCCAGTTCGCCATCGCGATAATCGATCGTCAGCCCCGATCCATCGGCATGCGCGCGGGCGGCGGCGATGTTTTCCGATGCCGCATCCACACCCGTCACGGCGGCGCCCAGCCGGGCCAGCGGTTCGGCCAGCAGACCCGCGCCGCACCCCACATCCAGCGCGGTCTTGCCCGCCAGCGGCTTCAACCCGTGCGGGTCGCTGTTCCAGTGCCGGTCGATCGCGTCGCGCACGAAGCCCAGCCGCACCGGGTTCAGCTTGTGCAGCATGGCGGACGAACCCGCGGGATTCCACCATTCTGCAGCGAGTTTGCCGAAATGGGCCGCCTCTTCGGGGCGGATGGTCGCACTGGCGGATGGGCTACTGTTCGCCCCGGGAGTTGCATTCGTCATCCCGCACCCCTAACAGCGCGGCGGATTTGATTCCAGCAGCTGGCATGTCCCAGAAACAGGAGCGTAAGCTTGGCTCGCATAGTGATGAAATTCGGTGGCACCTCGATGGCGGGGACGGAACGTATCCGGCGCGTCGCCAATATCGTGCGCCGTCAACAGGCCGCCGGCCATGAAGTGGCCGTGGTGGTGTCGGCAATGGCCGGGGAAACCGACCGGCTCGTGGGCTTCTGCCGCGAGGCGAATGCCCTGTACGATCCCGCGGAATACGACGTTGTCGTGGCTGCGGGGGAACAGATCACGTCGGGCCTGCTGGCGATGACCCTGCAGGCGATGGGCTGCAAGGCGCGCAGCTGGCTGGGCTGGCAGGTGCCGATCAAGACCGACAGTGCCCATGCCAAGGCCCGGATCGAGGATTTCGATCCCGGCGCGCTGGTGGCATCGATGGCGGCTGGCGAAATCGCGGTCATTCCGGGGTTTCAGGGCATTTCGCCCGAAGGCCGGGTAACCACGCTGGGGCGGGGCGGTTCGGATACCTCCGCTGTGGCGGTGGCCGCTGCGGTCAAGGCTGACCGCTGCGACATCTACACCGACGTCGATGGCGTTTACACCACCGACCCGCGGATCGTGGCCAAGGCGCGCAAGCTGCCCAATGTCACGTACGAAGAAATGCTGGAGCTGGCTTCGGTCGGCTCGAAAGTCCTGCAGACGCGTTCCGTCAGCCTCGCCATGAAAGAGCGGGTGCGCGTGCAGGTTTTGTCATCCTTCATTGACGACGATGCCCCGCTGGCAGACGAACTGCCCGGCACGATGATCGTCAGCGACGAGGAACTGGAAGGACTCGATATGGAACGCCAGCTGATCACCGGTATCGCCGCCGACAAGAACGAGGCGAAGATCACCCTTACCCGCATTGCCGACCGCCCCGGCGCGGTTGCCGCGATTTTCGGCCCGCTGGCGGCGGCCAATATCAATGTGGACATGATCATCCAGAACATCGCCAAGGACAAGGGCGAGACCGACGTGACCTTTACCGTCCCGCAGGCCGATCTGGAACGTTCGCAGGCTCTGCTGGAAGGCCAGAAGGATGACATCGGCTTCTTCCGCATGATCACCGACAGCAAGGTCTCCAAGATCAGCGTCGTGGGTGTTGGCATGCGCAGCCATGCCGGTATCGCCGCCACGATGTTCAAGACGCTGGCCGATCGCGGGATCAATATCCAGGCGATCTCGACCAGCGAAATCAAGGTTTCGGTGCTGATCGACGCCGATGAAACCGAACTGGCCGTGCGCGTCCTGCACACTGCCTACGGTCTCGACGCCGACTGATTTCATACGGTTTTACCGGAAAAGAGCGCCCTTTCTCGTGAGAGATGGGGCGCTTTTGTCGTTTCTGCAATTATCCCGCAGCCGCAGGCACGCGGCGTGAGATTGCGTCCAGCATGCCGGCCAGTTCCGCCACATGGGTCACGGTCGGCATGTGGCCGGTGTCGAGTGTCAGCGTTTCGACAGGGGCGCTGATCTGCGCCAGCGCGCGCTGCGTGGCGATCGGCATGATCTTGTCCTGCAGCGTTTCGATGAAAAAGCGGGGCACCTGCCCGTAACGGTCCGCGCTCAGATGCAGCGGGGCCATGATCGCCATGGTCGGTTCCGGCGCGATATGGGCATGGGACCATGCCCGGTCGGCATCGCTGTACCCTTCATGGAACCACGTGTCCGGATCGGGTGGATAGGCCCACAGGCCATCGTCGCTGAAGCGCATGGGGAAATCGGCCATGCCATAGGCGTATCCCGACCGTTCGAGCAGGTCCGCCATGCCGGTCATCGCCGTGCCATCGGGGATCAGCACCGCCGCGAGGTAAACAGCCGCCAAGACTTGATCCGCGGCGTTTTCGACGACCTGACTGGTCACCAGCCCGCCGCGGCTGTGGCCGACAACGATCACCGCATCGCCCTGCGCCCTGATCTGCGCGGCGACATCGTCGGCCCAGCGGTCCAGCGTGCATGCGGTGGGCGGGGTCGGATCGCCCGCGCACCCGGCGAGATTGGGCACGATGGTCTCATGACCCATGGCGTGCAAGGCCGGAACCAGCCGATCCCAGCACCATGCACCATGAAACATCCCGTGAATCAGCACGAATTTGGCCACGCTTGCTCTCCTCCACCCCTGCGGCACGTGCCGTTGGGTGGGAGCCTAACGGCGCACATGCCGATCCGCAACGCGCGATGCGACTGGGTCAGGGGCAGGGAAGGGCGTTCAGGGGTAGCGTGTCGACCAGTCGGCGGGGTAGGGGGCTTCCCAGGCTGGCGGGCGGACCCAGGTGGTCCCACGCGGTGCGGCCGAGGCGGCCAAGGTGTCCACCCGGCTCATCGCGTCCTTGATCGCGGCTTGCCTGCAGGACGGGACAAGTGGGATTGTCGTATCGGTTTCCCCCAGTTTGTCACAAAGAAAACGGGCGGTCAGATCGATCCGGTGCTTTAATTCCTTGTGCCCGGCAGCGGTGCTCAGGTCGAGGTCGGCGTAACTGACGGCCTGTGACAGCGATTGTACACTGTCGGGAACTTTACCCCATTGGCCGGTCACCACGATTTCTTCAGGCGCCGTCTCTGCGAGCGCGGCAGAGGCCCCAAGGGCGAGCGGGGCGATGCAGAACATCGCAGCGGATAGCAGATTTATGCGGTTCATCTCGAAGTTCCTCTCATCCTGGTGGTGCATTGGAATATCTCGATAAATTTGTAATAAAATTAATAGATTAACGTTCCTGCGGGAGTGGTGAAGTGTTGCGTGCATCAGACCAACGGCTCGGCGCGGCAATCCGGCCGTTCATCGCCGGGCGTGTTACGTAAACCGCCAATCACCGATCCTGCGACAATTTGTCGCCTTGACCGGCTGGCCCGCCTGCGCGCAAAGCAAGCGCCGATAATTTCGAGATTTATGGAGTGGATATGCCTGAGCTACCGGAAATGGCGAAAGGGCAGCTCGCCGGACAGGCTGGCGCGTTGCCTGCTGAACATATTCGGGACGTTTTCGTGCGTTACACCGAATTGTTCAGCGATTGCGACGACGATGGCGTCGCGGCGCTCTATGCGGAAGACGCCGTGTTGCGCGATCCGGTCACCGGGCCTGCGGTGCAGGGGCGGCAGGCCATTCGCGATTGGTACCAGATGGCGTTCGATGCCATGGATTGTCCGATGGACATGCGGCTGGAAGGCGCCGTGCGCGTGGCGGGCAATCTCGCCGCGGCGGCACTGGTTGTGCGCACGCACAGCAACGGCCAACCGCTGCGCGTGGATACGCTCGATGTGATGCAGTTTAACGATGATGGGCTGATCGCTGCGATGGACGCCTATTTCGGGCCGTCGAACTATCACATGGATTAGAGCCTGCCGCCCCGTGCGCTGATCGCACGGGGGCATGGGATCGAACAGAGCAGGCGCTGATGCCCGGCCTTATTGTGCGGCGGGCTGCCCTGCGATTTTGGGCAGGATGATTTCCACCCGGCGATTGCGCTGGCGCCCTTCCTCATCGTCGGTGCCATCCGGTTTCGCATTGGGGGCGACGGGGCGCAGTTCGCCCAGGCCAATGGTTTTCAGCCGGTCGGCGGCAATGCCTTTCCCGACAAGATAGGCCTTTACCGATTCGGTGCGCTGTTCGGACAGGCGCTTGTTATAGGCATCGTCACCCTTGGCATCGGTGTGCCCTTCGATCCTGATCTCGCCATCCCCCGCAGCCTTGATCAGCTCCGCCACCCGGTCCAGCGTCACATGGGCATCGCTACGCAGCGCGGCCTTGTCGAATTCGAACGTGACATCGCCCGGCAGCGAAACCACCGTCCCACGGTCGGTGTCGACCGCACCCAGATCGGATTTGAGCTTGTCGACGGCCTGCAAGGTGCTGGCGGGCGTGCCGTTTGCGCCCAGAGCGGTTCCATCCTGCCGCACCGGACCGATTTTTGACGTGGGCAGGCTGGCCATATTGGACATGGCCGAGGCTTCGGGGATCGCGCCGCCGCCGCGTGCGCCGTCGATCGGCAGCGTGGCTTCGAACCGGGGTGTCGTGGTGTAGGCGTTGTCCCGGCTGCCGCTTTCATTCAGAAACAGCACGACTTTGCCCGAACCGGGCAATTTGCCGGCAAAGACGAGCGCGGCATCCATGGCCTTGTTCGGCGGAACCTTCAGTTCGGGATTGGCCGTTGCGGGCACCAGCAACAGTTTCTCGCCGGAATCGGTGAGGAGATAGGTGCGTTCGTTCGAGGCGTTGAAACTGATCTCGCCGTCCCTGCCGTTGAGCACGTGAAGTTCCACCAGTGTCCGGTCACCCGAACTGCGGATGGAACGGACCTGCACCACCACTGCGGCCGGGTGGGTGATCTGCGTATCCAGCGCGACCCCGCCACCCGTAAACGGCAGCGAGAACCCGTCGCATGCGCCGAGCGCGCCAAGCGCCGCGATGGCGATCAGCGGCCGAAAAACGGGGCGCCACCGCGTCATTGTGCTGCTCCCGGCGCAGCGGCCGGTGCGGGTGCTGCCGGTGCGGGTGTGGCAGGGGCAGCGGGCGACGAGGCGGTAACCGGAAGATCGATGCGGAAACCGGGGGTCGTGGTGTACTGGTTGTCGACGTCGGCGTTTTCGTTAAGCACGAGCATCGCCGATTGCACCGGCGGCAGGCGGCCGAGAAACACGAGTTCGCCTTCGAAACTTTGCCCGGCGGGGATCGAAAGCCGTGGGTTGCTGGCCGGGGGGGACATGTAGAGCCGTTCGCCGTTGTCGAGCAGGATATAGCCCTGGCGGTTGTTCCAGCGGTTGAGTTCGATGTCGCGATCCCGCCCGTTCATCACGCGCACCCCGACCACAGTCGCGGTCGGCTGCGATTTCAGCGAGGTGAGCTGAAGCACAGTGCCATTGGAATGCGGCACCTGAATGTCGAGCGTTTTCGCGTTTCCATCGTTCCAGAGGCTGGATGTCGCGGGCGTTGCCGCTGCTGCGCCGGGGCCATCCGTGGCAGCTTCTGGCGCGGCCCCGGCATCCTTTTCTTCCTTCAGGTTGCAGCCGGCCAGCACGAGCGCAACGGGAGCCACGATGGTGGCAAGCTTGAGAACGCGCATGGCGGGTTTCCTTTCCGGAACGATGTGGTGATGATCAGAAGTGCCCAGAGCATGCATGCTGCATAAAGTGATCGGGCGCGATAACGCGGAAGCGGCAGGCCGTGCGCCGGGAGCGATAAATAGAGCGCATTCATGGACTTGCGTTGCCCGGAACCAAGCAGGCCCAAAACAAACAAGCCCCTCCGACCGGGGGCGGAGGGGCTGTTCTGCGCGGCCGGAGATGACGCCGCTGTTGCGATCCGCGCCGGTCAGGCGAGGTCGAAACGGTCCGCGTTCATGACTTTGGTCCAGGCGGCGGCGAAGTCCTTCACGAACTTGTCCCCGGCATCGGCCGAGGCATAGACTTCCGCCACGGCGCGCAGTTGCGAATTGGAACCGAACACCAGATCGGTGCGGGTTGCAGTCCACTTCTCTGCGCCGCTGGCGCGGTCGGTACCGACGAATTCCTCGTCGCTCTCTTCGCTGACCTGCTTCCACGCCGTGCCCATATCGAGCAGGTTGACGAAGAAGTCGTTGGTCAGCTGCCCTTCGCGGCTGGTGAACACGCCGCGTTTCGAACCGCCATGGTTGGCGCCCAGCACGCGCAGGCCACCGACCAGCACGGTCATTTCCGGGGTGCTCAGGCCAAGCAATTGCGCACGGTCGACCAGCAGTTCCTCGGTCGGGACATTGAACCGCACCTGCAGGTAATTGCGGAAGCCATCGGCACGCGGTTCGAGCACGTCGAAGCTGTCCGCATCGGTGTGCGCGTCATCGGCATCGACCCGGCCGGGGGTGAAGGGCACGCTGACAGCGTGTCCGCCATCCTGCGCGGCCTTTTCCACCGCAGCCGAACCACCCAGCACGATCAGGTCGGCCAGACTGACTTTCTTGCCACCGGCGGCGGAGGCATCGAAGTCAGCCTTGATCCCTTCCAGCACGCCCAGCACGCGGGCGAGATTGGCCGGTTCGTTGACGTCCCAGTCCTTTTGCGGGGCAAGGCGGATGCGCGCACCATTGGCGCCGCCGCGATAGTCCGACCCGCGATAGGTGGAGGCCGAAGCCCATGCCGTGCGCACCAGATCGGCAACGCTCAGCCCGCTGTTCAGCAACGTGCCTTTCAGCGCGGCGATATCGCCAGCGTCGATCGGGGCGTAATCCGCCTTGGGCAGGGGGTCCTGCCAGATCAGGTCTTCTGCGGGCACGTCCGGCCCGAGATAGCGCGCACGCGGCCCCATGTCGCGGTGGCACAGTTTGAACCATGCACGAGCGAAGGCATCCGCGAACTGATCCGGGTTGGCGCGGAAACGTTCGGAAATCTTGCGATAATCCGGATCGACTTTCAGCGCCATGTCGGCCGTGGTCATCATCGTCGGCAGGCGGCGGTCCGGGCTGTGGGCGCCGGGCGCGAGATCTTCCGGCGCCTGGTTGACCGGCTGCCACTGCTTTGCACCGGCCGGGCTTGTTACCAGTTCGTACTCGTAGTCGAGCAGCATGTGGAAGAAGCTCATGTCCCACTGCGTCGGGGTGGGGGTCCATGCCCCTTCCAGCCCGCTGGTGATCGTGTGATCGCCAAAGCCGCTTTCGTGCCCGCTCTGCCAGCCGAGGCCCTGCTGCGCGATATCCGCGCCTTCGGGTTCCGCGCCGACTTTCGCGGCATCGCCCGCGCCGTGGCATTTGCCAAAGGTGTGGCCACCAGCGGTGAGCGCGACGGTTTCCTCGTCGTTCATGCCCATCCGGGCGAAGGTTTCACGAATATCTTCGGCCGATTGCTGCGGATCGGTATTGCCGCCGCGCCCTTCGGGGTTGACGTAGATCAGGCCCATCTGGATCGCCGCCAGCGGGTTTTCCAGCGCCATGTTCTTGTCGGGCTGAAGGCGGGTCTGGTTGCCTTCCTGGCCGACCCACTGTTCCTCGGTGCCCCAATAGACATCCTTTTCCGGTTCGAACACGTCAGCGCGACCGCCGCCGAAGCCGAACACCGGGCCGCCCATGGATTCGATCGCGACATTGCCCGCCAGAATCATCAGATCGGCCCACGACAGTTTGGCCCCGTACTTTTGCTTCACCGGCCAGAGCAGGCGGCGGGCCTTGTCGAGATTGGCGTTGTCGGGCCAGCTGTTCAGCGGGGCGAAGCGCTGGTTGCCGGAATTGGCGCCGCCGCGCCCGTCGCCGGTGCGATAGGTGCCCGCGCTGTGCCAGGCCATGCGGATGAAGAACGGGCCATAATGGCCATAGTCAGCCGGCCACCACGGCTGGCTATCCGTCATCAGGGTGTGCAGATCGCGCTTTACCGCTGCGTAATCGAGCGATTGGAACGCCTGCGCATAATTGAAACCATCGCCCTGCGGATCGCTGGACAGGCCGTTTTTCTGCAGGATGTCGAGAGAGAGCTGGTTGGGCCACCAATCGCGATTCGTGCGCCCGAGCAAAGCTCTTTTGGCGCCGCTCATCGGGCATTTGCTTTCCGCGTTCATGGTATCTCTCCTCTATTGCATCGGGATGCGGCTGTGTAGAACGCCTTTGTTACACCCTGACCAATCATTGCCAAAGCCGATTGTTTTCATATTACTTATCAATAAATACGATTGTGCGCCGCGACCGATACCGTTGCGATGTCGAAGTATGGAAGCGGCATCCCCATGGCCGGGCCGCGCCAGAAAACGCAGGACAATGCCTGTCGTGGCTTGCCCGCCAACAAGGGCCGTCCTAAGGCGCGTCGAACTGAGCCAGTTGATGAACGGAGCCCCGATGAGCGCATACCCCAAGACCACCGCCCTTATGCGTCGCGGCGCGGAATTCCTGGGTAGCGAACATGCGATTCTTTGCGGGGCGATGAGCTGGGTATCGGAACGTAATCTCGTATCCGCGATTTCCAATGCCGGTGGTTTCGGGGTGATTGCCTGCGGTGCGATGACGCCCGAACTGCTCGACGCGGAAATCGCGGGGACCAGGGCGCTGACGGACAAGCCGTTCGGGGTCAATCTCATCACCATGCACCCGCAACTGTTCGACCTGATTGCCGTCTGTGCCAAGCATGGAGTCGGCCATGTGGTGCTGGCGGGCGGTATTCCGCCCAAGGGCAGCGTCGAGGCGATCAAGGCGTTCGGGGCCAAGGTTATCGTATTTGCCCCCACGCTGGCCTTGGCCAAGAAGTTGCTGCGTTCGGGCGGTGATGCGCTGGTGATCGAAGGGATGGAGGCCGGTGGCCATATCGGGCCGGTGGCCACCAGTGTGCTGGCACAGGAATTCCTGCCCGCGCTGGCGGATGACTATCTCGTGTTCGTGGCGGGCGGAATCGGCCGGGGCGAAGCGATGGCGGGTTATCTCGAAATGGGTGCGGTCGGCGTGCAACTGGGCACCCGTTTTGCCTGCGCCAGCGAAAGCATTGCCCATCCGGCGTTCAAGCAGGCGTTTTTCCGCGCCAATGCGCGCGATGCCGTGGCCAGCGTGCAAGTCGATCCGCGCCTGCCGGTCATCCCGGTTCGTGCGCTGAAGAACAAGGGCACCGAAGAATTCACCGCCAAACAGCGCGAGGTTGCCCAGCTTCTGGACGAAGGCAAAGTCGAAATGGGCGAAGCCCAGTTGCTGATCGAACATTACTGGGCCGGGGCCCTGCGCCGGGCGGTGATCGATGGCGATGTGGAGAACGGTTCGCTGATGGCGGGCCAGTCGGTTGGCATGGTTTCGAAGGAAGAACCCGTCGCCGATATCATCGCGGAAGTTCTGGCCGAAAGCGAAGCAGCCCTTTCCCGCCGCTAAGCTCCGGTTATCGGGGTTACTAATCCTCGGGGCTGGCAATGAACCGCGCCCATTGCGGGGCACTGGGGTTGTCGCTCGTTTCCGGGGTCCATTGGCGTTCCAGCAGGGCGCGGGCATCATCGTCCGCCATGCCCAGCACATCGCGATGATAGCGGTAGAAAAAGGCTGAAACGCGCCAGTTGGCGATGCAGTGCACATGCACCGGGCCGTCCGCCTGGTCCAGTGCCTGCACAAAGGCGGCGTAGTGGTCTTCGGTCGGGGCATCGAACGGCACGGGAATGTACGTGTAATTCATGCCCGCTTGTGCCAGCAGCCCCGCCTCGTCCGGCAGGGCAAGCGGATTGTCGTCGGGCGCCAGATTGATCACGTGGCAGACTCCGATTGCGGAAAGCAGGGGAACATCACTGGCGCGCAGCAGGCCCGATGTCGTCGTTTGCGGGTCAAGCCTTTGCCAGTTCACGATATCTTCGGGGTCGGCTGCCACTTTTCTCTCCGATTTTGGACAACGCGGGGACAGGATATGTCCCATACAAGGGGCAGCCGGGGCAAGCGCGCCATCATCGGGCCAGATGACGCTTGCCGCAAACGCACCGCACGTTACCATGCGCCCCTTGTTTTGCATCTTGGGGAGGGCCGGATGGGCGGTTTTCTGGTAGCGCTTGTGGCGATTGTCGTGATTTTCCTGCTGATGGGGGTCCGCGTCGTCCGGCAGGGCTATGTCTATACGATCGAACGGCTCGGCAAATATACGCTGGCGGCCGAACCGGGGCTCCACGTGATCATTCCCTTCGTCGATCGTGTCGGTCAGAAGGTCAACATGATGGAACAGGTGCTCGACATTCCGGGCCAGGAAATCATCACGCGCGATAACGCCATGGTGGGCGTCGATGCGGTGGTGTTCTTTCAGGTGCTGGATGCGGGGAAGGCGGCGTATGAGGTGTCGAACCTCTATCTCGCGATCATGCAGCTCACCACCACCAACTTGCGTACAGTGATGGGCTCGATGGATCTCGACGAGACATTGTCGAAGCGCGATGAAATCAACGCACGCCTGCTGTCGGTGGTCGATCATGCGACCTCGCCCTGGGGCGTGAAGATCACGCGCGTGGAAATCAAGGATATCCGCCCGCCTGCCGATATCTCCAATGCCATGGCCCGGCAGATGAAGGCGGAACGTGAAAAACGCGCCCAGATTCTCGAGGCGGAAGGCCTGCGGGCTGCGGAAATCCTCCGCGCCGAAGGGGAAAAGCAGTCGCAGATCCTCTCGGCCGAAGGACGGCGGGAAGCCGCGTTCCGCGATGCCGAAGCCCGCGAACGCGAGGCAGAGGCCGAAGCGCGCGCCACTCATATGGTGAGCGAGGCCATCGCCGAATCCGGCAGCCAGGCGATCAATTACTTCGTGGCGCAGAAATATACCGAAGCGGTGTCGCAGTTCGCCACTTCGCCCAATGCGAAGACCATCCTGTTCCCGGTAGAGGCGACCAATCTTATCGGCACGCTGGGCGGCATTGGCGAACTGGTCAAGGATGCGCTGGGTAACGGCGGGGGCAACAATGGCGGCGGCGGGGGCGATCCGGGCCGTGGCGCTGCGCCGCGTCGGCAGCCTGCGCAGCCGTCCAGCCCGGTCATTCCCCGGCCGACAGTGCCGCCATCGTCAGGCGGTGGTGCGTGATGGAGCCGTTCAGCGATCTCGATCCGCATTGGGCCTGGCTGGCGCTGGGGTTGATACTGGCAACGGCTGAAATGGCCGTGCCGGGATTCTTCCTGATCTGGCTGGCGGGCGCGGCGCTGATTACCGGCGTTGCGGTATGGCTGCTACCGATCAGCTTCGCACTGCAGATCGTCATTTTTGCGGTGCTGGCGATTGTCGCGGTGTTTCTGGGGCGCAATTACCTGCGGGCCAATCCGGTGGAAGCTGCCGATCCGGCGATGAACCGCCGCGGCGCGCGGTTGGTCGGTGAAGCGGCCACTGTCACCCAGGGGATCGAAAACGGCAGTGGCCGGGTGCATCATGGCGATAGCGAATGGCTGGCGCGTGGCCCCGATTGCCCACCGGGCACGCGGGTGCGCATCACCGGAAGCGATGGTGTGGTCCTGCTGGTAGAACCGGTTGCGTGAAACGCGACCCGGCCTCAACCGGGTCGGAACCTTCCGCGCGATCAGGCCATTTTGGCGGCGGAGCCGAAACGGCCATGCTTGCGAAAACGCACCATCCAGCGGTTGAGGAACAGTTCCAGCGGGCGCGGGGTAACGCCCAGTGCGCCGATGCCGGGGAACTGGCCTGACGGCGTGTTGCCAGCCTTCAGCAAATGCCACTGGTCGCGCGTAAGCGGCGCACCGGGCAGCCACCCGGTCAGCGTTGCGATCGCGCCCGATACGCCATCCGGCAGTGCGGCAAACACCCGCTGGCGGCCTTGCGCATCGGCAATCGCACGATTGAGCGTCAGTATGTCGACCGCTTCGGGTCCGGCGATTTCGTATGTCTTGCCGCCATGGGCCGCCGGATCGGCCAGCGCCGCCCCGACCGCACGGGCCGCATCGTCAACATGCAGCGGCTGCAGCTTCGCCGTGGGGGCGAAAACGGGCATGACCGGCAAGCGCGTGATCAGCCCGGCAAAGCGGTTGATGAAATTGTCGTCTTCGCCGAACAGAACCGAAGGGCGCAGAATGGTCGCTTCGGGGAAAGCGGCCAGAACTGCCTGTTCGCCTTCCGCCTTTGTCCGGGCATAGGCGACTTCGGACTGAGCATCGGCGCCGATTGCCGAAACATAAGTGAATGCGGCGACACCAGCCTGCTTGGCAGCGCGGGCGGCATGGCCGGCACCGCTGGCCTGCAAGGCATCGAGATCGCCCGAAAACGCACCGACCAGATAGACGGCGGCATCGGCCCCTGCCAGCAGCGGGGCAATGGTTTCCGGCTTGCTGGCATCGAACCGTGCGAACTGCATCTGGCCGAGCTGGGCCAGCGGCTTGAGCCGAAACGCCCGTTCGGGATAGCGCGCGGCGATCCGCAGCCGGGCACCGCGGGCCAGCAGATCTTGCGCGATATGCGAGCCAAGCAGGCCGCTGCCGCCGAGAAGGACTACCAATTTGCCGTTAAGCGGATCCGTGTTCGCCATGATATGCAGGTCCAGCCTGTGTTTCCGATTGCACTAGAGCCTGTCGCCATGCCGCAAGCCGTCGCACATCGCAAGGTGTGGCACGCACCCGTTTCCGTCGGTCGGAAGGATTCTTTGTAAACCGGGGGCAAACGGGCGCCCGGATCGCCTGTGCGCTCCGAATTTGTCCCTCTCCAGGGCGCATGGGCGCGACTGATCGCGTGACAACGGCGGTTCACCTTGTGGTTTAGATTCTCTTAACGATTGGGGGCGATGAGGGTTGGGTAACCAAATGTGGTGCGCAATTGTTGTCCCCCCCAACTTGATCCTAGTACCCCAAATCTTCTGGTCACGGGCGGCTTACGGGCCGCCCTTTTTTTGTGGTGCAGCGGGGCGTGCGATGCCGCTACTCTGCGCCGGTTATAGCCGGGAGGACAGGGCAGATGAGTAGGTTGCCGCATAAGACAGTGAAACTGGTGGGTTATGTCGCCATGGTGGGATGCTGGACGGCGCAGGTGCAGGCTGCCGCCACCCCGATCACGCTGGTCTGCGGCGCCGCCAATGTGGAAGACATGGCCGCACTGCGCGGTACCCCGTGGATTGTCGGCGGTGGGATGGGGGATCGCTATTTTCAGGGGGGCGGGCTGCATCTGATCGATACCCGCACCAACCGCATCCACAAGGCTGAACTGGCGATGGCCGCCGATGCCCGGCCAGAGGCCCCCTATGATGCGTGCCCCGGGCCTGTATCACCGGCGCAATTTTCGGCCCACGGGGTGAACGCCGCCCTCGGGCCCGATGGCGCCTACAGGATTTATGCCGTCAATCACGGCGGGCGGGAATCGATCGAGATCTTCCGCGCGGCCATCACGTCCGGCACGCCCGTGCTGCAATGGATCGGCTGCGTGCTGACCCCGGACACGGTGATGACCAATGCGATTGCGGCGCAGGCGGATGGCACGCTGGTGCTGTCCGCCTCGAACGCCGGGACCGCGCGCCTGCCATCGTTCTACGCCCTGTCACAGCGCCCACCGGCTGAGCAGGGGCATGAATGGGATGGCGAAACTGCCGGGCAACAGAAAGGGCTGGTGCTGACATGGACGCGTGAACAGGGCTGGGCGCCGGTGGCGAATAGCGCCCTGCCGGGGAATAACGGCATCGAACTGTCACGCGATGGCCAGTGGGCCTATGTCAATGCGTGGAGCGGCGAAAGCGTGACGCGCATACCGCTCGATCCGGCACGCGGCAAACCGGTCACGGCAAAGCTGGGCTTCAAGGCGGACAATATCCGCTGGGGCGATGACGGAACCCTGATCGCAACCGGGCAGCGCGCCACCGAACAGGAGGTGATCGCCTGCGCCTTTGGCGATGGATCGGCCTGCGCCATTCCCTATCGCGCGGCGGTGATCGATCCGGAAACACTGGCGGTCACACCGCTCTACGATGGCAAAGGATCGGACCGTTTCGGCGCGGCCACGGTGGGGCTGAAAACCGGAAATGCGCTATGGCTGGGTTCGCTCCGCAGCGATTGCGTGGCCCGCGTCACTTTGCCCCACAGGGCCGCTAAGGCGCTAGATTAAAGGCCATGACAGGCGGACGCGCAATCCCCCGCCGGGTGCGTCCGCCAGTTCAAGCGTGCCGCCGCTGGTGCCGAGATAATCGGTGGCGATCGCAAGGCCGAGGCCATGTTGCGCACCCCGCTGGTCCAGCCTGACACCGCGATCGATCACGGTGGGGCGCAAGTGTGCGGGAATGCCGGGGCCATCGTCGTCGATGGTCAGCCAGACGGCGCGCCCCTCCGTTCTGGCCCCCTCTGTTCCGCCAGCAACTGTGACACGGGATGCCGCATGGCGCGCCGCGTTTTCGAGAATGGCACCCAGCGCCTCCAGCGCCGCATCCTCGTTCAGGGGGATGACGAGATCGTCCGCGATGGCATTGGTCAGTACGATCCGCTGGCCATCGGGTGTGCGGTTGATCACCGCGATCAGGCGGTCGACAATCGCGCGCGCGGGCACGAAGCCGTGTGTCGGGGCCGTGCCGGTGCGCGCCAGTTCCCCTTCGATCGCGTGCGACAGCAGCGCGAGGCTCTGCATCATGTTGCGCTGTGTCTCGTCAGGCGCGAGACTGTCGATCTGCAAACGCAGGGCGGTGATCGGTGTTTTCAGGGCATGGGCAAGGTCGCGCGCGCGGCGGCGGGCCCGTTCGACATCCTCCGCGCGGCGGTCTGCCAGCGCGTTGATCGCATCGGTCAGCGGCTCGACCTCATGCAACTGCTGCGCCGGTTGAAACCGCGCCGCCGGGTTGCGCTGCATTGCCCCCAGTTCGGCGCGTAACCGGCCGAAGGGGCGCAGGCCCAACCGCACCTGCAACCACGAGGCCAGTGTCAGCGCGATCCACAAGATGCCGAGATAGAGCGCCAGTTCCTGTGAAAACCGGTGCTGTGCGGTGGATACGGGGCGCATGTCCGAGGCGACCTGCACCGTGATCCGCGGGCTGCCCGGATCGAGCTGCACCGCGCGCGTGACCAGCAGAATATGCGGTTCAAACGGGCCCGTGATTTCTTCCGCGCCCCATCCCGCTGCGGGCGGCGGATCATGCGGGGCGATTGCGCCATCCCATAACGAGCGTGACCGGATATCCCCGGCAGGGGCAGCGATGCGCCAGTACAGGCCGCTGGCCGGACGGTGGAACCGTGGATCGGGCAGCGGTGCGGTGAGGGCGGGACGGCCATCCGCTTGCAGCGAAAGACCCGCGATCAGCGACAGGCCCTGATTCTCCAGACTGGTCTGAAGCTGGCTGGTGGCATGCCGTTCGAACAGCAGGCTGAGAATGGCCCATGCCGCAGCCAGCGCCAGCGCGATGGTGACCCCCGCATAAAGCATGAGCCGGAGATTGAGCGAACGCAGCAAGCCCTAATCCCCGTCCGCCAGACAGTAGCCAAAGCCGCGCCGTGTTTCGATGATGCCGGGGCCAAGCTTGCGCCGCAACCGCGCCACCAGCGCTTCCACCGCATTGGCTTCGACCGCTTCGACCCCGTGGAGCATTTCGGAGATCGTCCCGGCGGAAAGCGGCCGCCCACCGCTGTGCGCCAGGGCGTCGATCAGCCGATATTCGAGGGGGGACAGCGACAGCGCCGTGCCATCGACACTGGCCTGCATGCGCCGCGTGTCGAGCGCCAGCCGCCCGAAAACCAGCACGGATTCGGCAAGGCCCGCGTTGCGGCGGATCAGGGCGCGCACCCGGGCGATCAGTTCCCCCGGCTCGAACGGTTTGGCGAGATAATCGTCCGCACCCGCTTCGATGCCTTCGACCTTTTCCCGCCACCCCCCGCGCGCGGAAAGAATGATCACCGGAAACTGCCGCCCATCTTCGCGCCAGCGTTTCAGCACGCTCAACCCGTCACGCCGCGGCAGGCCGAGGTCGAGCACCACGACATCGTAATCCTCGTCATTGCCCATGATCCACGCGGTGTCGCCATCGCTGGCCCGTTCCACCCGGAAACCGGCCTGGGTCAGCGCGATAGCCACGCCCTGCGCGATGATGTCATCATCCTCCACCAGCAGCAGGCGCATCGGTCAGTCCTCCTCGCGGTCGAGAATTGCCCCGGTCCGGGCGTCGATCTCCAGCTCTATCGATCGGCCCACCGGGGTGAGCACGGTGATTTCGTATTTGTGATCGTCATCGTCGTAATCCACTTCGATCACCTCACCCGGCGTATCGGCTTTCACAATCGTGAGTATGCGGGCCAGCGGCATCCGGTCGGGTGCCGGTGCGCCCGGTGCCGCACCAGCCGCTGGTTTTGCGATGGCGGGCTGTGCTTTGGCGGGTGGCTGCGCGGGCGGGTTGGGCGTGTCGGACCGGCTGGCGGAATCGCACGCGCCGGTCAGCAGCAAGGCCGCGATAAGGGGCATGAGACGGGAGCGGTTCGCCATGGAACCCCTTATTATGCCGATCTTACCTGACAGCAAACTGACGGTCGGCGTGGCGAGGGCGTCAGGCACACCCAGCTAGATGATTCGGTATGGACGGCGCCAGTGGGGCGGCGTTCCGATGGAAAGGACCGATCATGAAAAAGTTTGTTATTGCAGGTGCCGCCACTGTTGCCGTGATCGCCGGGGGCCTTGCCGCAACCGGGGCGATTGCCAATACCCCCGCTGCGGTAAAACAGGTGGCGGGCGATTTCTGGGCCGGTGCACATTGGGATGATGACGATGATGATCACCGTGTGCGTGGCCCGATCCCGCGGCCCAGTGAAGCGGCCTTGCGCAAGGCTGGCCTGGTGCGGGTCACCGAAGTGGAACGCGATGACGGCCGCATCGAAGTGGAAGGGTATGACGCGCAAGGGCGCGAACTGGATGTGACGATGGATGCCAAAGGGCAGAAGGTTCTGCGGGTAGAGCGCGATCGCGACTGATTGCTGTACTGATCATCGTATCTGAGCCATCGGGAGGGCGCCTGTCGAACAGGCTCCCTCCTTGATTTTTGCGAAATATGCCCCTGTCTGTCCCTTCTGCGGACACAAACAACGCCTTTGTTTGTTGTACCTTGTGACGCATGAACAAGGGGAGGTGGCAATGGCCGATACGGCTGATAGCGACCGGGAAGGGGCGCAGGTTTCCGGGGGTGAAGAGGCGCTGCAGCCGATCGTGGTTCCAGGCAGAAATTGCTGGAAGATTGCGCCTGCCCGCTCTGCGGCTGTAGTGGTCGATGCGGCGAATTACTATCATCTGATTCAGGAAGTCATGAGCAAGGCGAAGGAACGCATTCTCATTCTCGGCTGGGATTTCGACACCCGCATCAGCCTCGAACCGGAAAAGGGCAAGCATGCGGAAACGCTGGGTCAGTTCTTCCTCCGTCTCGCCAAAACCAATCCGGCGCGCGATATCGATATCCTGAAATGGAGCTTCGGCGCCAAGAAGCAGTTCCTGCATCCCGGTGCGGTCTGGATGCTGTGGCGCTGGGAACGGACCAAAGCGATCGATTTTCGTTATGACAGTGCGCATCCAGCGGGATGCAGCCATCATCAGAAAATCGTGGTGATCGACGATTGTTTCGCCGTGTGCGGCGGGATCGATATGTCCACCGCGCGCTGGGACACGCCCGAGCATTTGGATGACGATCCGAACCGGCGGTTGCCCAACGGCAAACTCTACACGCCGTGGCACGATGTTACGATGCTGCTGGCGGGGCCTGTGGCTGGCGCTTTGGCCGAATTGGGGCGGGATCGCTGGGCCGTGGCAACGGAAAGCGAACTGCCCCGGCTGTCCGATAAGCACGAGGAACTGTGGCCCGACGATCTGACGGTCCAGTTCGAGAACGTGGATGTCGCCATTGCCCGCACACGCGCGGAGTATCGTGAGGTCGAGGAGGTGCGCGAGATCGAGATGCTCTATCTCGATATGATCGCGGCGGCCAAGCGGTTCATCTATCTGGAAAACCAGTACTTCACCTCACCCAAGATCGCGGCGGCCGTGGCAAACCGGATGGAAGAGGCGAACCCGCCCGAAATCGTCATGGTCATGCCGCGTCAGGCGCATGGCTGGCTGGAACAGATGGCGATGGATGCCGCGCGGGTACAGTTGACGCGGGCGATCGGAAAGGTCGACCCGAACAATCGCTTCCGGATATATGTCCCGGTCACCCAGGGCGGAAATGACATCTACGTGCATGCCAAAGTGGCGATTGTCGACGATCGGTTTCTGCGGGTCGGGTCCTCCAATCTCAACAACCGTTCGCTCGGGTTGGACAGCGAATGCGATGTGATTATCGATGCCGCACTGGAGGCCAATCGGGATACCCCAGCGGACATCGCGCGCGTGCGGACGCGCTTGCTGGCCGAACATCTGGGGGTTGATGAACAGACTTTTGCCGACGCGTTCGCACGCCATGATTCGCTGATCGATGCGATCGAGGCGCTGCGCGGCAAGGGCAAGACGCTGGATCTGCTCGATCTGATCAAGCCGGGTCCGTTCGACAAGTTCATTGCCGAAAATGAATTGCTCGATCCTGAAAATGCAGAAGGTTTTCTCGATCCTATATCCGAGCGGGGGCTGCGCAAACGCTGGCACAGCATCCGCAGATGGCGCGGGTTTCGCAGGCGGCGTCAGACTGCCTGATCGAGATTGCGCCCTTTCGTTTCAGGGGTCATGAACAGCATGATCGGTATCGCAAGCCAGGCTGTGACGGCCAGCCCGGTTGCCGCCGGGCCAATGCCGCCGACCCGCGCGCTGAGATACCCCATGACGGCCGGAGCAATGACCACGCCCCAGCGCCCGATCAGGTTGTTGCACCAGCCATTGGCCGCACCGCGCAATTCCGTGGGGAACAGTTCGCTGTTCAACGTGTAGCCGACGACCCAGATTCCCAGCATCGCCTGCAGCCCGATAAAGCCTGCTGCAATCGCCTTCCAGTCGGTCGAGGCATAGCAGAGCATGGTCAGCAGGCCGAGCAGCCCGGCAAGCAGGCAAACGGTCCAGCGACGTCCGATCGCATCCGACAGGAGGCCGGCTCCCATATAGCCCACAAAGGCGCCAATCAGGCCGAAGGGGGCAATCATGGCCAGATCGGTTGCCGGCCAGCCCCGTTCCTTCACGACATAAAGGGTGAAGAACAGCCCGCCCACCGAACTGGCGAAATTGATAATGAACCACAGCAGGCTCATCGCGATAAAGGACAGGCGCAGACCGGGGGCGGTGAGTTGCTTCAGTTCCGCGATCGCGGAGGGGCGGGGCAGTCCGCGGTCGCGCGCGGCCAGCCAGATCGGCGTTTCGCGCAGGCGCCAGAACAGCAGTGGCATCATCACCAGCGGGGCCGCCCCGATCACGAACAGCAGGCGCCAGCCGAGCGGAGTCTCCAGCGCGGGCGCAATGGTCAGGAACGGCAGCGCCGCGCCGAAGCTGCCCATCGCACCAAGCAGGCCGTTGGCCCGGCCACGCAATTTGGGCGGCAGGGATTCGCTGACCATGAGATAGGCCAACGCCACCTGGCTGACGAGCAGCGCCCGCGTAACGAACTGGATACCGGTGTAGGACGGAACATCGGTCGACAGTACGGTTGCCAGCGATCCCAGTGAAAAGCCTGCCGCAGCCAGCAGTAACATCGGGCGGCGGCCAAAGCGGTCGGCCAGCCGCAACAGAATCCATGCCCCCATCGATCCCAGGGCGATCACGGCCAGTGCTTCGCCCAGCCGTTCGATGGGCGTGCCGAATTCCTCGCTGAGATAGGGCAGGACCACGCTGGTCGCGCTGACATCGAACCCTTCGAACATCACCACCACCGCCAGCAGGGCAAGGGTAATGAAATGCTGGCGCGTCAATCGTTCGCCCTGTTCCGCGCCATCGGCTGTCATGTGTGTTTAACCTTGAAAATAATGTGTTCCGGGCTGTTTGCCGGAACATCCGATCCCGTTGGGCAGGACAATTGAGGTATGGGGCGCGATGGTCAAGACCGCTGCCACGCCTGCCCACGGCTCAATTGTATCATGACAGGGAAAGGATCAGAGACTGTCCAGTGGCACGACACGGCACCGGGGGATGGGATGGTCGTTGGCGCTGATCCACCGCAGCAAGGCAGTGCCGGATCGATGGCCGGTGGTGTCGATCCAGTTGCCCACGCCGGGATCGCGTTCGGCGACGACGATTCGCAAGACCCCGTCGCTGTCAAAACGGGCTGTTCGCTTCGTAAGATAAGCATTTGGGATAAATGTATAATCGGCGGATTCCATCCACCAGTTCTGCAATACGAAATTCCAGAACCGGCATTCGGGCACCTCGGTTTCAATCAACCACGCCTCGCCCGGTTCCAATTTCCAGTAACCGTGCAGGTAATGAATATTGGGGTCTCCGCCGACATTCTGGAAAATCGTCTGATCCCACGGCGACAGGGTGTTGGGGTGGGACATGAACATCTCGCTCCACCCGGCGAACGCTCTCGCCGTGTGGGTGGCGAAGCCCGCCGAGGCGGTGAGCGCGGCTGCCATTGCATCGGGATCGGCAGGGGCCGGGCGTTCGGGGCGGTTCAGACAGGTGATCTGCAGGTCCGCAGGGGTTTCGTCTGCGCGATCGAGAAAGGTCTGGCGGACAAGCAGCATCGTGCTGTCGGATTGCATCGGTAGCCAGTTGCCTTCCTGCGGGGTCGCGCTGAGCGTGATCGTGAAGCGGCCATCGTCGGCGATATCCATCGCGGCATCTTCCAGTTCGCCGGTGGAGGCCATTTTGCCATCGATTGCGAAGCGGTTGGCCTTGGTGCCGAAGCTGAGATAGGAAACTGAACCGCGCGTGCCGGTGATGACATAGTCGCGATCGCCGCG
The DNA here is from genome assembly GCF_003860345.1 of Caenibius tardaugens NBRC 16725. Classification (GTDB taxonomy): domain Bacteria; phylum Pseudomonadota; class Alphaproteobacteria; order Sphingomonadales; family Sphingomonadaceae; genus Caenibius; species Caenibius tardaugens. Next base: position 3,398,668 of record NZ_CP034179.1, read on the forward strand.
AATAGTCGCGTTCATATAGAGATTGTCGGGATTGTCGCCGCCGATTTTCAGCGTGTCGGTGGTCAGGCGGTAAAAGCGCGGGAAATCGGGATTACCGCCTTCGATAATGGATTCAAACGCCGCGCGGGTCAGGCGGGAAAGATAGCGTAGCCCTTCGGCCTGATCGATTGCGGTTCCGGGGGCGTTCGGCAGATCGAGCACCGATCCCGCTTCCGCAAGTTGCATGCAGAACTGACGCCATGTGTCGGAAAGCCTGACATCCATCCTTCGTCTCCTCGATACCGGCGTGCGTGTTCCCGTGCCGTTGGCTCTAGAAACTCACACGCCGAATGCCGAGGCAAGCAGGCGCAGGGCTTTTGTGGCGGTCTGTGGAAACTATGACCGCATGAAAGCCCGGCTAGGCCGAGGCGACGAATTTGAGGTTGGTGTAGGCGTCCAGTCCTTCGATGCCGCCTTCATGGCCATGGCCGCTATGCTTGATGCCGCCGAACGGCGTTTCGGGTGTGGAAATAGCCAGCGAATTGACGCCGACCATGCCGGCTTCGATAGCATCGGCAATCGCCTGGCTGGTTTGTGCCGAACGGGTAAAGGCATAGGATGCAAGGCCAAGCGGCAGCGAATTTGCGCGTTCCACCACTTCATCGAAATGTTTGAACGGTACGATCGGGGCAATCGGACCAAACGGTTCTTCTGTCATCAGGCGGCAGGTATCCGGCAGATCGGTAATCACGGTCGGCTGGAAGAAGAAGCCCTGGTTGCCGTGCTTCGCACCGCCCGTCATGATCTTGCCGCCCGCGTCGCGCGCGTCCTGCACGAATTGTTCCATCGCATCGACCCGGCGGGCGCTGGCAAGCGGGCCCATCTGGCTGTCGGGTTCGAGACCGGGGCCGACCTTGATGGCTGCGGTCAATTCGGTGAAGCGCGCCACGAACCGGTCATAGGCGTCCTGCTGGATGTAGAACCGTGTCGGCGCCACGCAGACTTGCCCAGCATTGCGGAATTTTCCTGCCACCAGCGTCTGGGCGACCTGATCGATATCGACATCGTCAAACACCACGACGGGCGAATGCCCGCCCAGTTCCATCGTGGTGCGCTTGAGCGTTTCGGCGGCCTGTTTCATCAGCAGTTTGCCGACCGGGACCGAACCGGTGAAGGAAATTTTCCGCACCGCTTCGGAACGCATCAGGTATTCCGAAACGAAAGCGGGCTGGCCGAACACGAGATTGAGGACACCGGCAGGCAGCCCGGCATCCACAAAACAGCGCGTCAGTTCGAAACAGGTGGCCGGGGTTTCTTCCGACGGCTTGATAATGATCGAACAGCCCGCCGCGATCGCGCCCGCCATTTTGCGGATGGGGGTCACGGCAGGGAAATTCCAGGGGGAAAACCCTGCCACCACGCCGACTGGTTCATGCATGACCAGTTGGCGGACACCGGGGACACGGCTGGGGACGATCCGGCCATAGGACCGCTTGCATTCTTCCCCGTACCATTCGACGATATCCGCCGCATAACCCAGTTCAACGCGCGCTTCGGCAACGGGTTTGCCCTGTTCCAGCGTCATCAGGGTAGCGATGTGATCGGTGCGTTCGCGCACCAGTTCGGCGGTCTTGCGCAAGATGCGCGCGCGTTCGACCGGAGGGGTCTTCTTCCACGTTTTGAACGCCGCCTGCGCGGAAGCCAGCGCATCATCCAGAACCTGCTGGTTTGCGAAAGGGCAGTCGCCGACGGAAGCGCCGGTTGCGGGGTTGATGACCGGTTCGGCATCGCCGTTGCCATCGCGCCATTTGCCATCGATCAGAAACTGGATAACAGGATACATTTTCGGGCCTCTCCGGGTCATATCATTGCTGAAGCCGCGATCACCTGTCACGCGGCGCAGATTTTGCCTTGAATGGGTAGGGAGGCCGCATCGGTCGGTAAAGTGTTTGTTGGGCGAACGCTCTGTTCTTGTGCATAAGCGCCATCTGGTTGCGCGATCTGGAGAGAAGTGGCTGATTGTAAGCAGATCTCTCCATCCGTTGTTAACCAATTTTTGGTAAGCGGTTCGGGTAAGGGGCGAAGCTGTGCATGTTTAGGTTCGGTGCCAAACAAGATCGATTGTCGAGATGGTTATTGGGCACCCGCGTTGCTGTGCCCGCATCGCTTTCGATGCAGTTGACCGGCGGTCTGTTTGGCGCCTTTCCCCTGTTTTTGGGTGGCATTCTTAACACTATTGCGGTTGCTGCCGTTGCCGCCTGGCGTCATCCATCGGCGGCGTTTCTGGTCTGGTTGGGGTTCGAAATCCTGCTTGGCATTTTCCGTATCGGCACGCTGGTGTACGGGCGGCGCGAAATAAAACGGGATGGAAAGCCCCCGGTTCTGTTGTCGGCCATTCTGTCCTGCTGTTGGGCGGTGTCGTTGGGATACGGGGCCTTTCTGTCGCTTGGCAGCGGGGACTGGACGCTTTCGATTATCGTTTGCCTTTCGGTCGCAGCGATGGTCAGCGGCATGTGCCTGCGCAATTTCGGCACCCCGCGGCTGGCGGCAACGATGGTCGTGCTTGCGCTTGTGCCCTGCGCCATCGCGGGATTGTTGAGCCCGGAACCGATCATTGTGATGATCGGCCTGCAATTGCCAATCTTCATGGCGACGATCCTGTCGGCCTCGTTTTCGCTGCACAAATTGCTGGTGTCCCGAGCCGTCGCGCTGAGCGATCTGGAACGGAGTGAATCGCTGAACGACACGATGCTGCGGTTCAGCCCGGACTATACCTTTATTCTGGACGAGCAGTTGTGCATCCTCTTCTTCAACCGCCCCTACAACGTGACTACGGAATATGGGGATCGGCGGGGGGAGCAGTGGCTGAATCTCCTGCCGCCGGAAGATCGCAATTCCGCGATGAAAGTGATGGAAAACTGCAAGGCGGGGCGCGCAGACAAACTCATAACCTATTATGTCGACACGCAGGGGCAGCGGCGCTGGCTGGACGTGGTGATCAACCGCATACCCGATGGTTCGAACCGGATAATCGTGGTTGCCCGCGATATAACGGATCAGAAGGCATCGGAAGAAAAGGCGCTCTGGATGGCGCGGCATGATGCGCTGACGGGTTTGCCCAACCGGGATCTGTTGCAGGACAGGCTGGATGCCGTGCTGGAGACGGCGGACGATAACCGGATGGTTGCGCTCCTGATCCTCGATGTCGACAATTTTAAACTGATCAACGATACGCTGGGCCACGATGCGGGGGACAGGGTGCTGTGTACCTTCGCCGACCGTTTGCGCGCGGCGGTTTCCGAAGATGATATGGTCGCCCGCACCGGGGGAGATGAATTCGCGTTTCTGCTTGCGGCGGAATGCGAAGCCAGCATTCATGAGGCTGCGGCGCGGATATTCACCCAGTTGCGTAAACCGATCGAATACGATGGACGCCTGCTCGAATGCGGAGCCAGTATCGGGGCCAGTGTTATTCCGCGCGACGGCAAGACGCGATCCGAGATTCTCAAGTCCGCCGATATCGCGCTTTACGCGGCAAAGGCTGCGGGCCGGGCACGGCTCAAGATTTTCGAGCCGGCGATGATGGATGAAGTGGAAGGTCACCAGAAAATGCTGGCGACCGCGCGGCGCGCGCTGCAGGGCGACGCGATCGTTCCCCATTATCAACCCATCGTGTCGTTGCACAACGAACAGATCATCGGGTTCGAGGCGCTGTTGCGGTGGCGCGATGGGGATGGCCAGATGCATACGCCCGATCGCATGCTGGCGGCGTTCGAAGACCCTGCGGTCGGCACGCAACTGAGTGAATGCATGCTGGAACGTGTGCTCGAAGATGTGCGCCAGTGGCATACCAGCGGGCTGCCTTTCGGCCATGTCGCGATTAACGCGGCGGCTTCCGATTTCCGCACCGGCCATTTCGTGCAGAGCCTGCTGGATCAGCTTGAACGGAAGCAAATTCCGCCGTCCTGCATCCATGTCGAAGTGACGGAAAGTGTCATCATGGGGCGCGGCGCCAGCTACGTGGAAAACGCGCTGCAGGAACTGAGCCGACGTGGCATCCGGATATCGCTGGATGATTTTGGCACCGGGTACGCGTCGTTGTCTCACCTCAACCATTTCCCGGTCGATCAGATCAAGATCGATCGATCGTTCATTCGGCAGATCGGTTCGCACAATGATTCCGCGACCATTTGCGCCGCTGTGATCAATCTGGGACACAGTCTCGGGCTGGGCGTCATTGCGGAAGGCATCGAAACCGCCGAACAGGAAGCCCGATTGCTGGGTATGCGCTGCGCCATGGGGCAGGGGTATCTCTATTCGGACGCGATTGCCGCCGCCGCGGTGCCGGACGCGATCAGGCGACGCTCATTCGCAGGCGCGATGCATTCTGCGCATTCGTGGATCGGCTAAGGCCCTAGGCCGGCTGCATCGCGCTGGCCATGGCGTTGCACTGGTTCAGCAAGGCATCCATCACCACCCTGATCCGCGGCATGTGGCGCATGTCGGCGTGAACGCCCAGCCAGATATCGCGCACGAGATCGGGTGTGGTGGTATTCAGCCTGATCAGGCCGGGTTCGGCATCGGCGCGAAATCGGGGCAGGGCGGCAATACCCGCGCCGCTTGATGCGGCGGACAACATGACTTCGCGGCTGTTGGATCGAAAACCGACCGAAGCCTCGGGATAGAGATCGCGCAGCCACAGGGCTTCGGGCAGATGTTCTTGATCTTCAAGCACGGTGACCAGCCTTGCATCGGCGCCGTGCTGGCGGTCTCTCCACGATTCCGCGGCATAGATGCCCAGCGAAAACGACCCCGCTTTCCGTGCGAAGATATCATGCCCTTCAAAGCGGGTCATGCGCAGGGCAAGGTCGGCTTCGCGTTTCGACAGGCTGAGTGAACGCATATCGGGAACCAGTTCGATTACGATGCCGGGGTGGACCTGCTGCAACCGGGCAAGCGCGGGGGCGACAACGCGATCGGCGATGGTGTCGACCGTCGTCAGGCGGACGACACCTTCCAGCGCGATATCGCGGCCGACAATCGCGCGTTCGGCGGCCAGAGCCTCAGCATCGATCCGTTCGGCATTGGCCAGCACGCTTTCGCCCAGCGCGGTCAGCGCATAGCGGCCGGGCAGGCGTTGCAGCAGACGCGCGCCCATGCGCCGTTCCATCGCTTGCAAGCGGCGGCCCATGGTTGGTTGCGTGACGCCCAGTTCGCGCGCCGCGGCGGAAAGCGTGCCGCGCCGGGCAATGGCGAGAAAGGTCTGCAGATCGTCCCATTGCATCGACTGACTATGCGATAACGCATAGGAGATAGTCAATATCTTCTATTTCAATGCATTTTTGCATGGTTATATTCCACACAAGATTTGCGGCGAACCGCATACCAGGAAAGGAAATCGCGATGAGCAAGGTTCTGGTTCTCTATTATTCGAGCTATGGCCATATCGAAACGATGGCCGAAGCCATTGCGGAAGGCGCCCGTTCCACCGGGGCACAGGTCGATATCCGCCGTGTGGCGGAAACGGTGCCCGAAGACGTGGCCCGGGCCAGCCATTACAAGCTCGACCAGAAGGCGCCCATCGCCACGGTGGCGGAACTGGAAAGCTACGATGCCATCATTATCGGCACCGGGACGCGGTTTGGCCGCATTTCCTCGCAAATGGCGGCGTTCCTCGATCAGGCAGGCGGTTTGTGGGCGCGCGGTGCACTGAACGGCAAAGTTGGCGCGGCATTCACGTCCACGGCAACGCAGCACGGCGGGCAGGAAACGACCCTGTTCTCGATCATCACCAATATGCTGCATTTCGGGATGACCGTGGTCGGTCTCGACTATGGTTTTGCGGGGCAGATGCGCAATGACGAAGTGGTTGGCGGTGCGCCTTACGGGGCCACGACCATTGCCAACGGGGATGGCAGCCGTCAGCCCAGCGAGACCGAACTGGAAGGTGCACGCTATCTCGGCAGGCGGGCGGCAGACACGGCAACGAAGCTGTTCGGCTGATCGACCCACGAACAGGGCAGGTGGCGGCGAAACGGGCAACCGATCTGCCGCCGCCGGCCGAATTTTCTGCTACTTCAACTGGCGCTTCTCTAGCTTTCGGGCCAGCGTCCGGCGATGCATGCCCAGCCTGCGCGCGGCTTCCGAGATGTTGAAATCGGTTTCCACCAGTGTCTGATGGATATGTTCCCATTCCAGCGTCTTGATGGAGGATTGGCGGCCATCCACCGGGGCATCGGCATTCCCGTCAGAGAGGTCAAAAGCCGCTTCGATATCGTCGGTATTCGACGGTTTCGCGAGGTAATGCGATGCGCCCAGCTTGATCGCCTCGACAGCGGTGGCAATGCTGGCAAAGCCGGTGAGGACGACGATTTTCATCGCCTCGTCACTGGCGCGCAGATCCTGCACGCAGGCGAGGCCCGATGCGCCGCCCAGTTTCAGATCGACCACGGCATAGTGGGGCCGGTTGTGCTGGAGCAAAACCAGCAATTCTTCGTGGCTGCTGGCCGATATCACCGCATAACCGCGCCGTTCGAAAGACCGCGTGAGCGTGCGGGCAAAAGACGCGTCATCTTCCACGATGACAAGCTGGCGTTCGGGCGGCTGTTCGCTGGCGGTATTCATCGTCTCGGCGCTCCGTCATAGGCGAGGGCCGCAAGGGGCAACTGTATGCGTACCCGCGCACCGCCTTCGGGCCGGTTTTCCGCTGTGGCCTGCCCGCCCATTTTGCGTAACACATTTACCAGCAAAAACAGCCCCAGACCCCGACCTGCCTGCCCCTTGGTCGAACGATAGGGTTGGCCAAAACCTTCCAGCATTTCGGGTGTGAAACCGGGGCCCCGGTCGGACACTTCCAGCGCCAGACGATCGCCCTTGCGCGCGGCGCTGACCCCGATCCATTCGGGGGATGCTTCGGCGGCATTGTCGATCACATTGCCTATAACCTGCCGCAATGCCGGATCGGACACGATCGGCATATCCTCCATGAAGCGTTCGTCATAATCGAGTGTGGTGGTGCGCCATGCCGTGCGGCAATCAGCGACAATGCCCCGAAGAAACGTGCGCATGGTGGTCACTTCCGGGGCGATGCCGCGCGCTTCCCCGGCGGAGTTCAGAATGCCGCTGACAATCGTCTTGCAGCGCTTCACCGCCGCATCCATGTCGGCCAGATCGTCCTGCAGTTCCTGATCCTTGCTGATCTGGGGCAGCCGTCGCCAGTCGCCGATCAGAACGGATAGTGAGGAGAGCGGCGTGCCCAGTTCGTGCGCGGCGCCCGAGGCGAGCAGGCCCATGCGCACGATATGATCTTCTTCGGCGGCGCGTTGCCGGATCGCGGCGAGGGCGGCATCGCGATCGCGCAGGTTACGGCTGATCCGGGTGACGAAGGCGACCAGCAGGACCGCGATCAGCAGGAAGCACACGAGGCTGCCCTTGAGGTAAAGACCCATCGGATCTGCCAGATAACGCTGCGGCAGGGCCAGCGGCACGGGATTGATTGTGAGCAGACCCAGCGCCAACAGCGATGCGGCGACTATGCCCCATGATGTGAAGGGTTTGAGAAGAATGGACCCCAGCACGATATGCAGCAGGAACAGCGAGGCGAAAGGGTTGGCCAGGCCGCCCGAAAATTGCAGCTGCCAGGCCAGTACCGCGACATCGATCAACAGGGCGATCGTCAGTTCGCTGTTGGTGACGGCGCTTTTTCGGCGAAGCAGGGGGAGACAGGCGATATTGATGACCGCCAGAAACGCCACGGCCGTCAGCATGGGAAACAGCGGAAGCTTGATCCCCATGAAGTTGTGCACCAGCTCAATTGTCGCCAGCTGTCCGCCCACGGCCAGCCAGCGCAACTGGATGAGCAGCCGCATATTGCGGCGTCCGGCATCGGTTTCCGGCACGGCAACGGGCGAAAAATCGGTTTCGGGCATTGGCGCGGGGCTTACCTGTCGGCTGCGGACCCGTCGGTTGCGGGAACGCGCAGAACGTACCATGCGCCCCATCCAACGAGCAATGCCAGCGCAAACCAGGTGAGAGCATAGACCATGTGGTTATCGGGAAAATGCAGCACGGTCAGCCCGCCCACCGGAAAGCCGCCGGGGTTGGCGGTGGCATCGGCATCGATGAAATAGGGGGCCGCCCGGGGCAGGGCGCGGGCGCGGGCAATGGCGGTGACATCGCGCGAATACCAGCGATCTGCCGCCGCATCGTTGCTGCGCAGGAATCCGCCGCCCGGTTCCGATATGCGCAAAAGGCCGGTCACTGTGGTCGCGTTCGTGCCGTTGCCCTCGGTCCGGGTGGCGGGATCACGCTTGTCCGCAGGCACGAAGCCCCGGTTGACCAGTACGGTAAATGTGGGGGTTACCAGCGGGGTAAGCACCCAGTAGCCGCCACCCAGGGCGGTGACCGCCTGAACCCGTGTCTCGCGATCATGCTGGAAATGTCCGGTTACGGTGACCCGGCGATAGCTGTCTTTTTCAGCGGAGATTGCGGGCCAGCTTTCCGGCCCCGGTGCGGCAACCGGCGGATTGTAGGCCCGTTCCGCCACAGCGGCGATCAGTGCGTGTTTCTCTTCGCGCCGTTCGAGCTGCCACAGGCCCAGCGCAACCAGCCCGGCGGCAACGAGTATCGCCACCCCTGCGATCACCGCGCGACGACGCGGGGATCGGGGGTGGCGCGCCGATGTCATGGCAATTGGCTCACATCATGGACGGGCATCATATTGGTGTGCAGGTGGTGCATGACCCACAGCGAACCGGCCAGCATGATGACGACGACAATCAACGTGAAGACCAGCGTCGTCAGCGTCCATCCCCCTTCGGCCTTCGGGCTCATGTGGAGGAAGTAGACCATGTGTACGATCACCTGGACGATGGCGAAGGCGACAATCACCGCAGCGGTCAGGCCGGGGCTCAGCGTCCCGGTCATGACCAGCCAGAACGGTATGGCCGTGAGGATCACCGACAGGATGAACCCGGTGGCGTAATCCCGCATCGATGCATGGGGAATCCCGTCATCGTGATGATGATCGCCCGCGTGGGTGTGGGCACCAGTGTGGGCAGGGGCGTCGGTGTGGTGGGGGGTCTGGCTCATCACAGCATTCCCAGAAGATAGACAAATGTGAAGACGCCGATCCAGATGACGTCGAGGAAGTGCCAGAACAGGCTGAGGCAGGCGACGCGGCGCCTGTTGGCCTGAATCAATCCGTGGCGGTTCAGTTGCACCAGCAGCGTGGCCATCCAGACAAGGCCGAATGTCACGTGCAGGCCGTGCGTGCCGACCAGCGTGAAGAACGCCGAAAGGAACGCGCTGCGTTGCGGGGTGGCGCCGATGTGGATCAGGTGATGGAACTCGTAAAGTTCAATCCCGAGGAACGCGAGGCCGAACAGCCCGGTCACCACCAGCCAGGTCTGCGTCTGGCGCAGTTTGCCCTGCTGCATGGCCAGCATGGCGAAACCGTATGTGATCGACGAGAACAGCAGCATCGCGGTGTTCAGCGCGATCAGGTTCAGGTCGAACAGGTCCTTGGGGCCGGGACCTGCGGCGAAGTTGCCGCCCAGCACGCCGAAACAGGCAAACAGGATCGCGAAGATGAGACAGTCGCTCATCAGGTAGATCCAGAAACCCAGCATCGTGCTGTGGCCTTCGGGGTGGGCGTGTTCGTCCAGATCGTAGAACGCGGCCTGTTCGCCGGAGGGGGAAAGAGGGGCAGTGCTCATGTCATCAGGCTCCGGCGGCCAGCTGGCGGGTTCGCGCATCTTCGGTTTCCGCCACGGTTGCCGCGGGAATGTGGAAGTCGCGCTTGTAATTGAACGTATGCGTGATCGCGCCGCCGATCAGGGCGATGAAGCTCAGCCCGGCAAGCCACCAGATGTGCCAGACCAACGCAAAGCCGCAGACCAGGCTGATCCCGGCCAGAATAATTCCGGCGCCGGTATTGCTGGGCATGTGGATGTCGCGGAAGCCCGACAGTGGCCGCGCGGCACCACGCTGCTTCATGTCCTGCCACGCATCGAGATCATGGATCACCGGTGTGAAGGCGAAGTTGTAGTCTGGCGGGGGCGAACTGGTCGCCCACTCCAGCGTACGGCCGCCCCACGGATCGCCGGTTTCATCGCGCAGTTCGTCGCGCTTCCAGATGCTGACCGCGAACTGGATCAGCATGGCAAGGATGCCCACCGCGATAACCGCCGCACCGATGCCGGCAATCACGAACCAGATCTGCAACGACGGATCGTCGAACACCCGCATGCGGCGTGTCACACCCATGAGGCCAAGGATGTAAAGCGGCATGAAGGCAAGCCAGAAGCCGACGACCCAGCACCAAAAGCTGATCTTGCCCCAGAACACGTCGAGCTTGAAGCCGAAGGCCTTGGGCCACCAGTAGTTGATCGCGGCAAACAGGCCGAACAGCACGCCGCCGATGATCACGTTATGGAAGTGCGCGATCAGGAACAGCGAGTTGTGCAGCACGAAGTCTGCGGGCGGCACGGCCAGCAGCACGCCGGTCATCCCGCCGATCACGAAAGTCAGCATGAAGGCGACCGTCCACATCATCGGCAGATCGAAGCGGATACGGCCACGGTACATCGTGAACAGCCAGTTGAAGAGCTTGGCCCCTGTCGGGATCGAGATCACCATCGTGGTAATGCCGAAGAAGCTGTTGACGCTGGCCCCCGATCCCATCGTGAAGAAGTGGTGCAGCCACACGAGATAGCTGAGGATCGTGATACAGATCGTGGCGTAAACCATCGAGGTATAGCCGAACAGGCGCTTGCCCGAGAAGGTCGAGGTTACTTCGGAGAACACGCCGAACAGCGGCAGGATCAGGATGTAGACTTCGGGGTGGCCCCAGATCCAGATCAGGTTCACGTACATCATCGGGCTGCCGCCGAAATCGTTCGTGAAGAAGTTCGTGTCGACGTAGCGGTCAAGGCTGAGCAGGGCGAGAACCGCCGTCAGCACCGGGAACGAGGCGACGATCAGGATATTGGCGCAGAGCGAGGTCCAGGTGAAGACGGGCATCTTCATCAGGTTCATGCCGGGCGCGCGCAGTTTCAGGATCGTGACGATCAGGTTGATGCCTGACAAGGTTGTCCCGACCCCGGCTATCTGTAGTGCCCAGATATAGTAATCCACGCCGACATTGGGGCTGTAGGCGATCCCGGACAGCGGCGGATAGGCCAGCCAGCCGGTCTGCGCGAATTCCCCGATGAACAGCGATACCATGACCAGAACGGCGCCAGCCGTGGTCATCCAGAAGCTGAAATTGTTCAGGAACGGGAACGATACGTCGCGCGCGCCGATCTGTAGCGGCACGATGTAGTTCATCAGCCCGGTAATGAACGGCATCGCCACGAAAAAGATCATGATCACGCCGTGCGCGGTAAAGATCTGGTCGTAGTGATGGGCGTTCAGGTACCCTTCCGAACCATGAAACGCCATGGCCTGCTGGATGCGCATCATGATTGCATCGGCAAACCCGCGCAGGAACATGACCAGTCCCAGGATCATGTACATGATCCCGATCCTCTTGTGATCGACCGTGGTGAACCACTCTTTCCAGAGATAGCCCCACAGGCGGTATTTGGTCAGCAGGGCCAGCATCGCGATCCCGCCGATCGCCACCGCGATAAAGGTGAAGATCAGGATCGGTTCATGCAGCGGAATGGCCTCGAGCGACAGGCGGCCGAGGATGGGTCCGGTTTCGGGTGCGGGATGCGGTGTCATAATATACTCGGGCGCGATCAGAAGGCGGGACGCGACACGGGGCCGCGATTGTCGAACAGAGCCAGCGACGTGCCGTGCGGGGCATCGCCCGGACGGGACAGCCCCTGGCCGGTCAACGGCTGGTGATCGACAGGGTTGATCGGAAGCTGCGCAGGCGATGCCATCGGTGTCGTGCAGGTGGAGGCGACATAGCGCACTGGCCTGACGGCGGCGGTGCCGCGCGCGGCGAACTTGTCATAGGCGAGATCGCGCACGTTATGGATACCTGCAAGGCCCATGCCGCCGCGCGCATCGGCGGCCATCATGTCATGCATGCACATCTTGCCGGGTTCGACGCAGAGATTGACGACCAGATCGAACAGGCCCGGCTCCACCGTGGCGAAGCGACGGACGGGCTCTTTCTCGCTGGGGCGTTCGAGCTGGAGATAGGCTGCACGGTCCAGCGTGCCGCCCGCGCCCTTGGCCTGCGCGATCCACTTGTCAAACGCGGCATCGTCGAGGCTCTTCACGGCGAAACGCATGTTGGAGAACCCGGCGCCGCTGTAATTGGCGGAAAAGCCCATGAAATCGCCCGGCTCATTCATCACGCCGTGCAGCTTCGTTTCCATGGCGGGCATGGCGTAGATCTGCCCGGCCATGGCCGGGATATAGAACGAATTCATAACCGACGAGGCCGAGATGCGGAAACGCACGGGGCGATCGACAGGAACCGCCAGTTCGTTCACGGTGGCAATGCCCTGTTCCGGATAGATGAACAGCCATTTCCAGTCGAGCGCGACAACATTGACGTCGAGCGGTTTGACTTCGGCCACCACCGGCTTGTCCACATCGGTGCGCGCAAGCGGGCGATAGGGATCGAGCAGATGGGTCGCGACCCAGGTAATCGCGCCGAGGCAGATGATGATCAGCAGCGGGGCGGCCCAGATCACCAGTTCGAGTTGGGTGGAGTGGTCCCAATCCGGTTTGTAGGTCGCTTCCTTGTTGGCCGCGCGATAGCGCCAGGCGAAGAAGATCGTCAGCGCCATCACCGGGATGATGATCAGCAGCATCAGCAGCGTGGAAATGACAATCAGGTCGCCCTGCTGGCGCGCGATGTCGCCAGCGGGGTCAAGCACTACCAATTCGCCGCAGCCAGCGAGAAATGGCACGATGGCAAGCGCGGACAGCGGCCGGAGCCGCGAAGCGATTCGTGGAAAGGGCATCAGCATGCCCGGGCGCCTAGGCCTGCTATGTTGCACCGCACATAGGACATTTTGTCCAATCCCTTCCTGACGATCAGTGTCTAAGGGGGCACGTCTATGTTGCGGGTGCGAAGCCTGCGTTTCAAAGATTCGTGCCGCGAAAGCGGACTTATGCTACAGGATTAATCCATGAGCGCCGATATTGTGCCAACCGTTCAGGCCGAAAACGATGCCCGGCTCCATGATGCCGATGGCCATCGCATTGCGCCGGGCGAGATCGCCATCGGGGTAATTATCGGCCGCACATCGGAATTCTTCGACTTTTTCGTCTATGCGATTGCTTCGGTTCTGGTTTTTCCGAAGGTGTTCTTTCCCTTCGTCGATCCGTTGACGGGCACGCTCTATTCCTTTGGCCTGTTTGCGCTGGCATTCCTCGCCCGGCCCGTGGGGACGATGATCTTCACTGCGATCGACCGGGCCTATGGGCGCGGCGCGAAGCTGACGATTGCCCTGTTCCTGCTGGGCGGTTCCACGGCGGCGATCGCCTTCCTGCCCGGCTATGAAAGCATCGGGATCGCGGCCGTGCTGCTGCTCGCGCTGTTCCGCATGGGGCAGGGTGTGGCGCTGGGCGGTTCGTGGGATGGCCTCGCATCGCTGCTGGCGATCAATGCCCCGGAAGGGAAACGCGGCTGGTATGCCATGATCCCGCAACTGGGCGCGCCGCTGGGTCTGATTGTCGCCAGCCTGCTGTTCATGTTTCTGGTTTCTGCGCTTTCGGCGGAGGACTTCCTTGGGTGGGGCTGGCGTTATCCGTTCTTCGTGGCCTTCGCGATCAACGTGGTGGCGCTGTTCGCGCGTTTGCGGATCGTGGTGACGCCGGAATATGCGCGGCTGTTCGAAGACCGCTCGCTGGAACCGGCATCGGTCATGCAAACGATCCGTTCGGAATGGCGCCTTATTGCCATTGGCGCATTTGCCCCGCTGGCCAGCTTTGCCATGTTCCACATGGTGACGGTCTATCCGTTGTCCTGGGTGTTCCTGTTCACCGAAGAATCCCCCTCGCGCTTCCTTGCGATCGAAGCGATGGCTGCGGCGCTGGGCGTGGTGGCCATTATTGTCTCGGGCTATCTGGCGGACCGGTTCGGACGGCGTACCGTTCTGGGTGTCACCGCAGCGGCTATCGCGGCCTTCAGCGGTTTCGCGCCGCAATTGCTGGACGCGGGCGAAGCAGGTGAAGCGGCGTTCATGTTCATTGGCTTCGTGCTTCTCGGTCTGGCATTCGGCCAGTCTTCGGGTGCGCTGTCGTCCAGTTTTTCGCGCCGCCATCGCTACACCGGGTCGGCGCTGACATCCGATCTCGCGTGGTTGTTCGGCGCGGGTTTCGCGCCGCTGGTGGCGCTGTGGCTGTCCAGCCAGTATGGCCTGCTTGCGGCCGGTGGATACCTGCTGTCCGGCGCGATCGTGACGCTGCTTGCGCTCTGGCTCAACGCCGAACTCGGTCGTTCGATCGACTGATCGGGGAAGGGCGGGGGGTGTGATCCCCGCCTTGCCACAGCCCCTGTCCGGCAGGCGCTTGCGTCGCCACCAGCGCGCTATTCTATCGACAGGGAATGACGTTTCGGGTCCAGACCGCTAATCAGGCGCGAGAATCACGGTCCGGGACGTCGCATGACCTTCGATCAATGGATGATCATTGCCATCCTGCTGACCATGCTCGTCGTCTATGCGACGGAGCGGTTTCGCGTGGAACTGGTCGCCATGTGCGGTCTGGCAGCGGGCTATCTGACCGGCGTGGTGCCGGTGCAGAACATGTTTGCCGGGTTTTCCAGCCCGGCCGTGATTACCGTGGCCGAAGTCCTGCTGATCGTGTCCGCCTTGTCGGCTACGCGCGTGATCGACGATGTCGCCCGCCGCATTGCTGGCCGCACCACGAACGAGATCGCGGTGCTGGCCGTGCTGTGCTGCACCGGGGCGTTCATATCGATCTTTATGAACAATATCGGCGCGCTGGCGCTGATGTTCCCGGTGACCCTGTCCGTCTGTGCGCGGCTGAATATCCCGCCTGGACGCGTCTTGATGGCCCTGTCTTTCGCGACATTGCTGGGCGGAACCTGTTCGCTGACGGGAACGCCCGCCAATCTTGTGGTGAACCAGTGGAAGATTGCGGAAACCGGTGCTTCGTTCGGTTATTTTGAACTCGCGCTGGTGGGTGGGCCGGTGGCTTTGGCGGGGCTGGCCTGCATCATTCTCGCCGCGCCGCGCCTGTTCCGCCATTTCGCCGCGCCGGAAACACCCTTTGAAACCGGGCCGACCGATTTTCTGGCCGAAATGGAAGTGCCCGATGGTTCGCCGCTGGTCGGCATGCATCTGCCACAGGCGGAAGACCGGCTGACGATTGCGATCCACGGGGTGCTGCGGCACGGGGCGCATGTCTTCGCCCGGCGCGGGGATATCGTTCTGGCGCCGGGGGATGCGCTTCTCGTGGAAGCGGGTTTGACGCATCTCGACGAATTGCAGGACAACGGCACCCTGCAGGGATACCACTTTGAACGGCACCCGGACGATGGGCCGGTTGAACGGATGGAAGTGGTTGTGATGCCCGAAAGCCTCCTGCTCGGCTCGCGTATCAGCGATGTCATGGCCTTTGCCGAACGTCCGGTGCGCGTGGTTGGCCTGGCCAGCCGCCGCCGCCGGATCGAGGGCCGGTTCGAGGATTTGCAGATCGGTATGGGCGACGTGCTGGTGCTGGCCGGTGAACGGGCTGCGATGCGCGAAGTGGCCAATGACTGCGGGGTTCTGCCGCTGTCGTCCCGGCGGGCGCCGCGCCGCGCCAGAGCGGCGTGGCCCAGTGTCGCCGCCTTCGCTGGCGGTATCCTGCTGACCGCGTTCGACATCGTGCCGGCGGAACTGGCCTTCGGTGCCGTGGTCATCGCCATGGTCATGCTGGGTAGCCTCAATTTGCGCAGCGCGTTGCAGGATATGAACTGGACGATCGTGCTTCTGCTGGCCTGCATGATCCCGCTGGGGCTCGCCGTTGAAGATACCGGCGCTGCGCGTGTGATTGCCAATGCACTGGCCGAGTACCTGCCGTCCACCCATCCGGCGATGGTGGCGACCATGGTATTGTTACTGGCAGTGACTATCACGCCGTTTATCGACAATGTCTCGACCGCCGTGGTGCTGAGCCCGATTGCCGTAGGGGTGTCGTCACGGACCGGGATACCGGTCGAACCGCTGCTGATGGCGGTTGCGATTGGCGCTTCACTCGATTTTCTGACGCCGTTCGGGCATCACAACAACACGGTCGTGATGGGCGCGGCGGGGTATCGGTTCCGGGATTTCCCCCGTCTGGGCGCCCCCTTGCTGGCGATCTGCGTCAGTGTCGCGATCGCCTGCTTCATGCTGATGTAACGGCTGCCGGCAAGTGGGCGGGAAGACCGCAGTCTTGCAACAATTATTTGTGTGCCGTAAAGCCTAGTTTGCAAATAGGGAAAATCGGCGCGGTTCATATGATATCGAACAAGGCAAAATATGCATTCCGGGCATTGCTCGCTGTGGCATCTGCACCCGAGGGTGAATCGCTGACCAGCGCGGAAATCGCGCGCCGCAATTCTATCCCGCACAAGTTCCTCGAACAGATCCTGCTCGATCTGAAAAAGGCGGGCATTCTGGACAGTCGCCGTGGCAAAAGTGGCGGATATGTGATGCTTAGGCCCGCTGACACGATCAGTTTCGGGGAAGTGCTGCGCCTGTTCGAAGGGCCGTTGGCGCCGTTGCCCTGCCTTTCGCGCCAATCCTATCGCAAGTGTGAGGATTGCGAGAGCGAAGTGCGCTGTGAAATCCGCCGGGAGTTCGGCCGGGCCTATGAGGCGAGCCGCCAGGTTCTCGATTCGCGGACGATTGCGGACGCCTTGCGCGATGGCGCTTCCATCCCCGAAATACGCCACGACGACCGTCTGGCGGGGTGATTGACCGGGGGTAGGCAAATATCGACTTGCTAATCCCTACTACTTAGATAGAGATAATGGGGTGTGTTGAGCGCGCCCTGATTCGTCGCCCCGAAAAGGCCGGTCCGGGCTGTCGGGAGTGAGACGTAATGACAGGATTTCGGACAATCCGTGCATGGGGGGTAACTGCGCTTGCTGCGGTCAGCCTCGCCAGTCTGGCAGCCTGCTCCGGCGGGAACGACGGGAAAGACGGCGCCGCAAAGATCGAGTTGCTGAACGTTTCCTACGATCCGACGCGTGAGCTGTACGAAGCAATCAATCCCAAGTTCGCTGCTGAATGGAAGGCGGAAACGGGGCAGGACGTCACCATCAAGATGAGCCACGGCGGTTCGGGCAAGCAGGCCCGGGCGGTGATCGATGGTCTCGATGCCGATGTGGCGACGCTGGCGCTGGCCTACGATACCGATGAAATCGCGCAGCGGACGCAGGCTTTGCCCAAGACCTGGCAATCGCGCCTGCCGCACAACAGTTCGCCCTACACCTCGACGATCGTTTTCCTCGTTCGCCACGGCAATCCCAAGGGGATCAAGGACTGGAACGATCTGGTGAAGCCGGGCGTGGCGGTAATCACACCCAATCCCAAGACCAGCGGCGGTGCGCGCTGGAACTTCCTGGCGGCATGGGCCTATGCCGAGAAGGCCTATGGTTCGGATGCGGCGGCGGAAGATTTCGTGCGCAAGCTGTTCGCCAATGTGCCGGTGCTGGATAGCGGTGCACGCGGTTCGACCACCACATTTGTGGAGCGCGGTATCGGCGATGTCCTGTTGGCATGGGAAAACGAGGCGTTCCTCGCCCAGAAGGAATTGGGCAAGGGCAAGTTCGACATCGTCGCGCCTTCGCTGTCCATTCTGGCGGAACCGCCGGTGGCGCTGGTTGATCGCAATGCCGAACGCCACGGGGCGACCAAGGTTGCAAACGCGTACCTCAAGTATCTCTACACGCCTGAGGCACAGGATATCATTGCCAAGAATTACTACCGGCCGATCGATGAAGCGGTGGCGGCGAAGTACGCGGCCGTGTTTCCGAAAATCGAACTCGTCACTGTGGATGGAGAGTTCGGTGGCTGGCAGGCCGCCCAGAAGAAATTCTTCAGTGAAGGCGGTGTGTTCGACAAGATCTTTGCAGCAACGAAGCGCTGACAGCCATGGATATCGCATTGAGCAGTCCACTGCAGGTGCCACTGGACACCCCGCCAAAGCGGCGTAGGGCCCGCTCGGTCATTCCGGGTTTCGGTCTTACCATGGGCCTTACGCTGGCCTGGTTGTCGCTGATCGTCCTGATCCCGCTGAGCACGGTGTTTGTGCGGTCTGCCGGGATGGGGCTGCAGGATTTCCTCGCCGCCGGTTTTTCGGACCGCGCCCTGGCCGCTTACAAGGTGAGCTTCGGGACAGCCTTTCTGGCAGCGGTGGTGAACGGTGTATTCGGTTTGCTGACCGCATGGGTGCTGGTTCGCTACAGTTTCCCGGGCAAGCGCATCGTCAATGCGCTGGTCGATCTTCCCTTTGCCTTGCCGACCGCCGTTGCCGGTATCGCGCTGACCGCGATCTATGCAGGCAATGGCTGGGTGGGGCAGTTCCTTGAACCGCTGGGGCTCAAGGTGGCCTATACCCCGCTGGGCATCGTGGCTGCGCTGATCTTCATCGGCTTGCCTTTCGTCGTGCGGTCGGTTGAGCCGATCCTTGAGGATTTCGGTGTCGAACTGGAAGAAGCGGCGCTGTCGCTGGGCGCGCGGCCTTGGCAGGTGTTCCTGCGGGTCATTCTGCCTGCGATCCTGCCGGCCTTGCTCACCGGTTTCGCGCTCGCTTTCGCGCGTGGCGTCGGGGAATACGGTTCGGTGATCTTCATTGCAGGGAACATGCCCTACAAGTCGGAAATCGCGCCGCTGCTGATTGTGACCCAACTCGAACAGTATGACTATGCAGCCGCAACCGCGATTGCGACGGTCATGCTGGTCGCTTCCTTCGCGATCCTGCTGCTGATCAATGTCGTGCAGGCGTGGAGCCGCAGGAGGATGGCGGCATGAACGGTATACTGGCCTTGTCCAGAGCGCTCCGTGCACGGCACCTGCTGATCGCGGCGGCCCTCACATTCATCGCGCTTTTCCTCGTCCTGCCGCTGGTTTCTGTCTTCGCGCAGGGGCTGGCCAAAGGATGGGCTGCCTATGGCAGTGCGCTGATCCAGCCCGATGCGCTGTCGGCCATCAAGCTGACGCTGCTGGTCGCCGCGATCAGTGTTCCGGTCAATATCGTGTTCGGCATCGTGGCTGCCTGGGCCATCGCCAAGTTCGATTTTCCCGGCAAGAGCCTGCTGATCACGTTTATCGATCTGCCGTTCTCGGTTTCGCCGGTAGTGGCCGGGTTGATCTATGTCCTGCTGTTCGGAGCACAGGGCTGGGTTGGCCCGTGGCTGCGCGAACATGATATCCAGATCATCTTCGCGGTTCCCGGGATCGTGCTGGCCACGATTTTTGTGACGTTCCCCTTCGTGGCGCGTGAACTGATCCCGCTGATGCTGGAACAGGGCCGGGATGACGAGGAAGCGGCCCTGTCGCTCGGGGCCAGTGGCTTCCAGACATTCCTGCGTGTGACCTTGCCCAATATCCGCTGGGGCCTGCTTTACGGGGTGTTGCTCTGCAATGCGCGGGCCATGGGGGAATTTGGCGCGGTCTCGGTCGTGTCGGGGCACTTGCGGGGATTGACCAACACGATGCCGCTGCATGTCGAGATTCTCTACAACGAATACAACTTCGTCGCCGCCTTTGCCGTCGCCTCGCTGCTCGCCTTGCTGGCACTGGTGACGCTGGTTCTGAAATCCATTGTCGAATGGCGATTTGACTATCACCGCGGGAGTGCCGGACATTGATCAGGCTCGATAATATCAGCAAGCGCTATGGCGGCTACCAGGCGCTGGACAGCATCAATCTCGACGTGCGCGACGGGGAATTTCTCGCCCTGCTCGGTCCGTCGGGTTCGGGCAAGACGACCCTGTTGCGCATTGTCGCCGGTCTCGCCTTTCCGGATCAGGGCTCGGTCCTGTTCAACGGCGAGGATGTGACCGATCTCAAGGTGGCGGAACGCAAGGTCGGCTTCGTGTTTCAGCACTACGCCTTGTTCAAGCACATGACCGTGGCGGACAACGTGGGTTTCGGCCTGTCCGTGCGGCCGCGTCGGGCCCGTCCCTCCAAGGATGCGATCCGGGCGAGGGCGGAGGAACTGCTCGATCTCGTGCAATTGCGCGGGCTGGGCAATCGTTATCCCGCGCAGCTTTCCGGCGGGCAGCGCCAACGTGTCGCGCTGGCCCGGGCGCTGGCGGTGGAGCCGCAACTGCTTCTGCTCGACGAACCGTTCGGGGCGCTGGATGCACAGGTCCGCAAGGAATTGCGCCGCTGGTTGCGCCACCTGCATGACCAGATGGGGCTGACCTCGATCTTCGTGACGCACGATCAGGAAGAAGCGCTGGAACTGGCGGACCGGGTGGTCGTGATGGATCACGGGGTGATCGAACAGGTCGGCACGCCGGAAGACGTCTATATGGCGCCGCGCAGCCGGTTCGTATCCACCTTCGTGGGGGAAACCAACAGCCTGCCCGTGTCGATCCGTGGCGGACAGACGCATTTCTTCGACCGCCATATCGATGTCGCTGCCGAACGTGTTCCGGATGGCAATGCACGGCTGGATTTCCGGCCGCATGACGTGGTCGTCTGTGGTGAACAGCCCGGCAGTTTGCCGCTTCTGGTGACGGGTGTTTACCGGCGCGGCGGCGAATGGCGCGTCGAAGGGGAATTAATCGGCGTAGACCGGACAATAGAGGTGAATCTGGATGCCAACCAGCCCGCGCCGGAAGTCGGAAAGCGGCTGGGTATCAAGGTAAAACGCGCAAAAATCTTCCAGCTTTCGGAGGCGTAGAAATGAGTACGATCCAGCTTGCCGGCGGCATCAAGCCGGACAAGTTTCAACATGTCGAGGAAAGCCTCGCCAATATTCGGGAAGCACTGCTTTCGCTGCGGTTCGGTTCGATCGCCATTACGGTTCATGAAGACCGCGTGGTCCAGATCGACATTACCGAGAAGAAGCGTCTTCGCCCGAGCTGAAGAACAAAAGTACTGTAAATAATAGTAAATTTCAGGTGCTGACCGGTCGGCCGGAGGCATCGTGATCCATAACATGAGGAAAAATCGATGATCTCCAGAGCTTTGCTTCTGGCGGGGGCGGCGTACGTCGTTCTCTCAGCCACGCCTGCGCTTGCCGAAACGGCAACCGACAGTGTTACAGACAGTGTTGATGAGCAGCAGAAAACGTCGGTCGGAACCGGCGCCAGCGACCGTTCTGACGAAATCCTGGTCACGGCCCGCCGGCGTCAGGAAACCGCGCAGGAAGTCCCCCTGGCGATTTCCGTGATCGGTGGGGAACACATCGACAATACCGGCAGCTTCAACGTCGGCCGTTTGCAGCAACTGACCCCGACACTGCAGTTCTATTCGTCCAACCCCCGCAACACTGCCGTCAATATCCGCGGGATCGGGGTGCCGTTCGGTCTGACCAGCGATGGCTTTGAACAGGGCGTCGGCATTTACGTCGATGACGTGTACAATTCGCGCGTCGCTTCGGCGACGTTCGACTTCCTCGACGTGGCCCAGATCGAAGTGCTGCGCGGCCCGCAGGGCACGCTCTACGGCAAGAACACCACGGCCGGTGCGATCAACATCACGACCAACCAGCCGACTTTCGATTTTGAAGGCAAGGCGGAAGTCAGCATCGGCAATCTGAATTTCAAACAGGCCAAGGCTGCCGTATCCGGCCCGCTGTCTGAAACGGTTGCCGCGCGTCTCGCCGTGTCGTCCACCAGCCGCCGGGGCACGATTTACAACGCTGTTACCGACAAATGGATTCAGAGCCAGGACAACCTCGGTCTGCGCGGGCAGTTGCTGTGGAAGCCGACCGAAAATCTCAGCGTCACACTGGCCGGCGATTACAGTCGGCAGGATGCCGAATGCTGCGGTTCGGTGTTCGTCAAGGTCGGCAAGACCGAGCGTGCGGCCAATCGCCAATTCTGGGCGCTTGCTGCGGCACAGGGTTATACGCCCATCAGCACCAATCCCTATGACCGGGTGACCGATCTCGACGCTTCGCTCAATGCAGGCAACAAGATCGGCGGCGCATCGCTGAAGGTGAAATGGGACGTCGGTCCGGGCACGCTGACATCGGTCACCGCCTGGCGTTTCTGGGACTGGAAGCCCGAGAACGACCGCGATTATACCGGGCTGCCGATTGTCACCAAATCGCAGAATCCTTCGCAACAGGATCAGTATACCCAGGAACTGCGGTATAACTATTCCAGCAAGAACATCGATTTCGTGATCGGCGCCTTCGCGTTCCACCAGCGGATCGATACGCAGGGTACGGAATCGCACGGTGCTGCGTCCAGCCGCTGGAACCTGAGCGGCGCTCTGGCTTCGGACAAGTCGGTTCTGGATGGTTTGACCGCCCGCAACACCCAGTGGCTCAAGAGCACCAGTGTGGCGCTCTACGGCCAGCTGAGCTGGAAGGTGACCGACAAGTTCACCATACAGCCTGGTCTGCGGCTGAACTACGACAAGAAGAAGGGCTTCTATCAGCGCGAAGTGTTCGACGGGCAGGGCAATCCGGTCCTGTTCAAGGACCCGGTGACCGGCCGCCCGCTGACCGATCCGGTTCTGGATGCGCGCGTGATCGCCCAGCGCGGCATTTTTGCACCGCAGGTCAGTTCGCCGTCGTTTTCGGACTGGAATCTCAGCTATGACCTGACGCTGAGCTATGAGGTTGTGCCGAACGTTCTGGCTTATGCGACATATGCCAAGACCTTCAAAACCGGGGGGATCAACCAGAACGGTCTGCCGGCGGACAGTGCGGGCAATCCCATTCTCGCGGCCGGTTCGATCAAGCCGGAAACCGTCAACCACTATGAAGTGGGCATCAAGGCCCAGTTCCTCGATCGCAAAGCTACCCTGAACCTGTCCGCATTCCGGACGGACATCAAAAACTATCAGGCAACGGTCAACAATGGTCAGTTCGGCGTGTTGCGCGGTTATCTGGCGAATGCCGGGGCCGTGCGGACGCAGGGTATCGAAGCAGACTTCTCGTTCCGTCCGAGCGAACGCTTCAATATCTACGCGAACGGTGCCTATACCGATGCGACCTATCGCAAATTTGTGGATGCTCCTTGCCCGCCCGAACGGTCTGGCGGCAGCGCGAGCCCGCAGAACTGCGATATTTCGGGTTCACGCCTGCCCGGCGTTTCGAAATACTCGCTGTCGTTTGGTGCGGAAGGCAACGTGCCGGTCAACCTGCTGGGGCAGGATGGGCAGGTCTATCTCGGTTATGACGGCAACTACCGTTCGAACTTCTCTTCGAACCCGACCCCGTCGCAGTACACCTGGATCAAGGGCTATTCGCTTTCGAACTTCCGTGTCGGTTTCCGCACCGAAAGCGGCTTCGATATCTATGCCTGGGTGCGTAACGCCTTCAAGGAAAACTACATGGAGCAGCTGATTGTCGGGTCGGGTAACACCGGGCTGATCGTCGGCCTGCCGGGCGATCCGCGCACCTGGGGTGCAACGATCAAGACACGCTTCTGATCGAACAGGGCCGGCTCCGCACAGGTGCCGGCCCTGCATTACGCCCAAGGGTTGATCAGGCCTGTACAGGCGCGTTCAGCGCGTACCATTCCATCGCTTCGACAATCCCCTGCCGGATGTCGTGCGTGGGCTTGAATCCCAGCAGACGCCCCGCCTTGGCGATATCGGCTTGCGAATGGCGCACATCCCCGGCACGAAAATCCCTGAAGACCGGTTCGCGCTCGTAGTGAATCTGCCGGGCGGCCAGCGCATCGCGCAATGCGGCAAACAATTCGGACAGCGTTGTCCTGTCTCCCACCGCGACATTGTAAACCTCGCCCTGCGCATCGTCGCCAGCGAGGGCGGCGCGCAGATTGGCCTGAACCGCATTGGCGACGTAGCAGAAGTCGCGGCTGGTTGCGCCGTCGCCGTTGATGACGACATCGTCGTTGGCGATCATTGCGGCGGTCCATTTGGGAATGACCGCGGCATAGGCGCCATTCGGGTCCTGCCGTGGGCCGAACACATTGAAATAGCGAAGCCCCGTCGCACGAAAGCCGTAACAGCGCGCATAGACCGCCGCATAATGTTCGTTGACCAGCTTGGTCACCGCATAGGGCGAAAGCGGGTTGCCGATCCGGTCTTCCTGCTTGGGCAGCGCGGCTTCATCGCCATAAGTTGAACTGGATGCCGCATAGATGAAGCGGTGGACGTGGGCGCGTCGCGCGGCGTCCAGCAGATTGAGATAGCCGGTAATGTTGACATCATGTGATGTCAGCGGATCGGCCAGCGAACGCGGCACCGATCCCAGCGCGGCCTGATGCAGGACGATGTCGACGCCTGTGACCGCGCGTTCGCAGATGGCGCGATCGCGAATGTCGCCTTCGATGAAGGTGAAATTACGCCAGAATTCCGGCCCGATCCGGCTTTCCACTTCCGCCAGATTGTGGCGATGGCCAGTGGCGAAGTTGTCCAGACCCACGACTTTCTGCCCGCAAGACAACAGGACCTCGAGCAGATTCGATCCGATGAATCCGGCGACCCCGGTGACAAGCCAGATGTGGCGTTTCGACGTTAGTTTATGAGTGACTTCCTGCAGGGCAGGAAGCGCGAGCCAATGATGCATGATGGTTCCTTGGAAGCCGCGCCTGACGGCGCAAATCGCTAACTAACAATCGCATAACCGAAAAAAAGCGCCAGTTCGGCAGAACGCATCACGGGCACAGAATATCGCAATGTAGGAGATTTGATGAAATTGGGGTGATAGCGAAAATGAACAGTATATATCTCACCATATCCGATGAGATAAATTCAAAATATATGGGTTTAGCAAATAATATGATTCAATGAATCAGAATAGACTTAAGGATGAGTCTAATAATTCTAAATTATGGTATATGTATATTATTATACATTCCATAATATAGGAATTTTATATCAAAAATCCGTGGTGATTCTTTATGAGAATCATTAAATTATAACCACACAGAATAATATGTCTTATTTTTGATCCATCGGGTCACGCTTTGTGCTGCCTTTGGCGCAAGTGTGCGTCCCCAACCGCTTGAGGTTTTATGAGTCTGGATGTTCGAATTGGTGTCATCGGTCTGGGTTATGTCGGTTTGCCCGTTGCGATCTCGCTCGCCCGCAAATTTCCGGTGATCGGTTTCGATGTCGATCCGCGGCGTATTTCCACATTGCGTGAATGCGACGACTGGACAGGTGAAATCGACGCGGCGGAACTGCAGCGTTCCACCTTGTTGTTTGCAGACGGCACCGAAGATCTCGCGGATTGCAATTTCTTCGTCGTGGCGGTGCCGACGCCGGTGGACGATAGCAAGAGCCCCGATTTCAGCCTGCTGCGCAGTGCCTGCCAGACGATCGGGCCCATCATGCAGCCCGGCAGCATCGTGGTGTTCGAATCGACGGTTTACCCGGGGGCAACGGAAGAAATCTGTGGGCCGGAACTGGAACGGGTCAGCGGATTGCAGTGCGGGAAGGATTTCAAGCTCGCCTACAGTCCGGAACGGATCAATCCCGGCGATAAGGAGCGTTCGCTGGAGCAGATCGTCAAGATCGTGTCGGGCCAGGATGATGAAACGCTCGACACGGTTGCCAGCGTTTACGGTTCAATCATCGAGGCCGGTATCCATCGGGCGTCTTCCATCAAGGTGGCCGAAGCCGCCAAGGTGCTCGAGAATACCCAGCGCGACATCAACATCGCCCTGATGAACGAGACGTCAAAAATCTGTGATCTGATCGGTATTCCCACGTCAGACGTGCTCAAGGCGGCGGGGACCAAATGGAATTTCCTCAAATTCACGCCGGGGCTGGTCGGTGGCCACTGCATCGGGGTGGACCCTTACTACCTCACCTCCAAGGCGGCGCAGCTCGGTTATCATCCCGAAGTGATCCTGGCCGGGCGGCGGATCAACGATTCCATGCCTTCCTATGTGGTCAACCGTATCCTGCGGATGCTGGCGCAGCGCGATATCCCCATAAGCCGCGCAAAAGTCGGTATTTTCGGAATTACCTTCAAGGAAAATGTGCCCGATATCCGCAATTCCAAAGTCGCCGATCTTTACCAGACGATGATCGAATATGGCATTCAGCCGCAGGTTTGCGATCCCTTTGC
Organism: Caenibius tardaugens NBRC 16725; assembly: GCF_003860345.1. Lineage (GTDB taxonomy): Bacteria > Pseudomonadota > Alphaproteobacteria > Sphingomonadales > Sphingomonadaceae > Caenibius > Caenibius tardaugens. The sequence goes on from NZ_CP034179.1 coordinate 3,424,789, forward strand.
CGATCCTGAGGAAACGCTGCGCGAATATGGCATCGCGCTGGAGCCAAGCGATGAGTGGAGCGATTTTGACGCGGTCGTGTTTGCTGTGCCGCACAAGCCGTTCCTCGATGACATCGGCAATCTGGTGCAGCGTGCAACCCGCGCGGGATCGTGCGTCATCGACCTGCGTTCGATGGTCCACCGGCCCGACCTGCCCCACGACCTGTCCTACTGGGCATTGTGACCGAAGGAGGGATTGCGACGATGCAGAATTTCACTATCGCCCCCGTCGGCACCTGCCGGATTCACACCCCCCTGCGGCGTGGGGCAACCCGTCACCCCTATGACGTGACGTTGAACCGGAACTACGGTTTTGTGCATACCAGCCGGGAAGTGATCCAGCAGCTTGATGTTCTGTGTGGTGCGCCGCCCGTCGAAGAACCCTTGCGACCGCTGGTCTACCGGCCAAACACAACCGATGCGTTCTTCGAAAAGAAGGCTGTTCCGGCGGACTTCTATTTTATCGAGATTTCATCGTCCAAGCATGTTTCTCTCGATAATGCGCCGATCCAGCTCAATTACGCGATCCGATACTTTGGCGATTTTTTTGCCGACCGCCAGACTGCGCGCCGTTTCTGGTCGCTGGGCAAGGAAGAACAGGCGGCAGAGCGGCTGGATTGGCTCAAGGGCCATCGGCAATTCCAGAAGCTGAACAAGCCGGATCAGGAATTGCTGGCGCATATTCGCGTCCGCGAACTGACCGAGGCGGACATCGCGCGGGATATCGCCGATGTGGTGGAACGGGTCGGGCGCGACAAGGCGGTGATTGTCACCCATGTCAACGCACACACGCCCGATGACCTGCCGATCGCATCGCGCAGGCGCCTGATCGATGCCGTGCACAAGGGTGCGGCGGCCGTGAATGCACAACTCTACGATCCGACACCGGCCATGCTCAAATTCGGCCAGATTCGTGCCATGGAAAACGATGGTCTGGACCTGACGCATTTCACCTTGCCCTTTGCCGATACGCTGGCCGACGAATGGTTCAGCGCGTTTGTGGCGCCGCACGTTACCGTCGATGATGGTGTGCAGGGCGTTGCCGAAACGACGGCGGACGAGAGCGCGGTCGATATCGGTTCCTTGCGTGCCTTGCTGGATGACGGGCGCATTGCGGAAGCGTCGTCTGGCGTCCGTGCCGCGATCCGCACAGGCAAGTACCCGCCCGATTGCCACCGGCTGCTGGGGCTGATCCAGCACCAGTTGGGCGACTATGAAGGGGCGATCGAAAATCTGGAATTTGTGCGCGGCGAACATGGCGCGACAGAGGAAGACGATGCCTTGCTGCTGCAGTCCTATTACAGCCTCGGCAATCATACGGCGGCGCTGGCATATGGCGGATCGCTGATGTCGGACGAACGGGAAACACCCGAAATCCTCAGAACCAGCGCAAAATCGGCTGAGGCCCTGGGGGATGAGGGCAGGGCGCTGACTTACTGGAAGCGGTTGTTCCAGCGTGAAGCCGATGACGCCGCAGCCTCTGCCGTTCTCGCCATACTCGAGAAGCGCGGCGATGACGTGGAAGTTATCGATTGGGCGGATCAGGTTCTGCAGCATTTGCCGGAACATGTTGGCAGTGTGCTTGCCAAATGGGCGGTGGGCGTGCGGCAGCGCAGCATAGGCTATCTGCTGCAAGTCGCATCGCATTCGCGCCGGCTTGACGATGCTACGGCGCTGCGGCTGGCGCAGGAAAGCATTGCGGCCGGGCTGGCATCGCCTGCCGCGGCGCTGATTGCTCCGCGCGTCGCTTACATCAAGTCCGATCCGGCGATTGTCGGTTGGGTGGGCGAGCAGGCGACAAAATGGCGCGAGCGCGGTCTGGAAGCGCTCGAACAGCGCGATCTGGCGGCGGCGACCGATCTGATACAGGCCAGCTATCGCGTGACCCCTGATCAGGGGGCGTCAATCCGCGCCAAACGTGCGCTGGAACAGACCCTGCGTCGCGAGGTTCGCCAGGCCTTCCTCGCCAAGGACCATGCGCGGGTGATGGAATTGACCGACGTGGCGATTGATACCGCCACCGATTTTCCGGAGATCGACAGCTTTGTCGGCCGGGCTGCTGCGGAACTGGGCGATCTCGACAGGGCCTTGCTCCATCTGAAAAAGGCTGCGGAGGCAGACCCGTCCTCCGCCCCGCAAATTCAGCTCGCCCGGGTGGCGGTGCAGGCCTCCGATTATCTTGAAGCGCTGCGTGCCTACAATGCCGTTGTCAGCGACAGCAACGCGCTCGATTGGGCGAAGGACGAAGCCAGCCGGAAACTGGTGAAGCTGCTGTCACCCGCCATTCGCGCCAGCCGGGAAAGTATCGAGGCGGGCCGGGTCGACTACGCCTGGGCCTTGCTCGATGAAGCGGGCCGCTATGCGCAGAATGCGGAACGCGTCCGCCGTGAACGCGATCGGATCTATCGGCAGCTGCGCAAGGAATTGAAAGCGGTCGATGCGACCGATATCGCCTTGCGCCATGCCGCCGCTGAGATTGTTTTGCGGATTGCGCCCGAAGATCCGGTTGCGCTGCGGATAGGCGCCAGTTCAGCCATGCGCCTGCATCGCTTCAAGGAAGCCCGCGCGATGTGGGATAGCCTGTTGCGGGTGGGCGGCGATGATCCGAAAATCCGGTCGGCGATTGCCAAATGCGATCTCTGGATCGCGCGGGCGAAAAGCAAGAAAGCGGCCTGATCCATGCGATCCAGACAGAACGCCCTGCAGCAATTGCCGTTGCAGGATGACAGCGCGCTCGCGGATGAAGGGGCGCCCAAGGCCAAACGCGCACGCAAACGTGTGGGCAAGAAGGTGGAGCAGGCACAGCCTGCCCCCCGGGACGCGGACGTCATCGATCTCGCGGTGAAGCGGCAGCGGGCGCTGGTGAAACAGTTGCTGGATGCGGCGCGCAACACCGCGGCGGCGCGGGCCCTGCTGCCCGAAGCACTGGGCGAAGCGGAAGAGTTTCCCGATGACCCCACCACGCGCTGCTACATTCTGCAGATGCGGGAACGGGCAGGGGAATCCGAAGGGATTTCGGCAGCATGGGAAACGCTGTTCCGCGAACAGCCCGATGACAGGATCATCCTCCAGTTCCATATGCGGCGGCTGGTTCGCGACAAGCAGCAGGACAAGGCTCTGGCCTTGCTCGAGGAACGCATTCCGACGCCGGGCAGGAACTATACCGAATGCCTGACCAGGGCTGAATTGCTGGATACGATCCAGGCATTCGATGTGTCGGATGCGGCATTTGCCTATGCTGTTGAACGCTATGACAAGCGCGAAGCGCGGATTTCGTGGGCCAAGCGCCTGATCAAACGCGGGCGGTTTGAAGATGCGGGTCTGCTGCTGGAGCCTTTGGTCGGCAGTTTGTCCGCGGGCAGCAAAGCGGAAGAACTGGCGGAAAAGATCGCCGTGATGCGCGGGTTGTTCCGCAATTACGAAAAACAGGAAGACCTCGCCGGTGTGGATTTCCGGCTTCTGGCGATGAAGCACGCGGTCCTGGCCCACCGTGAACGGGTGGTGCCCGAACGTACGGACGGGCCGTTGCGCATTGTCATGGTGACGGGAAGCCTGGGCGCGGGCGGGGCGGAACGCCAGCTCAGCACGCTGGCGCGCATGATGCGCAAACGCGCGGATGATCCTGCGCACGGGATTGGCCGGGTCGAGGTTCTGGTGAAGGAACATCATCCGGGGCGGCGGGGCGATTTCTTTCTGCCCGATCTGCTGGCTGCGCAAGTTCCGGTGAAGCAGGCCAACGACCTGCAGCCGATTGCACCGCGCAAGCAGTTCACGCTCGATGAAGACCTGATGCGCATGCTCGATAACCTGCCTTCGCAGGTCCACTATGGCGTGGTGCGGATGACGCCGCTGTTTCGCGAAATGCGGCCCGATGTCGTCAGCCTGTGGCAGGATGGCGCGTGTCTTTATGGTGCACTGGCGGCCTTGCTGGCCGGGGTGCCCCGTATCCAGCTGGTGTTTCGTGGGTTGCCGCCGAATATCCGGTCCAAACGCCTCAAGCCCGAATACGAAGTGCTGTTCAAGGCACTGGCGCATATTCCGGGCGTGGAATTCATGAGCAACAGCCATGCTGCGGCGAAAGCCTATGCCGAATGGCTGGGGCTGCCTGAAGATCGCATCACCGTGCTGTGGAATGCCGTGCCGGCATTGGCGCGGGACGGTGCGCCTGAAGATCGGGAAACGTGGGAACGGTTCGCGGCGGAAACCTGCGATGCCGAAGAAACGATTGGCGGGGTGTTCCGGTTTGAGCCGGACAAGCGGCCGCTGGTCTGGATCAGGATGGCGGCACAGTATCTCAGGCAACGCCCCAAGGCGCGGTTTGTCATCGTTGGCGCTGGCCAGCTGATGAATGAAGCCAAAGCACTGGCGGAAGCGCAGGGGCTGGGCGGTCGGCTGTTATTCGCCGGGACATCAAACGCGGTCGGTTACTGGTACGAAAAGATGGATGTGAAAGTGTTGTTGTCACGGTTCGAAGGCCTGCCCAACGTGCTGATCGAGGCGCAGCAATTCGGCACGCCGGTGGTGTCGACGCCAGCAGGCGGCGCCGCCGAATGTTTTGTCGAAGGGGAAAGCGGCCACATACTCGACTGTGCGGCGAACCCGTCGCTCGATCTGGCCTGCGAAAAGATCGGCGCATTGGTTGATCGCCGTCGTCTGGACAACGGCCTCTCGCATGCCGCGCGGGTGATGGCGCAGCAGTTCGATGTCGACACGATCCTCGATCGGTTTGTGGCGCTGTGCCGCGATGGGGCCACGGTCACGGAGCGTGCGGCCTGATGTCTGTCCGGTTTCCGATTGTGCTGGCGATGCTGATTGGCGTTGCCGGATGCACGGTTCCGCGAGGCGGCGCCATGAAGAGCGAACTGGCAAGCGCCAGCCAGTCCGAAAACTTCGTCGTGCGCAGGCTCGATGCGGCTGCGGTGGAGCGCAGCCGCCAATCGATGGCTGTGGGTCTGCCCGACACGTTCAAGTCTGCGACACCGCTTGCAACGGGGATGATTTCGCCGGGCGACCGGTTGGCGCTGACCATTATCGAAAGCACCGGCAGTGGTGCCCCGTCTGCCATTAACGGACGGCTGGACATTGATCCGGTACAAGTGGGAACGGGGGGTGAACTGACCGTGCCCTATGCCGGTTCGGTACCCGTTGCCGGCAAATCGGTGGAGGAATCGCGCCAGCTCATTCAACGCAGGCTGGCGAATAAACTCTATCGGCCGCAAGTCCTGTTGCGGAAGGTTGATGAACCCTCACGGACGGTTTCGATAGTCGGCAATGCGGCCAAGGGCGGCAGTTTCCAGATCGGCCCGGGGATGGTGCGTCTGGCCGATCTTGTCGGCGCGGCGGGCGTGGAGGCGGATCGTCCTGATCAGATCCAGCTAGAACTGCATCGCAGTGGGGAGCGTGGAACAACCACGCTGCGCCAGATTTTGCAGGATTCATCCGAAAACGTGCCGCTGAGGCCGGGCGATCTGGTTACGGTGACCCGGCAGGCCGGCTTTGTCACAGTGATGGGGGCGGCGTCCGTTCCAGGCCGCGTGGAAATAACCCGCCCCAACTTTTCCATTCTCGATGTGCTGGCGACATCGCGGGGCCTCGATGACAATGCCGCCGATCCTTCGGGCGTGTTCCTGTTCACCAGGGCGGATCAGGGCGGTACCCCGACCGTGATCTATGAAATCGATATCCGCGATCCGATGCAGATCCAACTCGCCAAGGATTTCCGGATTTCCGACAACGATCTGATCTATGTGTCGACCGCATCCTTCGCCCAGACGCGCAAGGTGCTCGGTGCGATAACGGGATCGCTCACCACCGCATCGAATCTGGTCCGATGACCCTGGCACTGACCAGCAGGCGTGTGCCCCGCGCCAGTCATGTCGGCGCGGTAATCGCGCGCGAGATCGGGTCGCGTTTTACCGGTGACCCGCTCGGATATGGCTGGGCCTATCTCACGCCGCTGGCGTGGATTGCGGTGATCTATGTGGTCTTCGTCGTTCTTGGCCGGACAACCCCGCTCGATGCCGATGTGGGCAGTTTCATCCTGTCGGGGATCATGCCCTATCTCGCCTTCCGCTATCAGGTGAGTTCGGTGCTGCGGGCGAAAAGCACATATCGCGCAGTGATGACCCTGCCGTCGGTCACGCCCGAAACGGTCTACTTTTCGATCGTTGTTCTCGAGTATTACAACAGCCTGATCATCTATCTGGTGCTGTTGCTTCTAAACTATCTGCTGTTCGGCCATGTCTATCTGGACGATCCCTTGCGCGTGCTGTGGGGATTTACCCTGGCATCGGCGACAGGGGCAGCGCTGGGTTATGCCCTGGCGGGGGTCAATGCCAGCGCATCCACCCTGTTGCGCATTTCCGCCACAGCCTTGCGCCCGCTGTTCTATCTTTCGGCGGTCTTCTACACGGCGGACGAACTGCCGCAGAGCTGGCTCGACTGGCTAAGCTGGAATCCTCTGCTTCATGCGGTCGAAATCGTGCGTTCGGGTTCTTTCGGGGATTACGCATCGCGGGTGGCAAGCAGTCTGGTGCCCCTGACATTCATCGTCCTGTGCCTGCTGGGCGGCTGGTTGCTCTCGACCCGCGCCTCGGCTGTCGCGCCCTCCGACCAGCCTTACACGGAATAGGAGAGGCCATGTACGGGTTCTTCGGATGCACGCGGCTGTATGGATCGACGGAATTCGTCCGGCGCGTGCTTGTCGATGCGACATATGGTTTCGCGGCGGATGATCGCGTTGCCGTACTGGCCCCGGCGGGAAGCGGCAAAAGCACTTTGGTCCGTCTGCTGGGCGGCCTTGATCGACCCGATCGCGGAACGGTTCTGCGGCCGCCGGGTGTGTCGTGGCCGCTTGGCTTCTCCGGAGCCTTTCACCCTGCGCTCAGCGGAGAGGAAAACGTGCGCCTGCTGGCACGGATGATGGATGCCGATCCTGACCGGGTGAGCGCGTTCGTCACCCTGTTTTCCGAACTGGGGGACGATTTCTATCGGCCCTTGCAGAACTATTCCAGCGGGATGCGCGGGCGTCTGGGCTTCGCATTTTCCATGGCCATTCCCCAGCGCTTCTATCTGGCGGACGAGGCTGTGGGACTGGGCGACGAACAGTTTCGCATGAAATGCGAACGCATGTTGCTGCGTCGGCTGGAGAATGCCGGCCTGTTTCTGGCGACAAGGAATTTCCGCATCGCGGAGCGGTTCGCAGAACGGTTTGCGGTTCTGGAAAACCACCGGATCGTGCGCTGCGGTTCTTTTGATGAAGCGCGCGAACGCTTCGCCCGGATCGAACAACAGGAAGACGATCTGGACGTGCTCGTCGCGGGGCTCAGCCGGGCCTGAACGGCCCTATGGGAATTGAACAGATGGCCAATGAAGATCGCATCCGCAAATGGCGCCAGACCAAGGCTGCCGACCTGGCGACCAAAGTGCGCGAAAGCGGTGCGGATACACAGGCGCAGGCCGATCTGCGCATCCCCACGCGCAGGGAAGAACAACTCGCCGACGAGGAGCAGCGGCGCGCTGACATTGCGGACAGCCGGTTGCCCACTGACGAACAGATTGAACGCGAAGTGTCTGCGGAATCGTTTCGCCGGTGGCTGCAGGCGAAAAAATGGCGCCGCCATCTCGTGCTGTTTGTCGGGCTGCCGCTGCTGCTCGTGGCGCTATACGGCCTGCTCTTTACGCCTTCGACTTATTCCGCGCGGGCCAGCTTTGTCATCATGACTGCCGGTGCGAAAGGCGATGGCATGCCCTCGGTCGGCATGTTCGGCGGGGCAGGTGCATCGGAAGGACTGACCGACGCCTACCGCATTCGCGAGTATCTCCTGTCGCGCGAAGCGATGCAGGCGATGGAGAAGCGCTATGGGTTCCTGACGCATTTCAGCAAGGGCACATATGATCCGCTCCAGCGTCCGCTGAACCTGCCTGCACTCGGGCTTGACCCGCACAGTTTTTATCAACGCAAGGTGGCGATCTCGGTCGATATCCGGGAAGGGATTGCCCGCGTTTCGGTTGATGCGCTGGCACCGGCCGATGCGCAGCGGTTCGCCGCAGGGTTGCTCGCCCTGGCGCGCGAGCGCACGCAGAAGATTTCCGACCAGTTGAACGAAGACCAGTTTCGCGCCTTGCAGAACGATGTGCTGAAAGCCGAAGGCGAACTGAACGCGGCATCCGCCCGGGTTGCCGCCGTGCAGCGGCAGACAGCCGAACTCGATCCACAACTCAGCGCTGCCACGATCAATCAGTTGATCAGCGATCTCGAGGTGCGGCTGGCCGAAGCGCAGGCCGAACGCAACAGCATCACTGCCAGTGGTCTGACCGAAAGCCCGTTGCTGCCACGTCTCAATGCCCGCATTGCGGCACTGGACAAACAGATCGCGGCGCAGCGGGAGAAGCTGGTGGGCGGCAATGCGCGCACCGTGCAGAAATCCGCCGCCGCGCTCGAAACCGCGACCACCAAGCGGCAACTGGCCCAGACCAGCCTTGAATCGATCATGCGCACGTTCGAGCAGGCGAAGCTGAGCAGCATCGAAAGCCGCCGCTATCTGGTGGTGGTTTCCGCGCCGGTTCTTCCCGAAGAAGTCAGGGCTTCGCGCCTGCTCAATTTGCTGCTGATCACGGGGCTGGCGGCGCTGTTGCTCTGGGGGCTGATCTCCACCTTGCGCAGCAGCCGTTATCTGCGAAGCGCGGGATAGATCGATGGCTGCGAAATACAGGGAACCGACGTTCGGGGAAGGGCTGCCTGCGCTCGAAGCTTTGATCCGGCAATGCGATGCTGGGCAATGTGAAGCGGCCATGGCCCTGACTGACGCGGCACTGGCAGACCCGCAAAGTGCCAGATTTGTCAGGCGGGCGCTTGTGCCCGTCTTGCGCACGGGCAGGCATTATGCCGAACTGGCCCATGTCCTGCGCCTGTATCTGCGCGCGGTGCCGGGTACGGCATCGGACAGGCTGCTGCTGGCCGCAACGCTCGGGCAACTGGGCGAGACGGCTGAGGCAGCGGCCATACTGGATGATTTGGGGGCAAGCCTGCCCGGCGATCCGGCCGTTGCGGCCGCGCGCATCCAGTGGGCGCTCAAGGGGAAGCAGGTCGCGCAGGCCGCCGAGATCGCGGTGACGTTTCCGCAATGGGATAGCGTGCCTGCCCGCGCGGCGCATCTCGGGATGCTGGCGCTCATGCGCGGGGGCCTGCCGCAACAGGCGCTGGACTTGCTGGCGGCCTGTTCCGAAGAGAGCAACGGCACACTGACGGCGGCTGCGGTCGAGGCGCATCAGATGTTGGGCAACGCAGCGGAAGCCGATCGCCTTGCCCGCCGTGCGATCAGTCAGGGGCAGGGGAGCGTGGCGTTACACTATCAACTCGGTTCCAGCGCCAGCAGCAAGGGACAGTATGATCGGGCCGTCACCCACTTCACCGAAGGGCTTGCCGTGGCACCGGACGATGTCCGTATTCTGGCGGCATTGAGCGAGATCCTGTTGATGCAGGGGCGGCCTGCCGCAGCGCTCATCCATCTTGCGCGGGTACTGCAACTGGCCCCCGATCTTGTTCATGCCCGCGCGCTTTATGCCCGTGGGCTGAAGGCGACGCGCGCCTATGATCAGGCGGCGCGTGAATGGTACGACATTGTCGCCCGGCAGCCGGATAACCCGCAATGGCGGCGCGAGGCGGCATCGGTTCTCAATCTTGCAGGCCGGCACGAAGAAGCGCGGCAATTGTTTGGCGGCCTGTTGCGCGACCGTGCGGCGACGTTGCCGGAAGATTTTGAAAGCGGGCTGGCGCAATTGTGGGACCGGGCCGATGACACCGCGCTGCCGCCCGAACGTCTGGAATGGGCCTGGCGGATGCGTGACCCCGCCATGAATCTGCCGCGCGAGGATTGGACCCGTCGCGCAGGCTGGGGTTATCTTGCGGATCGTTTTGTGTTCGATTGGCTGGAATGCAGCCCGGAACGTGCGGAGCAAGCCATGTATCGTCTGGCCGATCTGGGCGATCACGCAGACGAACTGGCGGCCAGCGCCCGGGACAGCGGGGGGCTGATTATCGCGACCGCGCACATTGGCCCGATGTTCGCTGCACCGCTGGCGTTGCAACTGCTCGATTTCGAATCCGTCTGGCTGGCGTCCAGCCCTTCGATGCCGGGCATGGCCTATACGGATTCCCTGATTTCGACGAGCGACCAGACCGATGCGCAAGTCGTCCGCCGGGCGATGAGCGCGTTGGAAAGCGGGAAAGCGGTGGGGCTGGCCGTCGATGGCGCCATGCATCTTGCCGCACCGCGTGTCGCATTCGAAGGGCAGGAAGTGACCTACTCCTCGTTCGCCGCGCGTCTGGCGCACAGGAAGCGGGCGTGTTCGTATTTCGCGGCACCGCAGTGGGACGATGGGCGGTTGACGTTTCATCTCGCGCGGCTGCCTTTTGCGGAAGATGACGAGGCCATCGATGCCTTCACGGAACGGTGGAAACAGGCCTATTTTGTGCAGTTGCGGGCACTTCTTGCGGGCGCGCCCGAGAACCTGCGGCTGAGCGGCGGGATATGGCGCCACGTCAGGATGCCGCAATGATGCGCCGCATGATGTTTGCCCCTGCGCTGGCGTTGGCCACGACACCGCTATCCGGCTCCGTCAGCGCGCCATGGCCCGTGGCGGCGGCGGCCGCGGGCGCCACGGCGGCAGCGCAGGCGCGCTGTGCGGCGGAAGGGACAGTAGTGCAGGGCGGGAAGGTCATGGACGCCCGCATCTATCGCGCGATGACTGGCTTTGCCGCGCAAGGCGGTACGACCGGCGGACTGGGCCGCACGCGGTTTGTGGTGACCCGGGCTGACGATCCGCAAGGCAAGGGTGCGCCTGGCACCTTGCGCGACGCGGCGGCACGAGCCGCTGCGGCGGGTGGCGGCTGGATTGCCTTCGCCCCTGCATTGGCAGGCAAGACGATCACTTTGACAGCGCCCTTGCGGCTTGGTTCCAATATCACGGTGGACGGCGGCTGCGCTGCGCCCATGGTGACCGGGCAATTTCGCGGTTCGCTGGTCTATCTGGCTGGCAGCCGCAACGTGGTGATGACGCGGCTGTCGCTGCAGCATGCGGGGCCAGGCACGCAGGGCGATTGCATCACGGTCAGCCATGGTGCGGATCGTATATGGCTGGCCTATATGCGCTTGCGGCAGTGTCATGACGGGTTGATCGATGTCACGCGGGATGGAAATCCCGGAGCCATGCGGGTGACGATTTCCAACAACCAGTTTCTCGACCATGACAAGGCGATGCTGATTGTCGGAGGGCCGGTCGGCCCTTCCTGCGCGCTGTCGTCAAATCCGGTTCAGGTCACGGTTTATCGCAACATGTTCCTGCGCACCGGGCAACGGCACCCCCGGGTCAGCGGCGATGCCTTTGTTGACCTTGCCCAGAATGTTGTCGCGTTTTCCCCGCGCCAGCGGGCCGGGGGGCAAACGGGCGGCGCATACGGCACACTGGCGACGAATGGTGCCCGCGTGCTCATCGATGGGACGGCGTATGTCCCACCGGCGGGAAAGAAGCACTATCGTATCGCCTCGAACCGCGCGGGTAACGAGGATAAAGCATCGGATGCGCGGTGCAGCCAAGGCGAACTGGAGTGGGAAGGCAGCCGCCCCGCCGGGCAGGCCATTACGGCCGCCACAGGCCCCGCAAAGCTGGCGCGGATGCGGCCCTATCGCTTGCCCGATCTCGGAACCCGTGCCGCCCCGGCGATGATCCGCGATCTGGAAACCAGAACCGGCCCTTCCGGCATCTGAAAATCAGCCCATGATGGTGTTGCCGGACAGACACATTCGTGTCTCGTTTCGCAGTAGCAGCATGAACTTGGCGCCCTGTCATCCAATCGTCACCGTTCCTTCGCCACTCCGTCACAAACGGCATCTAGCGCGCCTTCCACAACACAGGGAGGCATTCCAAAGTGACATTTTATCGTTCTGTTCTCATGGCTGGTGTGGGCGCCGCGGCTTTGGCCATTCCGGCCGTTTCTTATGCCGGTGAAATTGCAGGCCATGTCAGCGATGCCAGTGAAACCGCCGGGCTGCGGGCCGCGCAGGTGCGCTTGGTGGAACTGGATCGGGTAGTAGCCGCAGGGCGCGACGGTTCCTATCGTTTTGCTGATGTTCCCGCAGGGACTTATACGCTGGAAGCCCGCTATGTGGGCGCGGAAACCGTGCGCAAACAGGTGGAGGTACAGGCGACCGGGGCGGCGTCTGTCGACTTCACGCTGACCGGTGTGCGCGGGAACGAAATTCTCGTCATCGGGCAGCGCGCCAACCTTGCCAGCGCACTTTCGCGCAAGCGCGAGGCGGATGGGGTGAGCGACGTGCTCAGCCGCGATGCCGTGGGCCAGTTCCCCGATCAGAACGTCGCGGAATCGCTGCGCCGCGTGCCGGGCGTGAACGTCCTGAACGATCAGGGCGAAGGCCGTTTCGTGTCCGTGCGCGGTCTCGATCCCGAACTGAATGCGACCTCGGTCAACGGGGTCCGTCTGCCCGCGCCGGAAGCGGAAGTGCGCTCGGTGGCGCTGGACGTCATTTCTAGCGACATCATTGAATCGATCGAGATCAAGAAATCGCTGACGCCGGATATGGATGCGGACACGATCGGTGCGTCGATCGAAGTCAACACGACCAGCGCATTCGACCGCAAGAAGGATTACTTCGCCGCGAAAATCGAAGGCAGCTACAACGAATTGGCCGACGCACTGACCCCCAAGGGCAGCTTCGATTTTGCCGCGCGCCTTGGTGATAATGTGGGCGTTTCCGGCGGTATTTCCTACTATCGGCGCAAGTTCGAGACGGACAATATCGAGGCTGACGACTGGAGCAATGAAGGCACCGGCAATTATGCGCGGACGCTGGAATATCGCGATTACGACGTGGAGCGTGAACGGATCAGTGCTAATCTTGGCCTCGATTTCCGGGTCGGCGATTCCACAACACTTTATGCGCGCGGCATGTTCAGCCAGTTCGACGATCAGGAATATCGCCGTCGCCTGACATTCGATCTGGGCGATTTCGAGGATGGCAAACTGCCGACGATCACCGGATCGACCGCATCGTTTTCTTCCGAAACCGAACGGGTGCAGGTGGAACGCGATATCAAGGATCGCTTTGAACGTCAGCAGATCCGTTCGTTCACGCTGGGCGGTGAAACCGATACCGGTGAATGGAAAGCCAAGTATTCGGCCAGCTGGTCGAAGGCCAGCGAACGGGAAAACGGTTCGATCGACCCGGCGAACTTCCGCCGCCGGTTCGAAGAGGGGGATGACCTGAATGTCACCTTCGATTACAGCAAAATGCGCAACCCGACTTATGCGGTTTCCGGGGCGGGCGTGGGCGCGTTCTATGACCCGTCAGGCTACGAACTGAATGAGATCGAATATACCAAGCTGTCGGATTCGACGGACGAGGAATACGCTGTAAAGTTTGATCTTGGCCGCGAATTTGCCTTCGATAACGGTACGCTGACCATTCAGGCCGGCGGCAAGGGGCGTTGGCGCGAGAAACGGTACAATCGCGAAGTCGAATTCTGGGAGAACGACTCCCTCACGTTGGCCGACGTTCTTGGAAAATCCACCTATCGCCTGGCTGATATCGATCCGGTTCCCGGCTATCGCAATGCGACCAAGGCGTTTCTCGACAACAAGGGCGATTTCGAACTTAACGAATACGATTCCGTCTATGACTCGGCGATTTCCGATTACCGCGCCGATGAAGACGTCATGGCCGGTTATCTGTTGGGGCGCTGGGAAAACAGCAAGCTGATGGTGATCGGTGGCGTGCGCTATGAACGCACCGATATGAAGCTATGGGGCAACAGCGTCCTCGAAGATGGTCCGGTGATCACCCCGGTGCGTTTCGATCGGACGTATGACGACTGGCTGCCCAGCCTGAATGTCCGCTATTCGCCGACAGACAATCTCGTGCTGCGCGCGGCCGGTTATCGCAGCCTCGTGCGGCCGAAGCTTTCGAAACTGGCGCCGCGCTTCGAAATCAACGAGGATGACGAAGCGGTGTTCGGCAACCCGAACCTGAAGCCGTACAAGGCGTGGAATTTCGATCTTTCAGCTGAATACTACTTCGCCTCGAACGGTGCGCTGACCGGGGCTTTCTTCTACAAGGACATCAAGAATTTCATCGTCGATACGGCGGTGGATGGCCCCGGTACCTTCGCGGGGATCGATTTCGAGGAAGCGGAAATCCCGATCAATGGCGATAGCGCACGCGTGTGGGGCTTGGAACTGAGCTATTCGCAGGCCTTCACCATGCTGCCTTCCCCGCTGGATGGGCTGCTGCTGCAGGCGAACTACACCTACACCGACGCGCGTGGCAAAGTCGCCAACGATGGCGATATCAACGATCTGCGCCGGATTGCCTTGCCATCCACGTCCAAGCACACGGCCAATATCACGCTCGGTTATGAAAAGGGGCCGATCAGCGTGCGTCTGGCCGGGACCTATCGTGACAAATATCTCGATGAACTGGGCGGCGTTGCCCAGGAAGATCGTTTTGTCGACGATCACTTCCAGCTTGATCTGAGCGCGAAGTATAAAGTGACCAACAACATTCAGCTGTTCTACGAATGGGTGAATATCAACAATGCCAAATATGTCGCTTACAACAAGTTCGGTGGACGCCAGAATCTGCTCCAGTTTGAAGAATACAACTGGACAATGAAATTCGGCGCCAAGGTGAACTTCTGATGCGGCGTCTGGCTATTCTCGCAACCCTTGCCGCCAGCACCACGCTGGCGGCCTGTACCACCGTTCCCGCCGGCCCGGCCGTGAAAACGGCTGTGGTTGCAGCCCGGGCGGAAACCCATCCGGTGGGTACCGCCAATCAGGATGCTGCCGACGACCCGGCGATCTGGCGCAACGCCGCGAACCCGGCGGGCAGCCTGCTGGTCGGAACGGACAAGAAGGCGGGGCTTTATGCCTATGGTCTGGACGGGGCGGTGCGCAGCTTCGTTCCGGCGGGGCAATTGAACAATGTGGCGTTGGTGGAAGGGCGCCACGGCATATTGGTCGCCGCGAGCGACCGGACCGATCCGCTCAATTCCCGCGTGGCGTTCTTCGCGCTGGACCGCAACACCGGTGCGCTGACATCGCTGGGCCAGGTCGCCAGTGGGCCGGGCGAAGCCTATGGCCTGTGCATGGTGGCCCAATCGGGCGGTGATGGCGCGGATGGGGCGCGGGTCTATGCCGCGCTGAAAGACGGGTCTGTGCGCGAAATCGCCGTATCCTATGCTCCGGGCCGGTTGACCGGGGCTATCACGCGCGAATGGAAGATTCCGACGCAGATCGAAGGATGCGTGGTGGATGAAACCGCCAATCGGCTGTTCGTGGGGGAGGAGATGGTCGGTATCCATGCCTTCGATCTCAACACCGCCGACGCGAAGCCGACCCTGTTTGCCAAGGCCGATCGTAGGCAACTGGTGGCCGATGTCGAAGGCCTGGCGCTCGCCAGCCTTCCCGATGGTCGCCGTATCCTGCTGGCCTCAAGCCAGGGCGATAATGCCTATGCCGCATATGATGCGGTTTCGGGCCACTTCCTTGGCCGTTTCCGCATTGGGGACGGGGCTATCGATGGCACCAGCGAAACCGATGGTATCGATGTGGTGATCGGCGATTTCGGACCGGGCTTCCCCGGTGGGCTGTTCGTTGCACAAGATGGTGACAACGGCGGCGGCACCCAGAACTTCAAGCTTGTGGCCTGGGATGATATCGCGGCCGCGCTGGGCCTTTAGGCGCGGCGTTTCATATCAGGATTGTGACGGCTTTTCGTAACGGGTGATGATGCGGTCGTTCGCGGCGCGCATGTCACCCGTTTCGATCTGGATTTTCAGCCGTTCCTTGTCACGGGCGCGGTACATGTCTTCGGCCCGGTCGATGTCTTCCAGACTGACGCCGAGATCGTCGAGCGCCAGTCGCGCCATCTTTACCGCGGATTCCAGCACTTCGCGAACCATGCGGGTGACCGGCGCGCCGCGCAGCCGGATAACCGCGCGGCGATCGTAGGCGCGCACATAGATCGCGGCATTGGGGAAGGCTTCGTGCACGCCTTCGATCATCTCGGCGGACAACTGGTCGCCATCGAGACAGAACATGATCAGTTCCGCCTCGCTGGCACCGGCCTGCCGTAAAAGATCGATCCGTGTGCCATCGCCGAAATAGACCTTGGCGCCGAAGCCCCCGGCGATATCGATCATTTCGATGTCGCTATCGATCAGGGTCACCGGAATATCGTTGGCAATCAGCATTTGCGACACGGTTTGCCCGAACCGGCCATAGCCCACGACAATGGCATTGGCCCCTTCGTCGACCGGCCCGTCGCGCGTTTCGTGCTGTTGTGTCGGGGCTTCGCGAAACCGCCGTGTCGCGCCCATGAGGAACGGCGTGGTGGCCATCGACAGCGTTACAATCGCGCCGAACAGGCTGGCGGCCTCCGGATCGATCAGCATCGCGTGGTTCGCCTGCGTGAACAGCACGAAGCCGAATTCGCCGCCCTGGCTCAGCAGCAGGCCCAGTGCCAATGCACTGCGCCACGCCATGCGGAAAGCCATGCCGATGGCCATTATGATGGCGGTCTTGGTCGCAATCAGCGCAATTGCCATCGAGATGACGAAGAGCGGCCGTTCGGCGATTGCCCCGAGATCGAGCATCATGCCCACCGCAAGGAAGAACAGGCCAAGCAGGATGGAACGGAACGGTTCCACATCGGCTTCCAGTTCGTGCCGATAGGGCGAATCCGCCAGCATCACCCCGGCGACAAACGCACCGAGGGCTGTCGACAGCCCGAGCATTTGCATGATCGCGGCAGAACCGCCCACGGTGAACAGCGCAGCGACAACAAACATCTCCCGTTCGCCCAGATTGCCGATCAGGCGGAATAGGGGGCGAATGAGAAAACGCCCGGCAGCGATCAGACCGACAATCGCCGCCACCGTGTAGAGTGCCAGCAACCACCCGGATGGCCCATGCGCATCGGCAGGATTACGACTGAGCGCGGCAATGATGGTGATCATCGGGATCAGGGCGAGATCCTGAAACAGCAGGATGGCAAAGGCGCGTTCGCCAAACGGTGTCCGCAACCGCCCTGCCGATTGCAGCATCGGCAGAACCTGCGCGGTGGAAGACAGCGCCAGCGGCAGGCCAAGCGCGAGCGCGGCAGGCACGGAGAATTGCGCAATCAGCGCGATGATCGCCGTCAGCGCTAGGCCGCAAGCCACCACCTGCAACAGCCCCAGTCCGAGAATGTCCTGTTTCATGCGCCACAGGCGGGATGGGTTGAGTTCCAGCCCGACAACGAAAAGCAGCAGTGTTATACCCAGTTCGGCAAGACTGATCTTTTCCTGCGCATCACCGACAAGCCCCAGCACATGCGGCCCTACCAGCGCCCCCGCAACCAGATAGCCCAGTGTTGCGCCAAGTCCGAGCCGGCGGAACACAAGCACACAGATGAGCGCGAAACCGAGAAGAATAACGCCTTCGCTGAGGAGGAGAGCCTGGCCGCCTTCGTGCATAGGGTCGCTTACCCCTTTCAGATGTTCGGGACGGCTAACCTGCGAACCGGTGCATCAGCGCCAGTCTGGAACGTCGGAGCCCGCAATGGAAATGCGTGAAACCAGTCCTTTAATCGTTTCTGGCAGCGAGTACCATCCGGAACGAAAGCAGCAAGCTAGACCATATCCAGTGGGCGGATCAGCCGGTCGAACGTGGCGTCGTCCACATAGCCGAGATCGAGGGCCGCCTGCCGCAGGGTCTGGCCGTGTTGATGGGCATGGGTCGCAATCTTGGCCGCTTTGTCATACCCGATTTCGGGGGCAAGCGCGGTGACCAGCATCAACGATCTATCGACCAGTTCCTGAATGCGCGCGCGATTGGGTTGCAGCCCTTCGATGCAGCGGGTTGCGAAACTTTCCATGCCGGTGGCCAGCAGCGCGATGGAGCGCAGGACGGCGGCGCCAACCATCGGCTTGAACACGTTCAGTTCGAAATGGCCCTGCATACCGCCGACGATCACTGCCTGATTGTTGCCGATCACTTGTGCGGCGACCATGGTCAGCATCTCGCACTGGGTCGGATTGACCTTGCCGGGCATGATCGAACTGCCCGGCTCGTTGGCGGGCAGATCCAGTTCGCCCAGACCGGAACGGGGCCCGCTGCCGAGCAGGCGAATGTCGTTGGCGATTTTATTGAGCGCGACGCTCAGCGTCGACAAGGCGGCAGAGAGATTGACGAGGCCATCGTTGGAAGCGAGCGCTTCGAATTTGTTGGCGGCGCTGGAAAACGGCAGGCCGGTCAGATCGCCTATGGCATCGGCCATGGCCGGGCCGAAATCCTTGGGGGCATTGAGCCCGGTGCCGACTGCCGTGCCCCCTTGCGCCAGCGGCATGATATCGCCGGTCAACGCTTCTTCGATACGCAGGCGGGCATTGCCGAGCTGCGCGGCATATCCTGAAAATTCCTGGCCCAGTGTGATCGGGGTGGCGTCCTGCAAATGAGTGCGGCCGATCTTCACAATGCCATTCCAGTCCTTCGCCCGTTGTTCCAGCAAGGTCCGCAAATGGGCAAGGGCGGGCAGCAGGACCCGATGGGCGGCCATGCCTGCCGCGACATGCAGCGCGGTCGGGAAACTGTCATTGGATGACTGGTGCATGTTGACGTGATCGTTGGGATGGACCGGGGTTTTCCCGCCACGTTGGCCGGTGAGAATTTCGTTGGCGCGCCCGGCAATCACCTCGTTCACATTCATGTTGCTTTGCGTGCCGCTGCCGGTTTGCCAGATCACCAGCGGGAACTGATCGTCCAGCTTGCCTGCGGCCACTTCGCCTGCGGCCACGGCAATGGCATCGGCCAGTTCAGCGGAAAGCCCATGCCTGCGGTTGATCTGCGCCGCGGCCTGTTTGACGATGGCAAGTGCGTGAATGATTTCAATCGGCATGCGTTCGCGTTCGCCGAAGGGGAAATTGGCGATGCTGCGCTGGGTTTGGGCGCCCCAATAGGCGGTGGCTGGAACAGCCACGTCCCCCAGAGTGTCGGTTTCGATGCGAACGTCGGACACGGGCAACTCCTCGAATGCGTGCGGCGCATGGGCTTATATCTGTTGAACGGCACATTTGTGCGCCTGTTCCCCATGTCGGCGCAAGTCGACAGTCTCTGCCAGCGTGTGTTAGGCGCCCGCAACACAGCAACTGGCAGAATCATGGTTCACTATAAACGTCCGTACATTTCAACGATGTTGTTCCCCGCAGTGCTCGTTCTTCCGGTCATACCTGTGGCGGCTGAAGAGGCGCAGCCTGCCGATAATCGCGAGACCATCGTGGTGACCGGGCGCGGGCTCGAGGAAACACCGTCTGAACCGGCCTACGACACTGTCACAATCGAACGGAAGCGGATCATGTCTTCCGCATCGGGCCGGGTGGAAGACGTGCTGTCCACCGTGGCGGGTTTTCAGCAGTTTCGCCGTTCGGACAGCCGTTCCTCCAATCCTTCGGCGCAAGGGGTGACCTTGCGTTCGCTGGGCGGCAATGCCTCGACCCGGGCGATGGTCATGCTGGACGGGGTGCCGATGGTCGACCCGTTCTTCGGCTATGTTCCGCTTCCGGCGCTCGCCCCGGATCGGCTGCAACGGATCACGGTGACGCGTGGGGGCGGATCGGGGCCGTTCGGCGCGGGCGCATTGGCCGGGGCGATCGAACTGGAAAGCGCCGATGCGGCAACCCTTGGGCTGGTGAGCGGCAGTGCCGCAGTGAACCAGCGCGGCGAGAGCGAACTGACCGGCAATATCGCCCCGCAACTGGGCAGCGGCTTTGCGGTCCTTTCCGGCCGCTGGGATCGCGGCGAGGGTTTCTACACCACACCGCAGGACGAACGCGTGCCGGCAACAGCCCGCGCGCGTTACGACAGCTGGTCTGTGGGGGGCAGAGTGGTCATGCCCCTGTCCGGGGATGTCGAACTGCAGGCGCGCGCCATGGCGTTCGACGATCACCGCACCTTGCGTTTCAAAGGGGCGGACAGCACCAGTAGCGGGCAGGATGCCAGCCTGCGGATCGTCGGTCGGGGCGATTGGCAGTTCGATGTGCTGGGCTTCGCGCAATGGCGCGACTTTTCCAATATCGTGGTCAGTTCGACCCGGTTCGTGCCGGTGCTGGATCAGCGCAAGACCCCATCGCGGGGGATTGGCGGGAAGATCGAAATCCGCCCGCCCGTGGGGCCCGATCACGTGCTGCGGATCGGTGCGGATTATCGCCGCGTTTCGGGCACGATGTACGAGGATGCCTATAACGCCATGACCGGCGCGGTAACCGCGCGGCGCCATGCCGGCGGGCGGAACAGCGATATCGGCCTGTTCGTGGAAGATGCCTGGACACTCGGCCCGGTCGTGCTGACGGGCGGGCTGCGTGCCGACCGGACGACAATCAGCGGCGGCCATTTTGTGGAGCGTAATCCCGCTGGCACGGTGGTCGTGTCCAACGATTTTGACAGCCGGTCCGACTGGACGGTGACCTGGCGGGCAGGCGGCGTGTACCATGCCTCTTCTGCGCTTGCTCTACGGGCCGCTGCCTATAGCGGGATCAGGCTGCCGACATTGAACGAACTCTACCGGCCGTTCACGGTGTTTCCGATTACCACGAAGGCCAATGCCGGGCTGCGCAACGAAAAACTGGTCGGTTACGAGATCGGGATCGATGCCACGCCGGCCGAAGGGGTGACGCTGTCGTTTACGGCATTCGACAACAAGGTGAAGCACGCCATCACCAATGTTTCCGATCCCATCGTCCCGAATCTGCGGCAGCGGCAGAACCTGCCCGCAATCAAGGCGCGAGGGGTGGAACTGGGCGCGGCGGTGGTGCGCGGCCCGTTCCGGTTTGACGGCAGCCTTGCCTGGACCGATGCGGAAATGGTCGGGCGCGGTGCCTCCGCCGATCTCGATGGCAAACGCCCGGCACAGTCACCGCGTTGGGCCATGAACGGTACGATTACATACACGCCCGCGCCGGGCTGGACGCTGGCCGCCACTTTGCGGCACATCGGCAAACAGTACGAAAGCGATCTGGAAACCGACGTTCTGCCCGCAGCGACCACGGTGGATGCTTTCGCCGAAATGCCGCTGGTTCGTGGCTTTTCCGCGTTTGTGCGGGGTGAAAACCTGCTGGATGAAACCGTGGTCACCCGTAATGCGGATGGCTCGGTCGACCTGGGCACGCCGCGGACCTTGTGGATCGGGGTCCGGCTGGCACACTAGCCAGGCCGGACTTGTCAGGCGGCGAGCGGAGCCGATTGCGCGCCGCGAACAAAACGTCCCGGCAAGGCACCGCTCGCTTCCCCGTTGCGGTAGGTCACCATGCCGCTGACCATGGTCAGTTCATAGCCTTTGGCCTGCTGAATCAGCCGACGCCCGCCTGCGGGCAGGTCATAGACGATGGTTGGGGCGGGCAGTTCAAGCCGTTCCGGGTCGATCACGTTGATATCGGCCTTGTATCCCGGGCGCAGCAAGCCACGATCGTCCAGCCCGACGGCGCGTGCCGGTTCGTGCGACAGTTGCCGCACGGCCCAGGCCAGGGGTAGCCGCCCTTCGGTGCGATCGCGCACCCAGTGGGTCAGGACGAAGGTGGGGAAACTAGAATCGCAGATCAGGCTGTAATGCGCGCCGCCATCGCCCAGCGCGATGATCGTGTTGGGATCGGATATCATCCGGCGTGCCATGTCCAGATTGCCGTCGACGTAGTTCGACGACGGCATCATAAGCAGGCCGCGCCCGTCCTGTTCCAGAAGCGCATCCAGCGCCAGTTCGGCGGCGTTGCGGCCTTCTTCCTGTGCCCTTGCGCCAAGGCGGCTGGCGGCAGCCGGTTCGTAATTGGGCGGATTGCCCATGGGATAGAGATCGGCCACGTCGCTCGCCAGCGTCATATACAGCGGATTGTCGGTAACCGGCGTTTCCGCCAGCAACCGGGCGCGCAGATCCGGTTCGCGCAGTGCGCTGACTTTTTCCGCCAGCGGGAGGTCGGCAATGGCCTGAAAACTCGGATGAAACCGGAAAGGGTGGAACGACAGTTCCAATCCGAACAGCATGCCGATGGGGCGCGGGAAGACCTGTGCCCGGATCGGCGTTGCATTGTCCGCATTGTAGTCTTTCAGCATGGCCAGCATCGTTTCCGGCAGATCGCGCTGGTACTTCTTCTGCAGCAGGCTGAACGAAAGCGGGCGGCCCGATGTCGCCACGATATCGCGGAACAGGGCCATGTCCGATTGCGGATCATCCCCATAATGCGAATTGGGGATCATCTGGAACACCCCCGTACCGGCATCGGCCAGTCCCCCGGCCAGCGCCAGGAGTTCCGCGCGATCCGCATCGACCGACGGAGCCAGTTCTCCCGCCACGGTGCGGTGCCCATGATTGCGCGATGTCGTTACCCCCAGCGCGCCTGCCGCCACGCCTTCGCGCACGATTTCACGCATTTGCTGCAATTCATCGGATGTGGCCGCCACGCGGGCCGCCCCGCGTTCGCCCATGACAAAGACCCTGACGGGGGAGTGCGGCACTTGTGCGGCGAAATCAACATCGGCCTCGCGCCCGGCAAGAACATCCAGATATTCGGGGAAGCTTTCCCAGTTCCACGGCAGACCTTCGGTCATCACGACTTCGGGGATGTCTTCGACCCCTTCCATCACTTCGACCAGCATGTCGCGCTGGTGCGGGCGGCACGGGGCAAAACCGACCCCGCAATTGCCCATGACCACGGTAGTGACCCCGTGGTCGGATGAGGGGCGCATGCGCTGTTCCCACGTGATCTGGCCATCGTAATGGGTGTGAATATCGACAAAGCCTGGCGTAACCAGTTTTCCGGCGGCGTCGAATTCCTCCGCGCCCTGTCCGGCAAACGTGCCGATCGCAACGATCTTTCCAGCGGATATCGCAATATCTGCAATATATGGATCGTTGCCGCTACCATCCACGATCATGCCATTCCGGATCACCGTTTCGTAAAGCATATCGATAACTCATCCCAACAAAATTAGTTTTTGCGTATTTTAGTGACGTATTGCGCCGGCGCAATCGCTTTTGCATCGCATCGGGGCGTTTTGCCTTCCACCCGCTTGACAGTCCATGCAATTTGCAAATACAGAACAAGTATTCTGTATTGATGAGGTGGTGGATATGGCCGGTCGGCCGGCAAAGTATTGCAGGGAAACCGTGATCGGAAATGCCATGGCGGAATTCTGGTCGCGCGGCTTTGTCGGCAGCGATATCGACGGGCTGACCGGCGCCGCAGGCGTAAATCGGCATAGTCTCTACAAGGCTTTCGGGGGCAAGCGGGGGCTGTTTCTCGATGCGCTGCGGCATTATGTGGATGGTGTTGCTGCCGGTTACGTGAAGCTGCTTGAGCAAGGTTCCGGTCTCGACGATATTTGCGCCTACTTCGCCTATGCGACCGGTATGCGGCAGGTGGAAAACCCCGATGCCGAACCGCAGGGTTTTGATCAGCGTGGCTGTTTTCTGGTCAACACGGCAATCGAACTCGGCCATTCCGACCCTCAGGTGACGGCTTTGCTCGAGGTCTATTACGCCCGGATCGAAAACGCTTTCGCGGGATTGATCCGACGGGGGCAGGAAAGCGGTTCGATCCGCAGCGATATCGATCCGCACATTACGGCCCGTTGGCTGCGGGTGACGAGCCAGGGGCTGAGCGTATCATCGCGTATGGGTTCCGTACCCGGCGATCTGACCGGGGTGGTTCGCATGGCGCTCGCGACAACAGAACAGGCAAAAGGAGAAAGAGGATGACCGATACGATCACCAGCATTTCGCTGGATCAATCGCTTGCCCGGGCGGGCCCGGCGGCGGAAACATTCGCCAGTTTGTGGCAGAGCCTGTGGCAGCAGGAACAACTGCCCGTTGGTGTGCTGGAACTGTGCCGCCTGACATTCGCCCGGCTGCACCGGGATGAGGCGGAACTGGCGGCGATCAATCCGCTGGCTGGAATACGCGCCGATCTGCCGACGTTGAGCCGGCTGGTGATCGCGGACAAGGCGCATGATGCCGAAGAACTGACAGAAGGCGAAAAGGCCGTGCTGCTGTTTGCCGAATACTACTGGACCGACACCCAGTCGATCCCGCCCGAAGTGGGCGCAGCCGTGCAGGCCCATTTTGGAGACCGGGGCCTCGTGCTGCTGATCGAAGGGCTGGGCCTTATCGACGGGCGTATCCGCAGTGCACGGTGCCTGCGCGATATGCATGCCTTGCGTGCCAATCAGGAGGGTCTTGCGCATGTCAACTAAACCAGCCCATGTGACCGGCTCCGGGGCCAATACGGGCAATGTCATTCGCGATAGCATGATGGGGCTGGTGCCCGGCACGGTAGACCAGATCATCGCGCTCAACGGCAATGTGTGGCGCGACAGCCTCGTGCCGCCATCGCTGCTGGAAGTGCTGCGCCTGCGCAATGCGCGTACGGTGAACTGCGTGTTCTGCAAATCGGTGCGCTATGATGTCGCGAAGGCCGATGGCCTGACCGAAGATCGGGTGGCGATGATCGCCGATGGCTATGAGGACAGCGGGCTCGCCCCGCGCGAGAAGGCGGCCATCGCTTTGGCCGATGCCTATCTCGGATTTCCTGCCGGGGTGGATGCCGATGCTGCCACGCGGATTTCGGATGCCTTCAGCGATGACGAAATCGCATCGATGCTCGTTGCGCTGATGACGTACAATTTCACGTCGCGCGCCGCGGTGAGCAATGGCGGTATGCCCGAAGATCCGCTGCCGATTATGGAAATGTCCGTCTCGGCCGCTGCGGGCTAGAATGGATCGGGCCGGATCATGCGTCCGGCCCGTTAAGCCATGGCCGTTTTTAAGAACTGGCCGTCTCTGGAAATCAATTTCCCCCTGAGGCTGCTTGATTGTGCGCGGGGCATGGCGCATCTTGTGCGTGGAGAGGGGGATCGGCAATTTCTGTCCATACCTCTGATTTATTTTTGTAAAACAAAGGTATGGATATGCTTGATAGGACGATTCCTACACCGCAGGAACTGATTGCGCGTGCGGAGGCGTTGGTGCCTTTCCTGCGCGAACAGGCCGCATCGAACAAGGCGGCACGGCGCATCACGGCCGAAACGATCGCCCGGGTGAAGGATGCCGGCTTGTTTCGGGTCATCCAGCCAAGCCGCTATGGTGGCTACGAGATGAGCCCGGAAGTGTTCGGCGAGATCATCACCACATTGGGGCGCGGCGATGCCAGCATGGGCTTCGTGTTTGGCGTGGTGGCGGTACACAGCTTCCATATGGCATTTTACGACGATCAGGCGGCGCAGGATGTCTGGGGTGAGGACAGCAGCGTGCTGGTTGGATCGCCTTATGCGCCCAATGGCAAGGCGGTGAAAGTCGATGGCGGATACCGCGTTTCGGGCCGTTGGTCGTTTTCCAGCGGGTGTGACAACTGCGACTGGAACTTCCTTGGGGGCATGATCGAAGGCGATGAGGGGCCGATCCTTCAACGCCTCCATGCGTTTCTCATTCCCCGCGCGGACGCGAAGATTGTCGATACCTGGCATGTCACCGGCCTGCAGGGTTCGGGTAGCAAGGACATCGTTGTCGAAGATGCCTTCGTGCCGGAATACCGGGTGCAGCGTTTCCCGATTTTCGATGCGTCCGCGCATCCGGGAACGAAGCTCAACAATGCGCCGCTGTTCCGGGCGCCGTTCATGCCGCTGTTTGTCCGGTCGGTGTCCAGCGCGGCACTGGGCGCGCTGGAAGGAATGATCGAACACTTCTCAGGTTATACTGCCAATCGCCTGAATGTATTGAGTGAACGTGTTGCGCGTGATCCTCGTGTGCAGGAGGCGTTAGGGCAGGCACGCGCTGAAGTGGAAGAAATGAAAAGCACCATGCGGCGCGATCTCGCCCGGATGGATGAGATCGGACGCGAAGGCCAACTGATCAGCATGGATGAAATGACGCTGCTTATGCTGAAAAGCGCCAACGTGCCGCATCGTGCGGAGAAGGCGGCGTTGACACTGATGCGCGCCGCCGGAGCCAACGGCATCCGCAACGATCATCCGCTGGCCGGAATTTACAACGATATTCTGGTGATCGGCCAACATGCCTCGAACACCCCGGCGACGCAGGCGATCAGTCTTGGCAAGATGATGCTGGGCGTGCAGGATTGAGCGGTAGCGCCCCCTGCATACGGGGCCGCGCTCCCAAATGCATTGTTGCAGGAGCGCGGGCCGTTGTGCGGGGGATCAGAACCAGGTCTTTATCCCGGCGACGAACAGGAACCGATCGGGGGCGTCACCTGCCGCGCGCGTGAAGCGGGCGGTATCGCCCACGTCGCGCTGCCATTCGATCCCGATATAGGGCGCGAATTCGCGAACCACCTCGTAACGTAAGCGAGCGCCCGCCTGTAGTGCGGTTATGCCTGTGCCCATTCCAAGCTCGGGAATGTCCTGCGCCGACAGGTTGATCTCCAGACGCGGTTGCAGGATCAGGCGCCGGGTAATCCGCTGATCGTATTCCGCTTCGATACGCCCCGTGAGTTCGCCCTTTGTGGACAGGAACAGCGCGCCGTCCAATTCGAAGAAGTAGGGGGCCAGACCCTGAACGCCGAGCACCGCCTGCGTTCTGTCCGGACCACGCCGGATTTGCTGGCGGACCCCCGTCTGCACGTCGAACCATGGGCCAATTGCGTGGCTCCATAGCGCCTGTATCTCAGCTTCGGGTTTATGGCCAAAGGCAGCATGGCCTTCGGATTTGAGCCACAGCTTGTCGATATCGGCGCCATGGCGAATATCCATGTCCCACAGCCATCCATCAGTGCCCGTACCGCTTCGCATTTCCAGCCGATCGAACCGGACCGTGGTGACGGTCATCGGGCCCATTTCACGGGCCATGCTCTTGCGCGATGCCGCCATCTCCTGTGCTGGGAACAGCGTTTCCGCAGCATGGACCGGGCCTGAAAATGCGGCGACCGGTGGCGGTGTATTGGGCGCTGTGATCGCGTCCGCCATGGGCATGTCCATGGTGTGATGCGCATGCGGGTCTGGGCTGGATTCGGGGCGCGCAGGCGGGGCGTGGCCGGAATGGTCTGCGTGGCCATGGGTGTCGGTCTCTGGCGCAGGGTCGGAGTGACCGGCATGATCCGTATGCTCCCCATGCTCCCCATGCTCCCCATGCTCCGTATGCTCGGAGTGATCGGGCATCGCTTGCGGCGCGCCGTGGCCCGCTTGATTCATGTTTTGCGCCACGGCAGGCGCGGCGAATATCAGCGCGGCAACGCCCGCCAGAAGAAGCGTTCTCATGCGCCTTCTCCATCCAGCGGTCGCACGGTGACGACATTGAACATGCCCGCATGCATGTGCATCAGCAGGTGGCAGTGGAAGGCCCAGTCGCCAGGCGCATCGGCGGTGAGATCGAAGCGGACATAACCGCCCGGCAGGACGTTGACGGTATGCTTGCGCGGCTGGTTCACGCCCTTGCCGTTCACCAGTTCGAAAAAGAAGCCGTGCAGGTGGATGGGGTGGGTCATCATCGTGTCGTTCACGAGCTTGAAGCGCACCCGTTCATTCCGGGCCAGTCGAATCGGCTCCACCTGTTCGGAAAAGCGCTTCCCGTCGAACGACCACATGTAGCGTTCCATGCTGCCGGTCAGATGGATTTCGATCTGGCGCGCAGGCGGGCGGCGATCGGCTGAGGGGGCAAGCGCTTCCAGATCGCCATAAGTCAGCACCCGGTGCGGGACGTTGTCCAGACCCAGCCCCCTGTCGTTGGTCCGGTCGAGCGGCATCGGGGCAATCATGTCCACACCGGGGTTGAGATCGACGCCGGGGGCAGCCGATCCGTCGCGCATCGAATGGTTCATCGCGTGGCCGGTGCCGTGGCGCATCCCGGCCATGGCGCCTTCGTCCATGCCCATATCGCGCATGGAAAGCGTTGGCCTTTCCCGCAATGCCGGGATCGCCGCAGCCATGCCCGGGCGCGGGGCCAGGGTGCCGCGCGCATACCCGGAGCGATCGATCGTTTCGGCCATGAAGGTATACGCGGCATCGTCTGGAGTCACTATGACGTCATAGGTTTCGGCTACACCTATCTGAATTTCATCAGTTTCTATCGGATGAACATTCTGCCCATCGGCATTGATCACAGTCATCGGCAGGCCGGGAATCCGGAGATTAAAGATGGTCATGGCGGAAGCGTTGATCATCCGCAGGCGGACACGCTCCCCCGGATTGAACAGCCCGGTCCAGTTAGCATCGGCATCCTGCCCGTTGATGAGGTAGCGGTAAGTGGCGCCAGTCACATCTGCGATGTCGGCCGGCGACATCCGCATCCTGCCCCAGCGCATCCGGTCTGCTGCCGACGGTCCTTTGCCCGCGAGGAGCGAGGCCAGCGTTTCCTGATCATGATTGAAATAGTGCGGCTGCTGTTTCAGCCGGGTCATGATCATGTGGGGATGCATAAAGCTCCAGTCCGACAGCACGATCACGTGTTCCCGATCATAGGCAACCGGGTCGTGATGCGCCGGATCGATCACCAGCGGCCCGAACAGGCCCACCGCTTCCTGAAGGCCCGAATGGCTGTGGTACCAATATGTCCCCGCTTGCCGCACAGGGAATTCATAGTGGAACGTTTCGTGCGGACGAATGCCGGGAAAACTCACGCCGGGAACGCCATCCATCTGAAACGGCAGGAGAATGCCGTGCCAGTGGATCGAACTGTCTTCCTCCAGATGATTGGTCACGGAAATGCGCACATTCTGGCCCTCGCGCAGGCGGATCAGCGGCGCGGGCAGGGTGCCGTTGACCGTCACGGCGTGGCCGGACTTCCCGCCCAGCGTGAAAGGGGTTTGCGCAATCGACAAGGCGATGTGATCGCCGCTCAATACGCCACGGCCGGGCGTTGTGGCAGGCGTGGCGTGATGGTTGTGGTGGGTCTGCGCGCGGGCCCAACTGGGCAATAGCAGCGATGCCGCCGCGCCTCCGCCGAGCAGGAGGGAATTCTGCACCAGCCTGCGCCGGTCAAGTCTTGGGATATCCATGGTGATCCTCATTCCGGCACTGGGCCAGATGTGTCAGGCGGGTAGCAGGCGCGTGGTGCGCCACAGCCTCCGCGAACATAATCGATGACGTGGCATGTCACGATTGGCGCGGCGGCGGCGGATCAATCCCGGCAGCGGAGGACACGAGTACGGGCATAAGCATGGCGTATGTACTATAGGGTAGGGGGGTATATGGTGGTTCGTCGGGCAGCGACTCCGGCATCACCGCGCCATGGCCTGCAAGGCACAGCGCGAGGCAGGAAGACGCCCGTTTTCCGTGGTCAGTGGGTGATTTTTCAGCACCTTCATGGCATGCGGCCGTTGCTGGATCCTGCTTCGCAACCGGCGCGGGGAGCGCATTGGCTATCCCCGGCGCGAACGCCATCATTGCCATGGCTAGCAGCAACAGCAGGTGGGCAAAGCCACGCATCGTTCAGCGGCCAACCTTGCCGAACAGCGCAATCAGTTCCGTGAATTTTTCCCGCTGTGCATCGGGATCGCCACCCCTTACCGCGTCTTCGATGCAATGGCTGGCGTGAATGGCCAAAACCTTGGATTTTGCGGCACGCAAGGCCGCTTCCATAGCGGACATCTGTTGAAGCACATCTATACAATAGCGTTCTTCTTCCATCATCCGAGCAATGCCGCGGGCCTGCCCTTCGATGCGTTTCATGCGGGCGATTTCTTTCGCGAATTTCTGGTGCATCGATCAGCCTGCTTTCTCGCCATCGGGTGATGCCTGCTCCTATACTCTGAGGGGGTATATTGCGCAATGATATAATACCCGGTAGGGGTATGGCTGCAAAGTGCAAGCGCACGTCTGGAGTCGACATGGCCCACCCGCATAACGAACAGCAATGCTGCCATCAGCATGATCATGGTCATGCCGCCCCCGATCCGGGGCAGGTGATAGATCCGGTTTGCGGTATGACAGTCGATCCACAAGCCACACCGCATCATGCCGTGTATGAAGGGCAGGATTATTATTTCTGTTCCGCACGTTGCCGTGAAAAGTTCGTAGCCGGACCGCAAGCATTTCTCGATCCCGCCCGCAAGGCGGCGGATGGGCCGGCAGACGCGATCTACACCTGCCCGATGCATCCCGAGATACAGCAGGTCGGCCCGGGTACTTGCCCGATCTGCGGCATGGCGCTGGAACCGGAAGAAATCACGTTGGATCAGGGGCCGGACCCTGAATATGTCGATATGCGGCGCCGCTTCGTGGTGAGCGCGATGTTCACTGTACCCCTGTTTCTTTTTGCGATGGGTGAAATGGTGCCCGGATTGAATCTGTCGCGCCTTGTGCCGATGGAATGGGGGCAGTGGTTTCAATTGGCCCTCGCTACGCCCGTGGTTCTTTGGGGGGCGTGGCCGTTTTTCGTGCGTGCCGTGCAATCGCTGAAGGGGTGGAACTTCAATATGTTCACCCTGATCGGACTGGGCGTGGCAATCGCCTACGGTTTCAGCCTCGTTGCAACGCTGAAGCCTGACCTATTTCCTGCATCATTTCATGATCATCATGGCCGTGTTGCAGTTTATTTCGAGGCTGCGGCCGTGATCACCACACTGGTCCTGCTGGGACAGGTTCTGGAATTGAAAGCGCGCGGGCAGACATCCAGTGCCTTGCGTGCCTTGCTGGAACTTGCGCCGCCTGTTGCGGTCCGCATCGGCGCGAATGGCGATGAGGAGGACGTTCCGCTCGACACCGTGCGGCAGGGCGATCGCTTGCGGGTGCGGCCCGGTGCGACAGTGCCGGTGGACGGCATGGTGGAGAGCGGATCAAGCCATGTCGATGAATCGATGGTTACGGGCGAGCCATTGCCTGTGGCAAAGCAGGCGGGCGATCCGGTAACTGGTGGTACAGTCAACGGTACCGGCGGTTTTGTGATGGTCGCCCGGCAGGTCGGCAATGAAACATTGTTGGCGAAGATTGTGCAGATGGTCGCCGCTGCGCAGCGCAGCCGAGCGCCGGTGCAGCGCCTCGCCGATCAAGTGGCGAGCCGGTTTGTCCCCGCGGTGGTTGCGATTGCCGCGCTGACTTTCCTCGTCTGGGCCGTCTGGGGCCCGCCACCGGCGCTGGCCTTCGCGCTGGTTAACGCCATTGCGGTGCTGATTATCGCGTGCCCTTGCGCACTGGGGCTGGCCACCCCGATGTCGATCATGACCGGCATGGGCAAAGGCGCGCAGAACGGCATCTTGATCCGCGATGCGGAGGCGCTGGAGCGGTTCGAAAAAGTCGATACCGTGGTTGTCGACAAGACCGGTACCCTGACTGAGGGCAAGCCCAGGCTGGTCGATGTGGTAGTGGCCGGGATTATCCCTGAAAGCGAACTTCTGGCTCTCGCCGGGGCGGTGGAACGGGGCAGTGAACACCCCCTTGCCGCGGCCATTGTGGCGGGCGCACATGCGCGCGGTATCGCATTGGGTGAGGGGCAGAACTTCGCCTCGATCACCGGTGAAGGGGCGCAAGCGGTCGTCGATGGTCGCCGGGTGGCGATCGGCAACGAAAAGCTGATGACACGGCTCGAAGCATTCGCGCCGCAATGGGCGGAGCGTGCGGCAAAAGCGCGCGCGGAAGGGCAGACGGTGATGTTCGTGGCTGTTGATGGCGTGTTGGCCGGGCTCGTCGCGGTGGCGGACCCGATCAAGGCCACCAGCGCGGACGCCGTATCCCGGCTGCACCGTGCGGGTATTCGCGTGGTCATGCTGACCGGCGATGCTGAAGGCACGGCGCAAGCCGTGGCCGCGCGGTTGGGTATCGATGCCGTGCACGCCAACGTATCGCCCGAAGACAAGTTCCGCGTGGTGAAGGCGCTGAAAGATCAGGGGCGGATTGTCGCCATGGCCGGAGACGGGATCAACGACGCCCCGGCACTCGCGGCAGCCGATGTCGGGATCGCCATGGGCACCGGCACGGCTGTTGCGATGGAGAGCGCCAGCGTCACGCTGGTCAATGGCGATCTTGTCGGGATTGCGAAGGCCCAGCGCCTGTCGCGGCTGACCATGCGCAACATCCGGCAAAACCTTCTGTTTGCATTTGGTTACAACAGTCTTGGGGTGCCGGTGGCAGCGGGGGTGCTGTACCCGATATTCGGTTTGCTGCTCAGCCCGATGCTTGCCGCCGCGGCGATGAGCCTGTCTTCGGTATCCGTGATTGCCAATGCCCTGCGCCTGCGCCGCGCTGCCCTGTAAGACAGCGCGCTGCGCATCAGCCCGCAGGACGCGTGATCAGGCCGCCTCTGCCGGGTGTGTGACGCTGATGATGCGCAGCCAACGCTCGTTCCCGTCACGATCGGGCCAGAGGATCGCCTGCCCGGAGCGCAGGCCGATCAGTCCTGCGCCAATGGGGGTGATGATCGAAATGCGGCCCGCCGAAATGTCAGCCTCGCGCGGATAGACCAGCTGGACGGTGCGCGATGTGCCACTGGCCTCGTCGACGAATTCGACCGTGGCGTTCATAGTCACGACATCGGCAGGGATCTTGTCGCGACGGCAGGTTTTCGCGCGGGCGATTTCGTTGAGCAGGAGCTCGCTGACCTGGGGAAGACGTTCTTCCACGCTCAGGGCGAGGTTGGTGATCGGTTCGACTTCATCATCGATCAACTGGATCGGAGGGCGCTTTACGGCCTTGGTCTTGGTCATGACAGGTGGCTTTCGGGTAGATTGCAGGCGCAAGGCCGCATGTGCGGCCTTATCAGCGAAGCTGGAATTCGCCCCGGGCTCGGGGCGTGGCGCACCGGAACCCGGGGCTAGTTGCCCGCGAGAAGCTGCCCTCCGTGAAGGCGAAACCGAAAAAGACCCGTGCGAATCTGCATGTTAGGAGAATGCCGTGCCCCGCGATGCAAGTCAAACGTTGCGCTTTGCCGAATGCAGGCCGGAGTGGTCGCGGCGCGCCCAGGCTCCGGCCCGAAACCGGTCAGCGGGATGAAACCGCCGCGTAGCTGTTCATCAAATTTCGGTAATCGGGGATATGATTGGAGAACAGCGTGCCAAGACCTTCGACATCGTTGCGCCAGTCCCGGTGGAGTTCGCAGGCAACCCCGAACCACGTCATGAGTTGGGCACCTGCTTCGGTCATGCGATTCCATGCCGAATGCCGTGTCACCTCGTTAAACGTGCCGGACGCGTCGGTAACCACGAAGACATCGTATCCTACAGCAAGCGCGGACAAGGCGGGGAAAGCAACGCAAACTTCCGTGACAACCCCTGCGATAAGCAACTGCTTCTTGCCAGTGGCCTTTACCGCAGCGACGAAATCCTCGTTGTCCCATGCGTTGATCTGACCGGGGCGGGGGATGAAAGCCGCATCGGGGAATTGTGCCTTGAGCTCGGGGACGAGCGGGCCATTGGGACCATCTTCGAAGCTGGTTGTCAGTATGGTGGGCAAGCCGAAATACTGCGCGAGATCGCCCAGTGCGAGAACGTTGTTCTTGAATTTGTCGGGGTCGAAATCGCGGACCAGCGAGAGCAGCCCTGTCTGATGATCGACCAGAAGAACGGCCACATTGTCTCTGTCGAGACGGACGTAAGGCTTTGCCATCGGTATTCTCCTTGAATCTGCCCCGCTATGTGCAATGCCGGCGCGATGGGGCAAGCGCCCGGTGAAAAACAGGGACTTATCCGGCCTCTCCCATAGCAGGAGAGGCCGGACAATCATTCAGTTTGCCTGAATGAACGTGCCGTTGTTGTAATCGGCGATGGCCTGGCGGATTTCCTCGTCGCTGTTCATGACGAAGGGGCCGTGGCCAACGATGGGTTCATCCAGAGGCTCGCCGGTCAGAACCAGCAGAGCGGCATCGCCATCGGCGTGGATCGCCACCGAACCGCCCTCCCGGCTGAGCAGCACGACTTCCCCGTCAGCCGCCGCCTGACTGCCGTTGACCGTGACATGGCCGCGCAGGACGACCAGCATCGTGGTATGGCCTTCAGGCAGGTCCAGCACGGTATCCGCATCGCCGTTCAAGGTGACATCCCAGACGTTGATCGGGGTGAAAGTCCGTGCCGGGCCGGTCACCGTGCCAAATGTCCCGGCGATGATCCGCGCAGCACCGGCGTTATCCGGTAGTGTCACGGTCGGGATGTCGGCAGCGAGAATGCCCTGATAGCCTGCGGGCGCCATCTTGTCCTTGGCTGGCAAATTCACCCAGAGCTGCACCATGCGAAAGGGGCCGCCGGTCTTTGCGAAGCCCGGTGCATGATATTCCTCGTGCACGATGCCGCCTGCCGCTGTCATCCACTGGACATCGCCGGGCCCGATAATGCCCCCGTTGCCAGCGGAATCGCGATGTTCGACCGACCCGTCATAAACGATCGTGACGGTTTCAAAGCCCCGATGCGGATGCTGGCCTACCCCCCGACGCTTGTCGGTGGGTTCGAAGTAATGCGGCCCGGCGTAGTCCAGCAGCAGAAACGGGCTGCTGTGTTCGCCAAGGGTGTCGTACGAAAAGAGCGAGCGAACCGGGAAACCGTCGCCCACCCAGTGGCCGCGATTGTTGCCATACCGGCCGAGAACTGTCTTGGTCATCATTCTTCTCCAGTTCGGCACCCGACTATGCGTCGATGCCGGTCGTGGTGGAGAGGTATGATCGCAACGATCAATGCGAAAGATTGTTAAACTCGACGCAGCGTTCTATTAGAAGAACGATGATGGACCTTAACGATCTCTATTATTTCGTGCAGGTGGTGGACCATCAGGGGTTTGCGCCAGCGGGTCGTGCGCTGGGCGTGCCCAAGTCGAAACTCAGCCGCCGGGTCCAGCAACTCGAGGATCGCCTTGGCGTCCGCTTGCTGAACCGGTCTTCCCGGCGCTTTTCCATCACCGACATCGGCCGCGAATTCTATGACCGTTGTCGCGCCATGCTGGTGGAGGCGGAGGCGGCGGAACAGGTGGTCGCGCAAGTGCGGGCCGAACCTTCGGGCGTAATCAGGGTGAGTTGCCCAGTGGCCCTGATCCATTTTCAGTTCGGGGCGCTGTTTGCCCGGTTTCTTGCAGAAAACCCTGCCGTGGAATTGCATTTGGAGAGCACCAATCGGCAGGTCGATGTCATTGCCGAACGTTTCGACGTTGCGATCCGTGTCCGCTTCCCTCCGATCGAACCGAGCGATCTGGTCATGCGCAAGCTGGACACGAGCACGCAGTGCCTCGTTGCAAGTCCGACATTGGTGCGCGGCAGCCTGATGTCCCCCGCCGATCTCGCAGGTTTGCCCAGCCTCGATACGGGGCCGTCGCGGCAGGATCATCGGTGGGAACTGCATGCGGCGGAGGGGCAGAGCGTGGTCATTCCGCATCGCCCCCGGCTGGTCACCGACGATATGGCCGCGTTGCGTGACGCGGCGCTGCGGGGGGTGGGGGTCGTGCAATTGCCCACTCTGATGATCTGGGAAGATGTCGAAGCGGGCCGGCTGGTGCATGTCTTGCCCGCGTGGCGCCCGCGCCCGGGCGTTGTCCATGCGGTTTTCCCGTCGCGCCGGGGGCTGTTGCCCTCTGTCCGGGCACTGCTTGATTATCTTGCAGAAAGTTGTGAACGGCAACGTCGGCACGTGACAGTGGATTGATACCGTTTGTGGAATCGCGGCCCTTGTTCCGGATCAACTTCCCGCTAGCATTCCGGGGAATAGTCGGCAAAAGCGCTGGCGCAAACAGATGGGAAGAGGATTGAAAATGGCACGCAAGGTTGTGGTGACGGGTGGTTTCGGGGCGCTGGGGCGGGTCGTGGCGGATCGGTTCGCCAGCCAGGGTGACCGGGTTGCGCGCGTCGATTTCGCGCCCACCGCACCGGGCGGCAACGAAGGCGGCCTTGATTTTGCCGGGGTGGATCTGACCGATGCGACGGCATGCCGGGATCTCGTGGCAAAGCTTGAA
Organism: Caenibius tardaugens NBRC 16725; assembly: GCF_003860345.1. Lineage (GTDB taxonomy): Bacteria > Pseudomonadota > Alphaproteobacteria > Sphingomonadales > Sphingomonadaceae > Caenibius > Caenibius tardaugens. The sequence goes on from NZ_CP034179.1 coordinate 3,460,736, forward strand.
GTGCAACTCGGTGGCATCGACGTGCTGGTCAATATTGCCGGTGGCTTCATTTGGGAAACGCTGGGCGAAGGCAGCATCGAAAACTGGAACCGGATGTTCACGATGAACGTCCTGACCGCTGCCACGATCACACAGGCGGCGCTTGCCCCGCTGAAAGCCAGCGCATCGGGCCGCATTGTGAACATTGGCGCGGGCGCCGCGGTAAAGGCGGAGATGGGGATGGGCTCTTATGCCTCGTCCAAGGCAGGCGTGCATCGCCTGACCGAAGCATTGGCTGCGGAACTGGCAGGCACCGGTGTGACCGTGAACGCCATTCTTCCCAGCATCATCGATACGCCCACCAATCGTGCCGATATGCCGGATGCCGATACCAGTGCCTGGGTGAAGCCGCAGGCGATTGCCGATGTGATTGCATTCCTCGCATCCGATCAGGCGCGGGCAATCACAGGGGCGCTTATTCCGGTGACTCGCGGCAGCGAAGGCTGAAGCGGGTGCCGGGTAGCCGGTCTTATTCCGTTGGCCTTGCCGGGTTGATTGCGCGCGGCAGGTCAGCGGCTTGACGTCCACCGAACACGGGCGCGACAGCGGCATCACGGGCCCGGGCAGGACACTGGGGCCATTCCGTTTTCCTGCTTTTCGTGCGATCTGGATCGCGAACCTGTTTTCCAACGTCGGATCGATGATCCAGTCGGTAGCGGCCGCATGGTTCATGACCGAATTGACGGATTCGCATCGCCTGATCGCACTGGTGCAGGCATCGACCACGCTGCCGATCCTGCTTTTCGGCGTTATCGCCGGGGCCATCGCGGACAATTTCGACCGGCGGCGCGTGATGTTGACAGCGCAGTTCGGCATGCTGTTGGCCTCAGGGTTGCTGGCGCTGCTCAGTTATGAGGCGATGGTCAACCCGGCCACGCTCCTCTTGCTCACGCTGGCGGTGGGTATCGGCACCGCGCTCAATTCGCCCGCATGGCAGGCATCGGTCCGTTCGCAGGTCGGACGTGAGGATTTGCCACAGGCGATCAGCCTCAACACGATTGCGTTCAATCTTGCGCGCAGCGTCGGTCCTGCGCTGGGCGGGCTGCTGATTTCCCTTTGGGATATCAGCCTGGCCTTTGCATTGAACGCGGTCAGCTACATCGCCCTGATTGTCGTCCTGTTGCGCTGGAAACCGGAAGTCGAACCGCCCGTGCGCGGGCCGATGTTCCGATCGATCAGGGCCGGGCTGGAATTCTGCATGCGCTCGCCGCCGGTTCGCCGGGTTTTGTTGCGCGGGGCGATTATCGGATTTGGGATGTCGGCCTATCAGGCCCTGTTACCGGCCGTGGTCCGCGATCAGCTGGGCAGTGGAGAAATCGGCTTCGGTCTGCTGCTGGGGGCGTTCGGGATCAGTTCCATTGTCAGCGCGCTCTTTGTCGGCAAGGCGATGCGCGGGTTGGGCAGTGAACTGGTGACCGGAGTGGGAACACTCACCTCTATCGGGGCCGCGGCGCTCCTTGCCATCAGTCATGGATTGGTGCCTGCCATGTTCGCCGCAGTGTTGGGGGGCATCGGCTGGGTGATGGTGCTGACCACATTGAACGTTGCGATGCAGGTGCGATCGCCCGATGCCATTCTCGGACGCTGTCTCGCGGTCTATCAGGCCATTACTTTCGGCGGGATGGCCATTGGTGCCTGGGTCTGGGGCGCAATTGCGGATTGGAGCGATCTGACCGTGTCCCTGCTGGCGGCGGCGGGCTGGCTTACGGTCTGGCTGGTGCTGTTGCGCATTTTTGTCCCTATGCCGCAACGCGGTGAGGGCGTGCACCACTGATCGCGTTACGCGATGATCAGCTTTCGACGTGCAGGGTGGCGTCGATGATATTGCCGATTACCCGGCGCGCGGCCCGCAGATCATCATCCGTGGAATCGCCCACAGCACTGCGCAACAGGGCGCTCAATTCAGGGACGATGGCATTGCGTGCCTGTGCCCCCGTGGCGGTCAGGCTGATCAGGGTTACCCGCCGGTCTTTCCCGGATATGACCCGCCGCACGAAACCTTTTCGGTGCAGACTGGACACAAGGCGGCTGGTTGCCGCAGGGTCCTTGTAACTGCGTTCAACCAGCTGCGTCTGAGGCAGCGGGCTTTCTTCATGCAGCAGGTTGAGGATCACGAATTCGCGCGCGGTGAGCGGCAGGCCTTGGCGCTCGATAATGGTATTCAGCGCCCGGGCGAGGCCATCCGCCGCCTTGCTGAGCTGAAATCCGAAAACGGATTTGTAGACCGTGAACGAGAACATCTCTTCCACATCAGGGGCGCACAGTGTTGTCGAAGGCCCGGATGATGGAAGTTTCGTCATGGCGCGTTTTCGCAAGTCCACCCGCGCAAGACAAGGAAGGGTGCCGAGGCAATCCGCAGATTTTTGTGCGAAAGCTGCGGCAGGGTGCGCAATCCCCGCCGCAGAACATGTTTTGCCGTGCTATTTACACAACCGATAGGCTGTCTGTGCGCGAGGTGTGGTCTGACAGGGTGTCAGACCGGCCATACTTCCGATTCCACGCCCGCTTCTTCCCGTCGATCGAGGGTGACTGTGCGGCCGTTTGCCCGTTTCTGCAGTTCGCTCGCCTTGTCGCGCGGGTTGTAAAACTGCCGGTACCATGTGCGCAGGCGCCCGTATGGGCCATCGGCTGGAAGCGCCATCGGATTGATGCAGTCCTGCTTGTGCGTCCAGATTTCCACGTCTTGCGCCAGCCCGGAAATGCCGATGGTGGCGAACTCCCGCGCGCCGGCGATCTCTTCCGGTGTCGGCGCGGTCGAGCCATCGTTCATCCTGACCATCATCCCGCTCCATATCCGTTCGAGCCCGTCCTCGATCGGGGTGCTCGCGATTAACCAGAAGCCGTGGTACTGGCCGACCATATCGGATTCCAGAATGCCGGGGCCGGTGCGCCAGGTGTCCAGCACCAGCATATTGTGCACGCCGCCTTCGATCGGTCTGCGGTGCCGCGTACCGAAATATTGATGGACGACATGATCCATGAATTCGTTGGCGAAATAGATGCATTCGGTTGAGCCGTGAACAGGCGCCATGTGGCCATAGTCGGCCATATTGTCGACGATTTCACAGCCATGGATGTCCAGATCGCCGAGATGCACCATTTCCCATTCGAGCCAGCCCGGCTCGCCATAGTGGTTGCCGAATGCGGGCAGGGGATAGTCGGGTTCCAGTCCTTCGGGATCGTGCCAGGTCCAGATCACACCGGAAAATTCCTTGACCGGAAAGGTTTTCAGGCAGGCGGTTTTCGGGATGAAATCGGAATAGGGGATGTTGTCGCACTGGCCGTTTTCATCGAAACGCCAGCCGTGGAACGGGCATCGAATCGATTCATTCTGCACATGTTCGCCATCCAGAACGATGTAGGATGTGCTGTTCTTCGCAAGATGGGCGCCCATATGCGGACAATAGGCCTCGACCAGATGTATCTTGCCGCTCTTGCCCCGGTAGAGCACCATGTCGGTTCCGAAAAAGCGCACGGGCACCGGTGTCTCGCCCACATCATTCGTACTGCCGATCATGAACCAGCCACGGGGAAAATCGAACGCGCCAAACCCGTATTGTCCCACATTCGCCATGTGATGCCTCTCCATCTGTTTTCCTTGTTATCGACAAGCATCTATTACAGATCGGGCCATAATCGAAGACCCAACCGGCAGCCCGGCTTTGAAAAGTCGCCATCACAATATTCGGAATGATCCGTTGCCGCCGGTGTTTGCGCGCTGTGCGTTGATCCTCACGCCACGGCTGTCCGCCTCTAATATCATGTATTTGCTGGTTGCCACGCTTGCCAAAGGCTGGGCGGCGTGTAGCCTCCTGCGCAAAGATACAACGGGAGAGACTGGTTTATGTACTATGGTTGGCGGCTCGTGGTGATTGCCGCGATAGCGAACATGTTGACAATGGGGGCAACGTACAGCGCCCTTGGTTTGTTCGTTATTCCAGTCTCTCAGGAATTCGGTTTGTCGCGGGCTGAAATGAACAGCGCGCTTATCCTGATGAATCTTGGCGGGGCTGCCTTCAGCCCGTTTCTGGGGCGGTTGCTGGATCGTATTTCGGCACGGCTGATCATGACCATCGGGGCCTTGCTGTTTGGCGCAAGCTTCCTGATCCTGGGTATTTCGCAATCGGTGACACTGGATGCGCTGGTGATCGCATTGCCGCTTGCCATCGCTGTTCCTTCGGCAGGGGCGTTGACCAGTTCGGTGCTGCTGGCCCGGTGGTTCGCCATCAATCGCGGGCGTGCCATGGTCCTGTCCGCGCTGGGCATGTCCGTTGGCAGCATTATCATGACGCCGGTCATCGGCTGGCTGCTGGAACAACAGGGGTGGCGCACCACCCTGATGATCACCGGCGTGATGTGCACCGTGATCCTGCTGGGGCTATCCACGGTCATTCGCGAACGGCCCGGTCCGGAAGATGTGGAACCGGGCGCGACGCCCGAAGTGCTTGCGCGCATGCAGACGATGATGGCCGGATCGGGCAATCCGATGACGATTGGCGAAATCCTGCGCATGCCCAATTTCTGGACGATTTGTCTCAGCTCATCGCTGGCGATGGGGCTGGCGCAATCGCTGTCCATCACGTTTGTCCCGCTGGCCATGGATCACGGGCTTTCGGTGATGGAGGCCACGAGCCTGATGTCGATTACAGGCATTTCGGCCATCGTAGGGATTCTTGCCCTGTCCGGCGTTGCCGACAAGATTGAGCGGAGCGTCATTCTGACGGCGTTCTACGTGCTGGGGGCGGTGTTGAACCTGCTGCTGCTGTTCGCTGACGGGTTTTTCATGCTGGCAGGATGCGCTGTGATGCTGGGCGTGGCTGCCGGTGCGATGGGTCCGGTGTTCTATGCCTTGGTCGCAGACCAGTTCGGTACGGCCTCCTTCGGCACGGTGCGCGGTTTGATGGCACCATTCCTCGCCATTTTCGGCGCGATACTGGTGCGGTTTGCTGGGGAGATTTTTGATCGTACAGGCCATTATGACCTGCTGTTCACAATCTACATTTTTGCGGAACTGGCCGCCGCCGCATTGATGTTCAGCACGCGCTTTTGCCGGCCAAAACCGGCTGTCGCAGCGTTCGCCTGATGCAGGGGCAGGGTGCAGGCTGCGGATGAGATCGCGGTCCTGTGCCTTGCAGGGGATGGAGTTTGTTTGGCATGCGGGATGCTCTTTTGCGATCTGGCCACACGCTGTTAAGGCAGTAGCCAGAAACAGGGATCGTGTTGCATGACCAAGACCGAAGCTCTTCCCCGCCGGGAATCCAACAAGGCGAAGAATCGCGCCGCCATTCTGGAAGCGGCGCTTGCGAAGTTCGGTGAAAAGTCGGTCAATACGACGACGATGGACGAGATTGCCGAACAGGCGAAGATTAGCCGTGCCACCCTGTTCAACTATTTCCCGAGCAAGGCCGATATCGTCGGTGCGATTATCGAACAGATGGACGATGGCTTTATCGCGCAGATGGATCGCTTCGCGGGGTTCGATCTGCCGGTTGGGCCCCGGGTGGAAGAGTTTTTCCGCGCCCATGCGCGCGATCTCGAAACGCGCTGGTGCAGGTTCCGGCCGATGGTCGGGATTACGGTGCAGGGCTGGGACGAAGAGGTGGGGGCCAAGCGTATTCAACGCTTGAACGCGGCTTTCATGCGTCTGGTCCACGATGCGCCGGAAGGCGAACGACTGGCCTTGGCGGAAGTGCTTACCGGGACATATGTTGGTATTGTGCATAACTGGCGATACGAGTCGGGTTATGCGCTGGAAGACAGGCTTGCTGCGGCGGCGAGATTGGTCACAAAATCTTTATAACAATCTGAAATTAAAAGATAATTACCGCCTTGCAATCCTGGTGAAAAAATATAGACTTAAGTCTAAATTTTAAGTGGGAGAGTGCTGATGGGTTTGCCGAAGGATATTGGCGTAATCGATACCATGCTGGGTATCCCGACCCGGGAAGACCGGGCTGACTGGTATACCTTCTTTCGCCCTCTGCTGCGCGACAAGGAAAGCCTGCAGGCTTTCGAAATGCCAGCGCAGTATATGTTCAAGGGCGTGCCCGATATTGGCGACCATGACGACTACATTGGCTGGACCGTCGAGCAGATGGACAAGCACAATATCCAGCAGGCGATGATCGGGCTGGATGATCGCTGGACCGAATCCGCGATCGCAGCGAAAAAGCGTTTCCCCGATCGTTTCTTCTTCGATGCGCCGATCGATCCCAATGGCGGGATGGATGAAGTGCGCCGGATCAAGAAGCTGCACAAGGAATACGACCTCAAGGCCGTCAGCGTGTTCCCTTCGGGCACTTATCCGCAGGTTGCGATCGATCACAAATACATGTTCCCGATCTACGCGGCCTGCGTGGAAATGGACATCCCGATCATGATCAACGTGGGTGTTCCGGGGCCGCGTATCCCCATGGCCCCGCAGAGGACCGAACTTCTGGATGAAGTGTGCTGGTTCTTCCCCGATCTGAAGATCGTGATGCGCCACGGTTCGGAACCGTGGGACGATCTGGCGGTGAAGCTCATGCTCAAGTGGCCGAACCTCTACTATTCGACCAGCGCCTTTGCGCCGAAGCACTTGCCGAAATCGATCATCAATTTCGCCAATACCCGCGGTGCCGACAAGATTATCTATGCTGGTTATTTCCCGATGGGTCTCAGTCTCGACCGTATTTTCAGCGAACTTGAACAATTGCCGCTGAAGGACGACGTGTGGCCTAAATTCCTGCGCGACAATGCACGCCGCGTGTTCAAGCTCGACTAAGGAGTGCCGGAGATGAATGCACAAGTTTCAGACGCACGCACAGCACCTGTCGCAACCTGGCAGATCGTTGGTGCGATGAGCCCCGAAGAACGCGCTGCATGGCGCCTTGCTGATATCCAGAACGGGGTCAGCGCGGCCGAACGCGGTGTGGACAAGATCCCTTATGCCGTGGGCTGGTATGTCGCATGTTATTCCGACGAGATCGCCATTGGTGAAGTGAAGCCGTTGCGTGCGTTCGGCAAGGAACTTGCGATGTGGCGCGGCGAAGACGGCAAGGTCCGCATTATCGATGCCTATTGCAAGCATCTCGGCGCGCATATGGCCTATGGCGGCAAAGTGCATGGCAACATGCTGGAATGCCCGTTCCACGCATGGCGTTATGACGATGAGGGATCGGTCAAGGAAATCCCTTACGCCCGCGTCATTCCGCCGCAGGCAAAACGCCCGTGCGGCGGGTGGCCGACCGAAGAAGGCAGCGGCTTCGTGTGGTTCTGGTATCATCCGAACGGCGAAGCGCCGCAGTGGGATCGCATCGATTTCGCTGAGGTTGGCAGCCCGGAATATACCGCATTCGATCGCTACGAATGGGTGGTGCACGCACCGCTGCAGTTTTTGGCGGAAAACTCCGCTGACGTTGCGCACTTCCTCTATGTTCACGGCACGGCCAACCTGCCAGACGCAGAAGTGAAATTCGACGGCATCAACCGCACAGGTCTGGTGAAGGCCAAGATGGGTACCCCCAAGGGTGAGATCGATGGCCGCATCACCAATGCCAACGTTGGTCCGGGTCAGGCATGGACGCGTTTCAGCGGTATTTCGGAAACGCTGCTGATCGCCGGGATGACCCCGATCGATAATGACAAGGTGCGTGTGCGCTTTGCCTTTACCCAGCCCAAGGAACAGGCCGAAGGCCCGATGGCCGGTCTTGCCCGTGCGCTGATCCGCGACATCATCAAGCAGTTCGATCAGGACAAGGTGGTATGGGACCGCCAGCGGTTTGTCGAACGCGCGCTGATTTGCGACGGCGATGGCCCGATCGCCGATTTCCGCCGCTGGTATTACCAGTTCTATGTCGAATGGAATGGCGGCAACGGTCCGCAGGCACTGGCTGCAGAGTAACACCCTTTATGCAATTTACATTCAACGAAGAGGAGACGCTCCTTCAGGAAAGCGTCTCCGGCTTCCTCGCATCGCATGGCAGCTCGGCTGCCGTGCGTTCTGCTATGGATAGCGAACTCGGCTACGATCCGGTGCTCTGGCGCGCGATTGTCAGCGAAATGGGCATGGGCGGCATTGCCTTTCCCGCGCGCCTCGGCGGTGCGGAAATGGGGCATGTCGGCCTTGTTATCGCGATGATGGAAATGGGGCGGGTGCTTCTGCCGTCGCCCTATTTCTCCAGCATCGCACTGGCTGCGCAGGCCATTCTCAATGCCGGAACCGAAGCGCAGCAGGATGCGCTCCTGCCTGCGATCATCACGGGTGACACGATTGCGACGCTGGCATGGCGCGGGGTGGAACGGACCCCCGCCATTGCGGTGCGGATCGGTCAGGACGGCACGCTGAACGGTGAAGCGGGTTTTGTGCCTTATGCACATGTCTCCGGCCTTCTGGTCGTGGCGGCGAAAGCAGACGACGGGAAAACGGTGCTGGCTGCAATCCCGGCGGACAGCGCAGGCGTGACCATTGAACGGCATGTCTCCATGGACCTGACCCGGCCGTTGTCCACTGTGCGTTTCGCTGGTGTGGCAGTGGCACAGGATCAGATTCTTGGTGGTGCTGGTGATGCGGCAGCAGCATTGGAGCGGACACTGGACCTTGCCCGTATCGCACTGGCTGCGGAGAATGCAGGCGGTGCTGAAGGCGTGCTCGACATGACAGTGGCCTATACCAAGGATCGCGTGCAGTTCGGTCGCCCGATTGGCAGCTTCCAGGCGCTCAAGCATCGCATGGCCGATATGATGGTCGAAGTCGAAACGGCCAAGACCGGCGCCTACTATGCAGCCTGTGTGGTTGATGAAGGATCGGACGAACTGGCGGAAGCGGCGGCCATCGCCAATTCCTACAGTGCGGACGCCTTCATGGGGGCAGCGGGCAATGCCATCCAGTTGCATGGCGGGATCGGCTTTACCTGGGAATACGATGCGCACCTGTTCTTCAAGCGGGCGCGGGCCAACGCCATTCTGCTGGGTGACCCGTCGTCGCAGCGCGTGCGGATTGCCGACATGATCGGCGTGGATAAGGTGGCGTAAGATGCGGACAGAATTTACTCCCGAACAGGAAGCATTCCGCCGCGAAGTCGCCGAATGGCTCGAGGAACAGCTTTCGGGGCCGTTCGCGGCGATCCGCAATCTGAGCAGCATGAGCGGCGAGATTTCCAAGCGTCTCGAATGGGAAAAGGCTCTCGGCAAGGCCGGTTACAGCGCGATTGCGTGGCCTAAGGAATATGGTGGTCGCAGCGCAACGATCGCCGAACAGGTGATCTTTGCAGAGGAATACGCGCGCGCAGGTGCGCCCGGCCGGATTGGCCACCTCGGGGTGACCATGGCCGGGCCGACCTTCATCTACTTCGGCACGGAAGAGCAGAAGCAGCAGTTCCTGCCGCCTATTCTCAGCGGTGACGTGCTGTGGGCGCAGGGCTTCTCGGAACCCAATGCCGGGTCTGACCTTTCGAACATCCGCACCAAGGCGCGCCTTGAAGAGGGGCCGAACGGTCCGGAATGGGTGATCGAAGGGCAGAAAATCTGGACCAGTCTGGCCCAGTATGCCCAGTGGATTTTCGTGCTGGCACGAACGGAAGAAGGCAGCCAGGGTTCGAAGGGGATTTCCTTCCTGCTGGTGCCGATCGACCAGCCCGGCGTGGAACTGCGCCCGATCAAGCAGATGACGGGTGGTGCAGAGTTCAACGAGACTTTCTTCGATGGCGCGCGCACGGCGGCTGCCAATATCGTTGGCAAGCCGGGTGAAGGCTGGAAGGTCGCGATGGGTCTGCTCTCTCATGAACGTGGGGCATCTTCGCTGGGTATCCAGATGAGCTTCCAGACCGAGTTGCAGAAGGTCATCGATGCCGCCAACGCCAATGGGGCTGCGCAGGACCCCCTGATCCGTGACCGGATTGCCCGGGCGCACTCGGGGCTGAAGCTTATGCGGTACAATGCGCTGCGCACCCTGTCGAAGGGCGACAACGAAATGCTCTCGCGCGAAGCCTTCATCCACAAAATCTACTGGGGCACCTGGCACAAGAAGCTGGGGGAACTGGCGATGGATGTGGTGGGCGCACCGGGGCTTATCGCCCCGACGCAAGACTATGCCTTCGACGATCTGGCGAACATCTACCTCTACACGCGGTCGGAAACGATCCATGGGGGGACGAACCAGATTCAGCGCAATATCATTTCTGAGCGGGGGCTGGGATTGCCGCGCGAACCGCGAGGCTGATTTCTTGCCTTCCGGAGGGTTCCGGCCCTTCGGGTCATTCGGATGCCGGGCATTTTTGCGCAGGAGTGGCAACCCTGCGCGGGAATGTGTGGGAAATAGGGCCATTGTTGGCGCAAGTCATGCCATTCCATGACTTGCGCTAACGTCATTTGCGCTCCTATCTTCCAATCTGGCGGGCCTTTCAGGGCCTGCCGAAAAATAGTCCTCCGATAGAAGTGGACGATTGGGGTGTACCCCCACCTTGGGATTGTTGGTCTGCAACAGTCTGAATTTGAGCAATGTTCTGTGCCGCCGGGCATAAAGAGGAGAGTATTTTGACCGCGCAGATCGATCCACGCGCACCCAGCCTTTCTGGCCCGGGCGAGCCATTTGAAATTGTTGAGCAAATGGTGAACGGGCGTTTGATGCGCGTATTCGCGCGAACAAACGGCACCTTGTCCATGCTCTTTTCCATGATGCCCGCTCTGGGCGATGTGGACTTTGTCGTCGATGGCGACAGACGTATTTCCTACGCCGCATTTCATGCGCAGGCCGGGGCGATTGCTGCCGGTTTCGCTGCACAGTACGATCTCAAGCCGGGCGATCGTGTGGCATTGGCCATGCACAACAGCCCGGAATGGATGTATGCGTTTACGGCCCTGTCCGCCTTGGGCACGGTGCCCGCGCTGATCAACAGCCGCGGTTCCGGTGAAGAAATGCGGTATTGCACGGAAGATGTCGGTGCATCGCTGGTGGTCGCTGATGCGCGCCGGGCCGAAGCGCTGGCGCAGGCCGGATACGAAGGCCCGGTTGTGGTGTTCGATGAAGCCGCTTTCGATGCCATGGCGCACGAATATGCGGGCAAACCCCTTCCGCAAAACACGGCGGATGCAGACGATGCCTGCTGCATCCTGTTTACATCGGGGACCACCGGGCGACCCAAGGGGGCAATTATCAGTCACCGGGCGATGTTGACCGGAGTGTTCATGGCGCAACATGCCGGCGCACGCTTTGCCGCACGTGTGGCGGCGCAGATGGGCATCGATGTGCAGACTTTCATGGCGGCCCGCCCGCGAAGCGCGGTCTTCCTGATTTTCCCGCTGTTCCACGTCAGCGGCTGCCAGCAGATTTTCCTCGGCGTGCTGGCGCGGGGTGGGAAGATCGTCTTCCATCGTCGCTGGAACCCGGCGGAAGCCCTTCGGTTGATCGAGCAGGAAAAAATCACCGAATTCACCGGCCCGCCGATGACCCTGTGGGATGTTCTGAATGAACCGACCCGGGCAGAGCGTGATCTTTCGTCATTGGGGTCGATTGCCAGCGGTGGACAGGCCCTGCCTATCAACCTTCTGAACGAACTGCGTAAGGCATTTCCCAACCGCATCTTCGGCGGGGGGTACGGGATGACCGAAACATCCGGTTCCGTCAGTCTCGCCATGGGCGAACTGTTCACCAACCGTCCGGAATGCTCCGGAGTCATGCACGATCTGGCCGACATGCGGGTGGTCGATGATGACGGCAATCCCTTGCCCGCAGGCGAAGTGGGCGAAATCAGCGTACGTGGTCCGATGCTGATGTCGGGTTACTGGGGCAAGCCCGAAGAAACCGCCAAGACGATGGATGTCGATGGCTGGCTGCGTACCGGCGATATCGGGGTTGTGGATGAGAGCGGTTATGTCGCCATTGTCGATCGCAAGACCAACATGGTCATTTGCAAGGGCGAGAACATCTATTGCGCCGAAATCGAACGGGTAATTTCCGACCATGCCGATGTCGCGGATGTTGCCGCGTTCGGCATACTCGACGATCGGGTGGGCGAACGCCTGGCCGTGGCGGTTGTCGCACAACCGGGCAAGTCGCTGACGGAAGATCAGGTGCGCCAGCAGGTGCGCGATCATCTGGCGGAATACAAGGTTCCGACCGATGTCTTCCTGCGCGAAGATCCACTCCCGCGGAACGCAACCGGCAAGGTTGACCGTCAGGTTCTCCGTCGCGAACTCGGGCTGATCTGATGACGGGAAACGGGGGAGCGCGAGCGTTTATCGCGGAACAGGCAGGGCGCAGCTTCGCATCGGACTGGGTGACGATCGATCAGGAGATGATCAATCGCTTTGCCGAGGCAACGCGCGATTTTGAATTTATTCACATCGATCCCGAACGTGCCGCCGAAACTTTTCTGGGTGGCACGATTGCCCATGGCTTCCTTGTCCTTTCGCTGCTCCCGCATTTGCGGGATCAGGCGCATCTTCCCATCCCGCCGGGTGTAACGGTTGGCCTGAATTACGGATTGGACAAGGTGCGGTTCACCGCACCGGTCCGCTCTGGCAAGGCAGTGCGCGGGGTGTTCACGATTGTCGATACCGTGGAACGGCAGCGTAACCAGTTCCAGCAGGTTCTCGATATTGTGATCGAACAGGAAGGCGAGGATCGGCCTGCAATGATCGCGCGCTGGCTGGTGCATTTCACGATTGCTGAAGGGGCCTGAGCACGATCATGCTGGAAAAGGTCAGGCTGGCGGGGGCAGGCGTAGAACTGGCGGCGGATGTTGGCGGTCCGGAACAGGGCGTACCGGTAATCATGCTGCACGGGGTGGGGCAGACCCGTCATTCGTGGGGCACGGCGGCGGCCCGTTTGGCCGGTTCCGGCTATCGGGTGACATCCTTCGATCTGCGTGGTCACGGCGAAAGCGACTGGTCTCCGGATAGCGAATATGGCTTTGAACGGTTCATTGGCGATCTTGCCGCAGTGCAGGCCCTGCAAAGCCGTCCTGCCTTTCTGGTCGGTGCGTCCATGGGTGGTTTGACGTCGCTGCTCGGGGTGGCGGAGGGGGGCATCGCTGCCGCCGGGTTGGTGCTCGTGGATATCGCCCCGCGCCTGGAAGAAGCCGGCGCATCACATATCACCAGTTTCATGCGCGGGAATGCTGATGGCTTTGCCAGCGTGGAGGAGGCTGCTGATGCCGTTGCGGCCTACCGCCCGGATCGTCCACGCCCGCGTGATCCCAGCGGCCTGATGAAAAACCTGCGTCTGGCGGACGATGGCCGATATTACTGGCATTGGGACCCGGCGATCATGCAGCACAGACGCTCGCCCGAAGGCTGGCAATTGTTGCTGGAAAGGTTCCACAAGGCCGCCGCCACGCTCACGATACCGACCGCACTGGTGCGCGGCGGGTTAAGCAATGTCGTTAGCGCCGAAGGGGCCGAAGAATTCGGCGCACTGGTGCCCCATGCCGAAATCGTGACGATCGACAAGGCGGATCATATGGTGGCTGGGGATCGCAACGATCGTTTTGCGGATGCGGTTATCGCGTTTCTTGATCGGCACGCATCACTGGCCGGTTAGGATGCGAAAGGCGCGGACAGGCATGGTCTGCCATATCCGCGCCTTGCATCACATCAGTTCCAGAAGGACCGCAGCGAAGCCACTTTCCCGTTGGGTGACATCTTGTAGATGTTGATCAGCTTGTTTTCGTTCACCGTGCCATCGTTCATTGTGAACTTCATCGTGACGAAACATGCCGCTTCGTTGCCGCATGCGGCCATGTGGTGCACTTCGAAGTCCATGGCGGACTGCGAACTGCTGAACATGTCGTAGAAGCGGCCAATCGCTTCCTTGCCCTGCTGTCCGGTGCCTTCCTTGTCCCACATTTCGTGGCCGCCGACGGGATCTTCCACCACGGCGTTATCTTCGAACAGCGCAAGCCAGCCTTCCCGGTCGCGCGCCTTTACCGCGCTCATGGACTTGATGGGGAGATCTGCCGGTTTCATCATTCGTTCCTTTCAGGCTGTCAGGTGTGTTTGGCAATAACGCGATCGGCATAGCGGCTGATGGCGTCCTTCTTGACCGATAGGCGGGTGATGTCGGCCCCTTCGGGCAGGAAGGCTTCGACTTCCCACGGGGTCGGGAACCAGGGGATGGCCGCCGTATCGCCAATTCCGCCTTCTTCAAGGCGTGTGCGGGCGCTTTCCGTCAGTGGTTCTATCAGAGAGACGCAGGGGCGGAAATCATCCACTGTGCGGCCCATGTCGCGGCGCATATCGTGCATGCGCGCCACGATGGCGAGATTGTCGTCTACCGTGCCGGGCAGGCCGAGCCACCCATCATTCGCCGCCGCGCGGCGCAGCGCCGGGCCAGCCTTGCCACCCACCCACACGGGCACCGGTTCAGGCGGAACGGGGCGCAGGATCACGGAATCGAACTGGAAGAATTCGCCTTCGTGGCTGAAGGTTTCGCCTGCCCACAAACGTCGGCACACCGCCAGAATTTCATCCAGACGACGGCCGCGGCTGGCAAAGTCCACACCCGCCGCATCGTATTCTTCTTTCAGCCAGCCTGCGGAGACCCCGCAGACCACGCGCCCGCCCGAAAATGCGGCTGTGGTCGAAACCGCGCGCGCCACCGTGAAAGGATCGCGTAAGGCCGCGAGATAGATGTTCGTGGCAAGATGAATGTGTTTCGTTTCTGCGCCGAGCAGCGCCAGCGTGATCCACGGGTCGGGCCAGGGGGCTTCCAGCGGCCAGAACAGCTTGCCATCGGCGGTGTAGGGGTAAGGCGTTTCGATATTCGCCGGCATGATGAGGTGATCGGCATAGGTGACACCGTAAAACCCACATTCTTCGGCATGTTTGGCCAGTTCGACGAGTTGGTCCAGTTCGGACACAGCCATCATGGATAGCCAGAAACGCATAAAACCTCTCCTTTGCGTAGAGCTCTAGTGGGCAACGTCAGGCAGGCCAAGCCTGAAAGGGAAGGAATTGTCCAAATACAGAATTGTGCCCGATTTATCCCTCAGGCGGGGTGAAGGTGAAATCGACCATGATTTCACCGGAAATCGCTTCGAGCGCGGATTGTACGTCCTCACCCGATGTCCGTGGCGGAACGATCACCAGGGCATTCATCCGAAACAGCATTTCGCCTGACCATGCGCTGTTTTCGGTGCCGGTTGAAAACTCCTCGATATTGACGCCGAGGTTGGCAAGAACCGCCGTCACTTCACGCACGATACCGGGGCGGTCCTGCCCGACCAGTTCGATCCACAGCGGTTGGCCTTGTGTAGCGGGGTCTTCCCCGGCCGGAACGATGGAGACGCGCAAGCCTGTGGCATCGACCGCGCGAATATGGCGTTCCAATACGGGCAGGTTTTCCGGGTCGAGTGCGACAAGTACCGATCCTACGTAGGTTCCGCCAAGCCGGCTAAGATGGCTTTCGAGCCAGTTTCCGCCCGCTGCCAGCACCGCGTCGGCAAGCGCCTGCGTCAGGCCTGGGCGGTCGCTTCCGGCAACGGAGAGGATAATCTGCGATGTCATAGGTCTCTCCCGTCATGCCTTGTTAGACAGGGCTAATGGCTGCGGTTGCGGCGTCAATCATAATCCGAACAAAACGGATCGTTGCGGGTTTTGTTGTCGCGGTGTCATGGTATGGCCCTGACATGTCCGCATTGTGAAACAGGCGGATAGATGGGAGATAGGGAAATGAAGGCATCGATCGCGAAACTCGTATCGATTGGCGTCGCGCATGCGGAAATTGAAGCGACACAAGACCTCGAAGGTCTTCTGGCGACAATGGAGGGGGAACCGGTTTACGAGTTCTATCCGCTGGGCAAGCGTTTCCAGGGGATGGATACCACCCGCCGGTATTACGAACATTTCATGGCGAATGTGCAGCCGCGGATCCGGGGTGCCGAAATGCATAGCGAAGGGATCGGCGAGGCTGGCCTGGTGCAGGAATATTCGGTCACGGTGCAGCATGATGGCGAAGCGCAACCCACAGTGCACCGGATCATGGCGATTCTTACGTTTGGCGATACCGCGCTTACCGGCGAACGGATGTATTCGGATGAAAAATTCTTTCGCATGCTGACCGGACCGATCTGGGACGAACTCGAGCCCATCAGTTGAACGGAGGAGGTGCGAAGACATGCAGGAACAGTTTGAAAACTTGCTCGCGGTGCGGGCTATCGAGCAGAACATTATCGCGATTGCGCGGGCCATGGACAGTCACGACTGGGACGCCATTCATGCGATTACCGCAGAAGATGTGGTTGCCGATATGGGGACCGGTCGGCTGGAAGGGCCGCACGCCATCACCGATCTCATGCGTCACTATCTTGAACGTTGCGGCACGACCCAGCATCTGATCGGAAACATTGTGGTCGATGTTTCCGGCGAGGTGGCAACCAGTCGTGCCTATGTGCATGACAGCCATCTGCCGCCGGACAATTCCAGCGAAGTCTACTTTACTCTGGGGGATTACCACGATCGCTGGGAAAAACGCGGCGGACGCTGGCTGATGGTTGAACGGATCAAGCACAACCGGGCCAATGTGGGTTCCTTGAACAAGGTGTTCGGGTTGTAGGAGAAATCCGCTGCGGCAGGTGCGGGAAAGCACCTGCCGCAGCGCAGTGTGTCAGCGCAGTTCGATCGTCACCTGGTCGATCTTGCCATCGGCATAAGGGTAACCCAGTGGCGCCCCGGCGGGATACTTGCCGCCCGCCGATCCGGTGTCGAGACCGACATCAAACGTTTCGTTGATCGAGAAATAGGCCAGCGGCGATGCGGGGACCGTATCACTGGCGACCGGCTGGCCATTGACCGACAGGGTCAGCTTGCCGCCCTTGCCATAGCCCTTGCCGTCATAGTCGAAATCCACACGAAGCTTGTTGGCGCCCGGTGCGAGCGGGGCACCCTTCAGGTCCACGGTCTTCAGATCGAAAACGCGATAGGTGAAGGTGGGGCGGCGTTCCGCGTCGAGATAAAGCGACCATCCGCCCGCAGTGCCGCCGATTGTCGCGATAACGCCACGGGTGTTGTCGCTCGTCGTGACATCCGACAGCAGCGACCACGAACGGTTGTTCATGTGTGGCACGGCCTTTTCGGGCACGCTGACGGTGCCTTCATGATAGGTTGCGCGCGTCACCCCTTTTGCGAGATCGGGCAAGTTGTTGATGAACTGCTGTTCCTTGAGCGGCAGCACCTGGTTGGCAGCGGCCTCTTTCATGAACAGGGCTTTCAGTTCATCCACCTTTTCAGGATACTTTGCCGCCAGATTGACGGACTGCGAGAAATCCTTGCGCAGATCGTAGAGCTCCCACGTATCCTCTTCGAACGGCTTTTTCACCGTATCGAAACCGGCAGTCCAGGGCAGGCGCGAATGGAACGCCGAGGCCATCCAGCCATCGTGATAGATCGCGCGATGGCCGAATACCTCGAAATACTGGGTGGTGTGGCGTTCGGGCGCCTTGGCATCGTTGAAGCTGTAGACCAGGCTGGTCCCGTTCATCGGCTTCTGGGCAATGCCGTTCACGACTTTGGGGGCTTCGATGCCCACAGCTTCGAGAATGGTCGGCGTGATATCGTTCACGTGGCCAAATTGCGAGCGTACACCACCCGGTGTCTTGATCTTGTCGGGCCAGGTCAGGACCATAGCGTTGCGGGTGCCGCCCAGATGGGATGCTACGGTCTTGGTCCACTGGAACGGCGCGTTGGTCGCCCAGGCCCAGGCGGAGTTGACATGGGCGTAGGCATCAGCCGTTCCGATCCGGTCGATCCCGGCAAACTTGCCTTCTTCGGGTTCCGGAACGCCCTGAAGCTGTCCCATGTAATTGAGGCTGCCCTGTAGCCCACCTTCGGCGCTCGCCCCGTTGTCGCCCACGATGTAAACGAACAGGGTATTGTTGAACTGGCCACTGTCCTTCAGGGACTGGACCAGCCGGTTCATCTGATCGTCCGTATGCGCGAGGAATGCGACATAGGCTTCCATCTGGCGTGATGCGAAAGTCTTCTGCTGCGGGGTCAGGCTGTCCCATGCAGGCAGGCCATCGGGGCGGGGGGTCAGTTTGGCATCGGCCGGGATCACGCCCAGCCGTTTCTGGCGGGCAAAGATCTCTTCACGCAACTTGTCCCAGCCCTGATTGAATTTGCCGTGATAACGGTCGACGTATTCTTTCGGCACCTGGATCGGCGCGTGAATTCCTCCGGTCGCCAGATAGAGGAAGAAGGGCTTGTCCGGCGTTACCGATTTCTGCGCGTGCATCCACTTGATGGACTGATCGACGAGATCGTCGGTCAGATGATAATTGTCCCCCGCCGGGCGCATGATCGGGGTCGTGCCATCGTAGAGGGTGGGTTCGAACTGGTCGGTCTCGCCACCTTGAAAACCATAGAACTTTTCAAAGCCTTCGCCCGTGGGCCAGCGGTCGAACGGTCCGCTTTGCGACACTTCCCAATCGGGTGTCTGGTGCCATTTGCCGAACATGGCCGTGCTGTAGCCGTTCTGCCGGAGGATTTCGGCGATCGTAGCCGTATCCTTCGCGTGGAAACCGGAATAGCCGGGGCGTTCATCCGCCACGTTCATCACGGCGCCAATCCCCGTCGCATGCGGATTACGTCCGCTGAGCAGCGAGGCGCGGGTGGGGGAGCATATGGCGGTCGTATGGAAGCGATTGTAACGCAGACCTTCTTTGGCCAGCCGGTCAAGCGCGGGGGTTGCTGCCGGGCCCCCAAAGGTTGCACTGGCGCCGAAGCCCACGTCATCGAGCAGGATCAGCACCACGTTGGGGGCGCCAGCGGGAGCTTGCCGCTGATACTGCACGGGGGGCGCGGCGGGCGTATCAGCCTGCGCCAGCGCGGGCGATGCCGTGCCCAATGTGATGGCCCCTAACGAAGCCGCCAGTGCCAGTCGGCCGACTGTGTTGCGAATCTTACCGATGCTCATCCCCGAAACCCCTCTCGCGCAAAAATGCGGCACTTGTTTGGTACGAGACTATACAGTACTGAAGGCATGTGAATCCGCAAGCGAAAATGCTTTCGGAACAAGGGTGGTGCGCGAACGTCGATGCCACTGTCAGGGAGCGGGATCAGACTATGGTGCATATTGGGAAGCGCGGCTTTCGATCGATTCTGACGATGACCGCAGCTATTTTTGCTTGCGGCGGGGCGGGGGCGGCGATCGCAGGGCAGGCGCCGACTGGTCCTTCGCTGCCGTCCGAGGCCAAGCCTTTTGCGGGCAAGATCGGGCAGACTTATCTGGATTCGACTGCGGACTTTCCGGTCCAGCGTAAGGCGCCGACAGGGGCGCCCAATATTCTTCTCGTCTTGACCGACGACGTCGGGCTTGGTGCGGCGAGCACGTTTGGCGGCCCGGTGCCAACCCCCAATCTCGACCGGCTGGCTGCGCGGGGCCTGATCTATAACCGGTTCCATACGACAGCGATGTGTTCACCAACGCGCGCATCGCTTCTGACCGGGCGTAATCATCATGCGGTCGCCAATGGCATCGTGGCGAACCTGACGACCGGCTTTCCGGGCTACAATAACGTGATGCCCAAAAGCGCGGCAACCATTGCCGAAATCCTGCGGCAGAACGGCTACAATACAGCCATGTTCGGCAAGCATCACAATGCGCCTGAAGATCATGTCTCCCCACAGGGGCCGTTCGATCTTTGGCCGACGGGGCTGGGGTTCGAGTATTTTTACGGTTTCATGGCGGCCGAAACGAACCAGTTCACCCCGGCGCTCTATCGCGGCAATGCGCCGATCCCGACGTTGAAGGACGGGCAATTGCTGGACAATGCGCTGGCGAATGAAACGATCAACTGGATTCACAATCAGCAGGCCGTCGATCCGGCCAAGCCATTCTTTGCCTATCTTGCAACCGGTTCGGCCCATGCGCCGTTGCAGGCCCCGCCCGAATGGATCGCGCGTTTCAAGGGCAAGTTCGACAATGGATGGGATCAGGTCCGAACCGACACCGTTGCCCGGCAAAAGCGTGCGGGCATTCTGCCCCAAAGCGCCACAGTTACGCCAAGGCCGGACGGGATTCCCGCCTGGTCGGCCATGTCCGATGCACAACGGCGCATCACCGCGCGTACGATGGAAGTCTATGCCGCGATGCTGGCCTATCAGGACGATCAGTTCGGGCGGATTATCGATGAACTCGATCGTATGGGCGAAAGCGGCAATACGCTGGTGATCTTTATCGAGGGCGATAATGGGGCGGCGGCGGAAGGCGGGCCGTTGGGAAGTATGAACCCGATGTCGAACTTCGCGAACGGTACGGATGAAACCGAGCAGCGCCTGCTTGACGGCATCGATACATTCGGCGGGCCCGATGCCGTTGCCAATTATGCGAATGGCTGGGCCTGGGCGATGAGCGCGCCGAACCCTTATGTGAAACAGTACGCCTCGCATCTGGGGGCGTGCGCAACGGCATGGTCGTGTCGTGGCCCGAACGCATTCAGGGTGGCGGTATACGCAGCCAGTTTGGTCACATAACGGATATCGTGCCGACTTTGCTTGAGGCTGTGGGGATCGAGGCACCGGCTTCAGTCAACGGGGTGGCCCAGCAGCCCATCGATGGCGTCAGTCTGGCCTACAGTTTCAAGGACAGCAAGGCGCCGGAACGGCATCGCACCCAGTATTTCGAAATGATGGGCAATCGCGGCATCTATCACGATGGCTGGTGGGCAGGCACCACGCCCAAGCGCATTCCCTGGGGGCAGGGGGCTCCGTACGCGGGGAATCCGATGGACTACAAATGGGAACTCTACGATCTCAGGAGCGATCCGGCGCAATCGCGCGATCTTGCGGCCAAAAACCCCGAAAAACTCGCTGAAATGCAGGCGATCTTTGATCAGGAAGCGAAACGCAACAACGTCTATCCTCTCGACGACCGGATGGATCTTTCGCGCTTTGCCGCAGCATCGGCCCAGCATCCGACGCGTGATCGCTATACTTATTGGGGCAGCAATATTTCCATCCCGTTCCTCAAGGCTGCGCCGCTGCTGGCACGATCATTCACGCTCGCGGCCGATGTCGAACTGCCGGACAACAACGCCAATGGCACTGTTGTGGCCATGGGCAGCAAGTTTGGCGGATGGAGCTTCCATCTGGTGAACGGCAGGCCCGTTGCCTATATGGCGGCGAGCCAGCTTCCGGGCGATCAATCTGCCGTTGCCGCAGCCTTGGCCTTGCCGGGCGGCAAGGTCCATCTGGAATATGAATTCCGGTATGATGGTGGGCGCAATGCCGGGGGTGAAATGATCATCCGTGCCAACGGTGCAGAAATCGGGCGTGGCAAGATTGCACGTACTATCTCGAAACCGCCTGAAATGACGGATACCTTCGATGTGGGCTTCGACGCGGACACGCCGGTTGTGGAAGGCGCGGCAAGCCAGCCCTTCAGCGGACGGATCGACAAGGTCGAAGTCATTCTCGCCAAACAGGAACAGGGGAAGTAGGAGCTTCGCCTGGCCCGGGGTGGATGCCCCGGGCGGCCATCACGCAGGAGATTCACGGCAAATGGACAGGGGAAGCGATCGCCGTGCCCGGATCATGCGTGAGGCCGCAACCCATTTCCTGCAGGATGGGTTCGAACGGACCAGCATGGATCGTATCGCGGCCAGCGCGAAGGTCAGCAAGCAGGCGATCTATGAGCACTTCGACGATAAGGAAGACCTGTTCGATCGCGTGGTTCGGGCGGGCCTTTCCCCCGGTGATGACGGCACGATTATCGATAGCGACGATCTGCGCGCTACGCTGGCCAGTTATGCAGAAAGCCTGTTCAACGCGTTTGTGAAACCGCGCAATTATGGATTGTTCCGGGCAAATATCGTGGCGACCCGCAAGTTTCCGCAACTGGCTGCCGATCTGCACGACTATCGCCGCAGTCAGAGCCACAAATTGGCCGCCTATCTGGAAAGGCAGGTGGATGAAGGCCGGATCAGCCCGTTCGAGGGGGATTCGGTTGATCTTGCGACGCGCCTGGGGGCAATGGGCGTGGAAGGCACCCGCTATTTTCTGGGATATCCATTGCCCCGAAAAGCGCCGCGGACTGCGCAGGCATGGCTGGCCGCCAAGGTGTTCGCCGATGGTGTCGGGACGGAAGGTATAAGTGGTGCGGGGGGGACGGATGGTTGCGATCCGCAACCGCCCTTCGTCGCAGCCTTGTCCGGCCCGCCGGGCAAGGCGCAGATGCGCCTGCCGCCCGAACGGTTCGCTGCCTTGTGCGATGCCGCCATCGACGAATTTCTCGCGCACGGTTTCGAAGGGGCGAGCCTGGAGCCGATCACTACGGCTGCCGGTATCGGGCGTGCGACAATCTATCGTCAGTTCGGTGGCAAGGCGGGCTTGTTTGCCTATGTCGTGGCGCGCGAAATTGCCGCGCAATGGCGCGATATTGCGATTCCTGACGGAGAAACCCCGTTCGAGCGGATGGAGGCGCTGTGCCGTCAGGTACTGGACCTTCATCTGATGCCGCGTTCGCTTTCCATGCATTATCTGCTGGTGCAGGAAAGTGATCTGTTCCCGGAACTGGCGCGCACCTTTTATGACATGCAGGTAGACCGCGCCGGGCGGCCGTTCGCCGGGATACTGCGCGAAGCGGGAATGCCCACACCGGGGCCGGCGCTGTTGCGGATCTTCTTTACGCTGGCGAGTTACGGTGTACGATATGTGGTGTCCCTGCGACCAGTCACGACGGCGGAGCGGGAGATGGTTTCCCGTCAGGCCGCAAGCATCATCCTTCGCGGGATGGCATGTGAAACTTTGCACGAGACGGAATGACACGCGTGCTGCGCGCGGTCGCAATTACACTTTTTCTGGTCGAAAGGATGGAGCTTGGATACGAAAACTGAACTTGTGGGGATGAAGAGAATTGCCGGTGGCACCTTCACCATGGGATCGGATCGCTTCTATCCTGAAGAAGCCCCTTTGCGGCAAGTCAGCGTCGATACGTTCTGGATGGACGAGGCGCCTGTCACCAACGCGGAATTTTCCCGCTTCGTCGAGGCTACAGGGTATCGGACTTTCGCGGAAACCGCGCCCGATCCGGCCGATTATCCCGGAATGGACCCGGCACTGGCGCAGGCCGGGTCGCTGGTGTTCTTCCGTACTGCCACGCCCGTGGATACCAACGATTATTCGCAATGGTGGCGGTTCGTAACCGGTGCTGACTGGCGTCATCCCATAGGCCCGGGCAGTTCGCTTGAAGGACTGGACGATCACCCCGTGGTGCATATCGTGCACGAGGACGCGATGGCCTATGCGCAGTGGGCGGGGAAGACTTTGCCCACAGAAGCGGAATACGAGTTTGCGGCGCGCGGCGGGCTGGAAGGGGCGGATTATGCCTGGGGCGATGAACTTGCACCGGGCGGGGCGATGCTGGCCAACTACTGGCAGGGCATGTTCCCTTTCGCCAACCAGATGCTGGACGGGTGGGAGCGGACATCGCCCGTGCGGACATATCCGGCCAACGGGTATGGCCTTTACGATCTGATTGGCAATGTCTGGGAATGGACGGATGACTGGTATGGACTGCCCGCTGACGAAAAGAAGGCCAAGGGCAGTTGCTGTGTTGCCGACAATCCCCGGGGCGGGCGCAAAGGTGACAGTTTCGATCCGTGCACTCCTACGGTGCCGATCCCGCGCAAGGTGTTGAAAGGAGGGTCGCATTTGTGCGCCCCGAACTATTGTCAGCGGTATCGGCCTGCCGCCCGCCATCCGCAGCCGCTGGACACGTCCACCAGCCATGTCGGGTTCCGGTGTATCGTGCGTGATCCGGGCTAGGAATGGGCGCCAAAACGATTACATAGCTGCCATGGCAAGGCAGACCGACCAGTTGCATCGCGCAGCGGCAGAAGCACCCGATAGCATCCGCCGCCCGGCGACCGGTTGGGCGATGCTCGAACCCTTCCGGTTTGCATGGGAAGTCGGCGCCCTTGTCGCCACCGCGCCCATGCTGGCGACAGTTGCGCGGGGCGATGGGCATCCGGTTATGGTGTTGCCCGGCTTTGCGGCGACCGATTGCGGCACCATTGTGCTCAGACAGTACCTTTCCCTGTTGGGGTATCAGGTGTTTCCGTGGGATCTGGGCCTCAACCTCGATCAGCATAGCGATGGGGAACATGGCGATCATGTCGAACGCCGCGTGCGGGAAATCGTCGAAGCGACGGGGCGCAAGGTCAGCCTTGTCGGCTGGAGCCTGGGCGGTGTCATCGCGCGGGAGGTGGCCCGGCGCGATTCTGCTGATCTGCGCCAGGTCATCACGCTGGGCAGCCCGTTCGCGGGTAACCCGGGCGCAACCAGTATGCCGATCCTCTACCGGCTGATCACCGGGAAAAGCCTGTCCGGACCGGAAAGCCGCAAGCGTGCGCTGGGCGGATATCGCCCGCTCGACGTGCCTTCGAGTGCGATTTTCAGCAAGAGCGACGGGGCCGTGGCCTGGCAAAACTGTGTCAGCGAAACCGACGCGATCACCGAAAATATCGAAGTCTGTTCGAGCCATAGCGGGTTTTCCGCCAACCCTGCGGTATTCTATGCGGTGGCGGACCGATTGGCGCAGCCCGAAGATGGCTGGCGAAAATTCGCCATTTCAGGCCCTTACGCCGCGTTCTTCCCCTCGGAATAATCCGGGGCGGGAAATTGATTCCCCTCAATGAGTGGGGGGGCGGGCTTTGCTCTAAAGCCCCTCATGTGGCCTTACTACCCAGACCTGCTCGACAAGCCCGTCCCTCGTTACACGAGCTTTCCCACGGCTGCGGAATTCGCGGGCGATATCGGTCCGGCCGATCAGATGGCGGCGCTGGAGCAGGCGTCGGGGGATGTGTCGCTCTATATCCATATCCCCTTCTGTGAATCGATTTGCTGGTATTGCGCCTGCAATACCGGTGCGGCCAATCGGCGGCAGAGGCTGGCAAGCTATCTGGACGCCCTGCATCGCGAAATCCGCATGGTTGCCGCGCGTCTGCCATCGGATGCGCGTGTGCGGCGTATCGCGTTCGGTGGGGGCAGCCCCAATGCGATAGCACCCGTCGATTTTGTGCGACTGTTCAACGAACTGGAACTGCGGTTCCGCCCTGTCGATCCGATTATTTCGATCGAACTCGATCCGCGAACGTTGATCGATGAATGGGGCAATGTCGTGCGGGGGATCGGGGCAACCCATGCCAGCATGGGTGTGCAGACTTTCGCCCCGCATTTGCAGGAAGCGATCGGGCGCGTGCAGCCACGTGACATGATCGAACGCAGCGTAGATATTCTGCGCGGTGCGGGGGTGACATCGCTCAACTTCGATCTGATGTACGGTTTGCCGGGGCAGGGTAGGGACGATCTTACCGATACGCTGGCCGATACCGTGGCGCTGGGTGCAGACCGGATCGCCCTGTTCGGTTATGCGCATGTGCCGCACCTGATCGCACGCCAGCGCCGTATTGATGCCAGCGCACTTCCCCCGAAGGAGGAGCGGTTCGTTATGGCGGAGATGGGCTATCAGCAACTGGTCAAGGCGGGGTATGCGGCCATCGGCTTCGATCATTTCGCCCGGCCCGACGATCCTCTGGCAAAAGCCGCCGCCACAGGCCAGTTGCATCGCAATTTTCAGGGTTTTACCGACGATGCTGCTGCGGTTCTGATCGGGCTGGGGGCATCCGCGATCAGCAACTTCCCCGATGTTCTTGTCCAGAATGAAAAGAACAGCGGACGCTACCGGATGCTTCTGTCGCAAGGTGTCTTGCCAGCCGGCCTTGGGGTGCGGCGGTCTGCGGATGACCGGATGCGGGGTGCGATTATCGAAGGGTTGCTGTGTCATGGCCGGGCAGTCGTGGCGCCTGAACTGGCACGCGCCGTTGCGCAGGGGCTGGCCCCATACCTTGCGAGGGGGTTATGCGTTTTCGATCGGGAAGAACTGGTGATCACGGACGGAGGGCTGCCTTACGCACGCAGCATCGCTGCCCAGTTTGATCCCTATAGGCAAGATTCCCCAAGGCGATTCAGTTCCGCCATCTGATTGTAACCCGATTGCAGGGTGGGCAACGCATCTCTGTTCGCCCGGCTTGATCCCCGATCCGCCGAAGTAATTCGCCTGCATGGGAAACTCATGGTTACGTTGTAGCGTTACAGCGGCATAGACAGCGCAACAGTATGCCTGATCATAGCTCGCGAGGTGCAAAACGATGCCCACCCAGATCAATCCCGCGACCGGAGAGAAAGGCAAGAGCTTTCCTGAATTGGATGATCGGGCGATCGATGTGGCGCTGGATGAAGCCGTTGTCGCCTTCCGGCAATGGCGTACCAGCGATTTGAACGATCGCGTCGATCTGCTGAACCGGATCGCTGACCAGTTCGATGCACGGCAGGAAGAACTGGCGGCAGTGGCCACGTTCGAGATGGGTAAACCCATCGCGCAGGCGCGGGCCGAAGTTGCCAAATCGGCGAGCGCCTTTCGCTATTACGCGGAGCACGGACCTGCGCAATTGGCGCCCATCGATCACGATATGCCACAAGGGACAGCGCGGTCGCACTGGCTGGCGCAAGGGCCGGTTCTGGCCATCATGCCCTGGAATTTTCCCTACTGGCAGGCGGTTCGCTTCATGGCGCCGGCTATCATGGCGGGCAATGTCGGCCTGCTGAAGCACGCTAGCCTGACGCCCGAATGCGCGGATTTGCTGGAAGATGTGGTCTTGGCTGCGGGTGCGCCCAAAGGGCTTTTCCGCAATCTTCACGTGCAGGCGTCTCGCGTCGAAAAGATCATTGCCGATCCCCGCGTCGTTGCGGCAACCCTGACAGGCAGCGAGGGGGCCGGGGTGAAGGTCGCGGAAGCGGCAGGCCGCAATTTGAAAAAGGTCGTGCTCGAACTGGGCGGGTCCGATCCGTTCATCGTTATGCCGAGCGCCGACGTGGATCAGGCGGCATCGGTTGCAGTGAAAGCGCGCCTGCAGAATGCCGGACAATCCTGCATTTGTGCCAAGCGGATGATTGTCCATACGGACATCTATGACGCATTTATGGATCGCTTTGCCGAAGGCGTGCGGTCCTATCGCGTGGGTGATCCGCTGGATCCGGCGAGCGAGATGGGGCCGCTATCCAGCGTGCAGGCGCGTGACGATATGCTGCGGCAAATCGCCGAGGCTGAACGAAGCGGTGCGCACAGGCTGTTTGGCGGCGAGGGACTGGATCGCCCTGGTGCATGGATGACGCCTGCGATCCTGACGGATATCCCGCGCGATGCCCCGGTTACGCGGGAGGAATTCTTCGGGCCCGTGGCAATGGTTTTCAAAGTGGGCAGTCTGGACGAAGCGGTCGACTTGGCCAATGATGTCCCGTTCGGTCTGGGATCGAGCGTGTGGACCCACGATGCCGCAGAACAGGCGCGATTTACGCGGGATATTGAAGCGGGGATGATGGCGGTCAATCAGATGCTGGCGTCTGATCCACATGTCCCCTTCGGCGGGGTAAAACGTTCGGGCCACGGGCGCGAACTGAGTGCGATCGGCCTGCACGAATTTATGAATTGCAAAAGCGTGATGCAGTAACCTGTCACGCGATCACCGTTCCCCTGTTGGCCCTACAGGGCATAAGGGGCGAGCACGAGAGTAAGGATCGACCTATGTTTATTGCGATGAACCGGTTTGAAGTGCTGCGGGGGCAGGAACAGGCCTTTGAGCAGGTCTGGGCGTCGCGCGATACGTTTCTTGCCGATGTGCCGGGCTTTGTGGAATTTCATCTTCTGCGCGGGCCCGAGGCTGACGACCATACGTTGTTCGCATCGCACACAATCTGGCAATCGCGCACCGATTTCGAGGCATGGACCAAATCGGAAGCTTTCCGCATGGCGCATCGTAACGCCGGGGATAACAAGCCGCTCTACCTCGGACATCCGCGATTTGAAGGTTTCGAGGTGGTGCAGACGGTGGGCGGGGCCTAGGCCCTATCTCGGAGGTCGGTGCGTAGCAATTCGGCGCCAAGCAGAAGCAGGATGCGGACATCGATGGCTTTGTCTGCCTTGCGTTGGGCGGCGATGAATGCGGGCAGCGCGGCAAGGGCGATGCGATGGGGGATGATGTCTTCCCCATCCACGCCGCCGCCCTTGCCGACTTTTTCCAGCCCTGACGCGCGGATCAGGCAGAAACTCTCGCTCACCATCCCCGGTGAAGAGTAGAATTCTCCACAATCTTCGAGGCGCGCGGCGCGATAACCCGTTTCCTCTTCCAGTTCGCGTCCGGCGGCGGCAAGCGGATCTTCATCGGGCCCACCGTCGTCATCACCAATCAGCCCGGCGGGCAGTTCGATGCAGGCTCGGCCAAGTGGCACGCGATACTGTTCGACGAGGATCACGTGATCGTCCTCCACCGCGAGGATGACGGCCGCGCGAATGCCCCTTGATCGGGACACGTATTCCCAGCGGCCCCGGGTCTTCGCGGTGATAAAACGCCCTTCCCAGACGATCTGCTCGGGTGCTTCTGCGTCGCGGTTGCTCATAATTCGATCAGTCGGTCCGGCAGTTCGTTTTCATCGTTGGCATCGCGGGGAAGATGTTGGGCAAGGATCGCCCCCACACGGTCCACGGCTGCGCACATGCCTTCTGCAACCTGGCCTTGCTTAAGTTCGGCCAGCATCGCGGAAAGCGCATCGCCCCAGACTTCGGGATCGACTCGTGTGGCAATCGTTTCGTCGGCGACGATTTCCGCCCGATGTTCGCGCATGGACAGATAGATGAGAATGCCGGTGCGGCCGCGCGTTCGCCGTTCCGCGCCGATCCGAAAGGCTGCGATGGCCCGTTCATGAACTCGCGCCTTGCGCACGGGGCCGGGCACCAGCGCCAGTCTCAGCGGCCGCCAGAGCAAGAGCAACCAGGCGCTGCCGAATTTCAATGTGGCCACCACGGTGGCAATGGCGAAGGCATGTGCGGCGGTCCACTCGGTGTTCCAACTGCTGCGGAACCACGCGAGTTTCGACAAGTAAAATTCGGGCCAGATGGAAATGACTGTCAGCGCGGCAAATGCGACAAGCGCCGACCAGGCGAGCGCAACATCGCCGTAGTCATCCGATTGGTCTGCCAGGATCGTGACGATTTCGCCGGCGGTGTTGGATTCGGCGGCTGCGACGGCATTGCTGATGCGCTGACGGCTGTGATCATCCAGCCACGAAGGTTGCTGTTGGGTCATGGTTACCAGCTCCCGCTCGCGCCGCCGCCGCCAAAACTGCCCCCGCCGCCAGAAAAGCCGCCGCCCCCGAAACCGCCACCGGAACCACCGCCACCGAAGCCGCCTCCCGGAAAGAGAATGACCGGCCCCGACCCACGGTAGGAACGGCCGCCACGGGCGCGCATGATCATGGGTAGCACGAAGAACAGGCCGAAGAATATCAGCCAGATGATCATGCCCACGGGGAACCCTTCGTCAGCCTGCTGTTCCTGCTGGTTTGCCTGAGCGGCCAGTTGGCGTGCTTCCTCGTCAGGCAGGGTGAGCTGTTTGATGATGGCATCCGTTCCGGCAACGATGCCGCCGGGCATGTCGCCAGCCTTGAAGCGGGGCAGAATGGCGTTGTTGATGATGAGAAAGGACATGCCATCGGTGAGGATCGGTTCGAGCCCGTAACCGACTTCTATGCGCACTTTGCGTTCGTTGGGCGCGACGATCAGCAATGCACCATCGTTGCGTTGCTTGTCCCCCAGCCCCCAATGGCGGCCGAGACGATAGCCATAGTCGGAGATTTCGTAGCCATCGAGACCGGGCAGGGTAACCACCACCAACTGCCGCCGGGACTGTTTTTCCAACGCGTCCAGTTTCGCGACGAGCTGCGCTTCGGTGTCTGCGGGAATGATATTGGCTGCATCCACCACACGTCCGGACAGCGCGGGGAAAGTCTGCGCCGCTGCTGGCCCCGTTATGACAAGAGCAAGCAGCAGCGCACAGATCATGCGCCTGAACGTTGAAAACGCCGGTCCACGCATGGCTGGAAGGTCGATCAGATTTTCCCTTCGAGGCTCGGTGCGACTTCTGCGCCGGGCGTGGCAGCCTTATAGGTTACCATCGGCTTCGCACCGTAGAAAATCTTGGCGCCGATCGCGTCCGGGAAGGTGCGGATCGTCGTGTTGTATTGCTGAACGGCCTGATTGTAATCGCGTATCGAGATGCGGATACGGTTTTCCTGACCTTCAAGCTGCGTTTGCAGCATCTGGTAATTGGTGATGCTCTTGAGATCCGGATAGCGTTCGAAGTTGGCGAGCAGGCGACCAAAGCCGGCAAGCGATTGCGACAGCTTTTCCTGCGCGGCGGAGAATTGCTCCATCTTGGCAGGATCGCTCAGATCCTCGGCGGAGAGCTGGATGCTGGTTGCCTTGGCACGGGCTTCCACAACCCCGGTCAGGATGGCTTTTTCCTGTTCGGCGGCACCCTTGGCGACAGCGGCAAGATTGGGGATCAGGTTCGCGCGTTCCTGAAATGCGGCCTGAACATCGGCCCAGCGCGCCTTGGCGTTTTCTTCGGCGGTCGGCACGGAATTGATGCCGCAGGCCGACAGGGCGAGCGCGGCAAAGGCGACGGTGATATTGCGCAGACTCAGCATGGGCTGGATCCCTCCTAATCGCGCGACCCTGGTTGGGGCGCCAGATTGAAAGATAGCGCGCGTGCGAGTGTGTGCAAGGCCGCGCATCATGTGGTCGTCAAACTAATGGGGGCCGCGTTCTCCCCGCTTGTGACGTCATGCCTTTAGTGGCAGTTCATGCCGATTGTTTGCTGGAGGAAAGGACGATTCATGTTTAATGAATTCAAGGCGTTTATCGCCAAGGGCAATGTGCTCGATCTGGCTGTCGCCGTGATTATAGGCGCGGCTTTTGGCGCAATCGTAACCTCGCTGACCGACAGCATCATCATGCCGACAATCGGCGCGATTTTTGGCGGTATCGATTTTTCCAACCACTTCATTCTGTTGAGCACGCCTGCGGGCTATGCCGGGTCATTGACCGATTACGCTGCGCTCAAGGAAGCCGGGGCGGCCATGATCGGCTACGGTGCGTTCATCACGGCGGTGATCAATTTTCTCATCCTTGCCTTCATCATCTTCCTGCTGGTG
The DNA here is from genome assembly GCF_003860345.1 of Caenibius tardaugens NBRC 16725. GTDB lineage: Bacteria > Pseudomonadota > Alphaproteobacteria > Sphingomonadales > Sphingomonadaceae > Caenibius > Caenibius tardaugens. The sequence continues at coordinate 3,491,798 of NZ_CP034179.1, forward strand.
CGCATGGCCAATAAGGTCATGAAGCGTCAGGCTGATGAGCCTGCAGGCCCGACCGAAGTCGAACTGCTGACGGAAATCCGCGATTTGTTGAAAAAATCCTGAGGGTTTCGGCAATTCGGCATTTGCCTCGATCGAACCCCGATTGATGCGAAGCGTCCCAATGGGCGGCTGAATGTCCAGAGAACGGGTTCTATCAAGGAAAAGGGGCGGGGTGTGTAACCGCCCCTTTTCTTTTGCGCCGGGCACACCTATATCGCGGTTGTCGGTTTCGGCCGACTATGGCGATAAACTGCGGCGTACAATAGGCGCAGCGGACCCGGGGGCAGTACCCGGCGGCTCCACCACTTCTCTTCGGTATGCCGGGGGAAATGACGGGGTCGAACTAGGATCGACGTGTGTTGAAAAGCGCTGTTTTTGCCCGGGCTGAGTAACCCGTTAAAGGCTCAAAACTCATAAGTGCCAACGATAACGAAGCACTTGCTCTCGCAGCGTAATTCTAGGGGCTAACGCCCTGAAGTTACAAAGTTAGAACGCGGTTGGACCCACCGGTCAACAGAAGCGGATTCCGGGGGCTCGGGGTGGGCCCAGCAACAGAACCACCCCACTTCACTTTTTGCTGGATTAGGTGACCGTTTCCCTTGCGGCCGCGCGCGCTTGCGCCTGTTCGAATTTCAGACAATCGAGAATCTTGGCTCCGGCCATGAACACGGCGCCGGTACAGGCCAAGAACAGCAGTTTACCGCCAAATCCGGGATACTCGCGAATATAGACCATTCCCCGCTCGGTTGCACCCAGTGCGAGCGCATAGATGATGAGGAAGGCTTCCCATCGCGTTTTTATAACGAACAGCCTGCGAATCTTGCTGAACATGTTAACCTCTCGTTAGGCATAAAGCAGAGCAACGATCGTGCCAGTCACGCTTTGATGCCGTTATTGCTGGTTAACGCCCCGCGCAGTGTAAGGTGCCCCGACACAACGGAACCATGCGTCGCTTCACCCTTGCCCTGCGCGAAGCAATCCGTCATAGGCACGCACGCTTCTCCCCGGGGCATATTGCGATTTTCTGCCGGTCATGGTTGATCGGTGCCATCCTATGTCAAGGGGACTACTTTCATGAGTGAACGGTTCGAACGCGCGGGGCTTGATGTCGATGCAGGACTCGCTGTCTTCGTCGAACAGGACGTGCTGCCGCCGCTCGGCATCGATGCAGGGACGTTCTGGCAAGGTCTCGCCGCGATCTGCGAACGTTTCGTTCCCCGTAATCGGGAACTGCTGCAAAAACGCGATACGCTTCAGGCCGAAATTGATGCCTGGCACGGGGAACGCACGGGGCAACCGCACGATCCCGTTGCCTATCAGCAATTTCTGGGCAGCATCGGATATCTCGTAGCAGAACCGGACGCGTTCACTGTTGGCACGCAGGGTGTCGATCCGGAAATTGCCACGATGGCTGGCCCACAACTGGTTGTTCCCGTCCTGAACGAACGGTTCGCGCTTAATGCCGCCAATGCCCGCTGGGGCAGTCTCTATGATGCCTTGTACGGGACCGATGCACTGGATGCGCCTGCCGCGCAGCCGGGCGGTTACGATCCGGTGCGCGGGGCGGCGGTAATCGCGCGGGCGAAAGCGTTTCTCGATGCGGCGGTTCCGCTTGCCCAAGGCAGTTGGGCCGATCTGGAAAAACCATGGGATAATGGCATCGCGCTGGCCGATCCTGCGCAATATGCCGGTGAAAATGGCACTAGCCGGTTGTTCCGCAACAATGGCCTGCATATCGAAGTCGTGTTCGATCGGGATCACCCGATCGGGAAGGGTGATCCGGCGGGCATCGCGGATGTGATCCTCGAATCCGCGTTGACAACGATCATCGATATGGAAGATTCCGTGGCCGCCGTGGATGGCGAGGACAAGCGTCACGCCTATGCCAATTGGCTGGGCCTGATGCGTGGCGACCTGTCGGCCAGTTTCGCGAAAGGCGGCAAAACGGTTACCCGCGCGCTGGAAGCGGACCGGGAATGGACGGCGCCCTCTGGGGATACCTTCACATTGCCTGGGCGCAGCCTGCTGTTTGTGCGCAATGTTGGCCATCTGATGACCAATCCGGCAATCCTTCTGGCCGACGGTTCGGAAATCCCCGAAGGCATTATGGATGCCGTACTGACCAGCACGATCGGTAAGCATGATCTTGCAGGCATTGGCCCGCATCGCAACAGCCGAACGGGCAGCATCTATATCGTGAAACCCAAGATGCACGGCCCTGAAGAAGCGGGGTTCACCAATGATCTGTTCGATGCCGTGGAAGACCTTTTGGGGCTGGCACGGCATACGATCAAGGTTGGCGTGATGGATGAAGAACGGCGCACCAGCGCCAATCTTGCCGCTTGTATCGCCGCGGTGCGCGACCGGATCGTGTTCATCAACACCGGGTTTCTCGATCGTACGGGGGATGAGATTCACACATCGATGCGGGCAGGGCCGATGATCCGCAAGGGTGCGATCAAGGGATCGGCGTGGATCGATGCCTATGAAAAGCGTAATGTGGCGATCGGGCTGAAGCATGGCCTGTCGGGCAAGGCGCAGATCGGCAAGGGTATGTGGGCCGCGCCTGATCGCATGGGTGAAATGCTCGAACAGAAAATCGCCCATCCGCTAACCGGCGCAAACACCGCATGGGTGCCATCACCCACCGCAGCGACACTGCATGCTCTGCATTATCATCAGGTCGATGTCTTTGCCCGGCAGCGGGATGTGGCGAAAGACGGGGTGCCGCCGCTTGCCGCATTACTGACGATACCGCTGGCTGACGGGATAAACTGGTCGCCTGACGAAGTGCGCGAGGAACTCGACAACAATGCGCAGGGGCTGCTTGGCTATGTCGTGCGCTGGATCGATCAGGGCGTGGGATGTTCCAAGGTTCCCGATATCAACGACGTCGGGCTGATGGAAGATCGCGCAACCCTGCGTATTTCCAGTCAGCATATGGCGAACTGGCTGCTTCACGGTGTTTGCACCGCTGAACAGGTGATGGATTCGCTGCACCGCATGGCGGCCAAAGTGGATGCGCAGAACGCGGGCGATCCCCTTTATGAGCCGATGGCGGGCAATTGGGATAGCAGCATGGCGTTTCAGGCTGCCTGCGATCTCGTGTTCAAGGGCGTGGAGCAGCCCAGCGGCTACACCGAGCCACTGCTTCACGCGTGGCGCCGAAAAAAGAAGGGTAGCTAGATCGCGACATTCTCTGTCGCGATGATGGCAGATAGCGTTTTGCCAGAGGGTGTTGCGTGCTTCGCTCTCTGGCCGCTTGCCTCTCGACCCCATGCATGCAGCGGGAGGAGATTGAAGAATGCTGGCAAAATCGCGTCCTGAGGTCTTGCTGATGGATCGCTCAAGTCGCTAAGCTGGGTGTCAGCGATACGATAAATCACTGCAAAGGGGGACGGGTATGCGCCTGAAATGGACTCTTGCGGCTCTTGGTCTGATGGCCAGTGCCAATGCGCATGCGCAGGCCACTGCAGCGGATGTGGCCGCCAATCGCACTGCGATCGACGCGATCATGGCGAAAAATGCCCCCGATCTGATCGCGCTGTACAAAGACCTGCATGCCCATCCCGAACTTGGGTTTCAGGAGAAGGCCACGGCTGCCAAGCTGGCCAAGCTGATGCGGGCTATCGGATTCAAAGTTACCGAAGGCGTTGGGGGAACGGGGATCGTTGCCGTGCTCCGCAACGGTGAAGGCCCCAGCATATTGGTGCGCACCGATCTCGACGGCCTGCCGATGCAGGAACGCACTGGCTTGCCTTATGCCAGCAAGGCGACCGGAACCTACAACGGCAAGATCACACCCGTGGCGCATAGCTGTGGGCACGATATCCATATGGCGGCGTGGATCGGCGCGGCACGTGCCTTGGCGGCGATGAAGGACAAGTGGAACGGCACATTGATCTTCGTCGGGCAGCCCGCAGAAGAAACCGTATCCGGTGCACGGGCCATGCTGGATGACGGCTTTGTAGAACGGTTCGGCAAGGCGGATTACGGGTTCGCTTTGCACGTTGCGCCCGCGCCGGCGGGCACGATCCTGTACCGTTCGGGGGCAATGACCTCGACATCGGACAGTCTTGAACTCACCTTTCATGGGCGCGGTGGACACGGGTCAGCACCGGCCACTACGATTGATCCGGTAATGATGGCGGCGCGGTTTACCGTCGATGTGCAGAGCGTGATCAGTCGGGAGAAAGAACCGGAAGCGTTCGGTGTGGTGACAATCGGTGCAATTCAGGCAGGTGAAGCGGGCAATGTGATTCCCGATCGGGCGTTGTTGCGCGGGACTATCCGTACGCAGAACGAACGCGTCCGTGAGAAAATCCTCGACGGGGTCAACCGTACGGCCAAGGCGGTCGCATCGATGGCCGGGGCTCCGGAACCGACACTGGTCACCACGCTCGGTGGCAAGATGGTGGTAAACGATGCGGCACTGACGGCGCGCACGGTGGAGGTATTCAAGGCTGCATTCGGACCACAAGTCCAGCCGATGCCGATTGCGATGTCGGGTAGCGAAGATTTTTCCGAATTCATTCTCGCCGGCACGCCATCGGTGTTTTTCCTGGTCGGCGGCCTGGATAAGGCAGTTTTCGATGCGGGGATGAAATCGGGCAAGCTCGCCATCAATCACTCGCCGGAATTTGCGCCCTTGCCGGAACCGACCATTTCGGTTGGCGCGACGGCCATGACGCTTGCAGTCCTCAACGTGGCGCAGCCCAAACGCTGAACTGGCCCTCGGTCAGCCTCGGGTAAGTTCCCGCGCGATTGCCACGAATTCCCCGATGCTGAGCGTTTCGGCCCTGCGGGACGGGTCGATGCGGAGTGTGTCGAGTGCGTCGACAGCGCCCGGCAAAGCTTTCAGGCTCTGCCGCAGCATTTTACGGCGCTGCCCGAATGCCGCTTCTGTTACACGCTCCAGTACGCGGGCCGAGACGCCTTCGGGCATGGCCGCGGGTGTGACATGGACGATCGCGCTCATCACCTTGGGTGGCGGTGTAAACGCGCTGCGGTGTACTTTCATGGCAAGTTTCGCGGAAGACCGCCACTGGGCAAGTACGGCAAGCCGGCCATAAGCGGACGTGCCTGGGTTTGACGTAATGCGCTGGGCTACCTCGTGCTGGAACATCAGCGTAAGGCTGGCCCATTGCGGCGGCCAATCCTCGCCCGAGAGCCAGCCGGTGAACAGTGCGGTGCCGACATTGTAGGGCAGGTTTGCCACAATGGCGTAAGGCTCGTCGAACAGCGTTGCGGGATCGATATCCAGCGCGTTACCCTCAATCACACGCAACTGGCCGGGAAAAGCTTCGTCCAGTTCCGCCAGGGCAGGAAGGCAGCGCCTGTCCATCTCGATGGCGGTGACCTGTGCGCCCGCGCGGAGCAAAGCGCGCGTGAGACCGCCCGGGCCGGGGCCGATTTCAAGCACGGGTTTGCCCCGCAACGGGCCGGGTATCGCTGCAATCCGGTCGAGCAACTGTTCATCCAGAAGGAAATTCTGGCCAAGCGCCTTCGACGCGGAAAGTCCGTGGCGGGCGATAACATCGCGGATGGGGGGCAAGGTGGCCATTATGCGCTCTTGCTGCGCCGTCTCATGGCGGCGTCCCCTGCCATGCGGATTGCGGCAAGGGTCGCGCCGGGGTTGGCCAGTCCTTTGCCGGCAATAGCAAAGGCGGTGCCATGATCGGGCGATGTGCGCACGATTGGCAGGCCCAGCGTCATGTTGACCCCATTATCGAAATCGAGCGCCTTCAGCGGTATCAGAGCCTGATCGTGGTACATGCAAAGCGCCACATCGAAACTGTCGCGCGCATGGGGCGAAAAGAGTGAATCTGCGGGGTGGGGGCCGGTTGCGTCGATCCCTTCCGCGCGAAGCAGCGCGATGGCCGGGGCAATGATCCGCTGTTCCTCGTCCCCGAAACGGCCGTCTTCTCCCGCATGTGGGTTGAGCGCGCAGATCGCGAGGCGCGGGTTCGCAATCCCGAAATCCCGTTGGAGGCTGGCGGCGGTTATGCGGCTGCGATTGCAGATCAGGTCTATCGATATCTGCCCCGGCACGCTGGCCAGCGAGCAATGCACTGTGAGCGGGACCGTACGCAGGTTGGGGCCGGCCAGCAGCATCACCGCATTTTCAGCGGCTGTCCCGCTGGCATGCGCGACGAATTCCGTCTGTCCCGGGAACGTAAAGCCCACTTCGGCAAGGCGCGCCTTGGCGATTGGTCCGGTGACAACGCCTGCCGCCTGCCCGGCAACGGCCAGTTGCGCGGCCTTCCGGAGCGAACCGAGCGCAAGCCGGGCGCCATCCTTGTCCGGTGCGCCGGGGCAATAAGGGGCATCATCATGGCCCAGTACCGGCAAGGCACGGGGAAACACGACAGAAGCCTCTGCCGGATCGGCAATGATCTCGATTGGCAGGGTCAACCCCCGCGTCTTGCCCGCAGCGGCCAGCAACTGCGCACCGCCCACAGCGAAAAAAGGCGGCAGGGCGGCGCTATTGCGCAGTGCCCATGCCGCGCCAATCAGTTCAGGGCCCACGCCGGCGGGATCGCCAAGCGAAACCGCTAGCGCAGGAATACCCATGGGATCAGTTGTATTCGATCACCGCATCGCGGCGGAGATCGCGCAGATAGCGTTGCGCGCGCTTGTTCACACGGTCATCTTCCATCTGGTTCATCAGATCGTCGAAGCTTGGCCCGTCGTTGGTCTGCGCTTCATCGCGGCCACAGAGCATGAACACGACCACGCCGTCCTTGGCCGAACCGAAAGGCGGTGTGGTTTGGCCGATCTGCAGCGACAGCATCAGCTGCTGCAGCTGGGGAGGCAGATCGCGGATGCGGACATTGTCGTTGGACACCACGTTGGCACCCAGCGCATGGGCGCGCTCGTCCACGTCACCACAACCTTTCATCTGCTTCACGCCATTGGCGAAGCTGGCTGCCTTCTGCTGCACCTGTGCATCTGTCGTCCCTTCAGGGAAGCTCAGGCCAATCTGTTTCAGGCTGAGCAGGGCATCGCGCGGATCGGCCATCAAGACCTGACGCTTGTCGATCATGAAAAGGATCGAATACCCGCCCGATACCTCGACCGGACCAACGAGCTGACCGCGTTCCATATCGCGCGCGACCGATGAGAGTTCGTTGGGCAGCTGCGCGAGCCGGACCCAGCCAAGATCACCACCCACCGCAGCGGTGGAGGCTTCGGAGAACTGGCGTGCATAGGCGACGAAGCTTGCGCCCTGTCCCAGTTGCTGCACGATTTTCTTGGCGTTCTCGAAAACGGCGGCCTTGTTCTGCGAGTTTGCGGACAGGTAGATTTCACCGATCCGGTATTCGCTGGTTCCTCGTGAGGATTTCATGCGTTCGAGAAGCTCTTTCACTTCTTCTTCGGACACGTTCACATAGGGCTGCACATTGCGACGCAGCAGGCGTTGCCATGCGAGTTCGCCCTGAATCTGGCGTTTCAGCGAAGCAGGTGAAGAGCCGACGCGAAGGAGATAGGCGTCCATCGCCTGTGTGTTCTGGCCAAAATTCTGGGCCGCAACACGCGCATAAGTCTGATCGATTTCAGCCTGCTCGACCTGCATCTTCAGTGCGTTGGCTTCCTGAATTTGCAATGTTTCGTCGATCAGATTGCGCATCACCTGGAGGCGCAGACGTTCTTTTTCTTCTGCGCTGATGCTCTGGTTGTTGGTCGAAAGAATCAGGGCAAGACGCTGGTCGATGTCTGTGCCGGTGATGATTTCGCCGTTCACGCGCACGGCGGCGCGGCGCAGATTGGGATCATTTGTCCCGAAAATCTTGAGGTTTTGCGGAATATTCAGCCCGCTGGCGGAATCGCCTGCCACATCTGGCGCGGTGTCCGCTTCTTGCGCCCCAAGCGGGGCAACGCCCGAAACGAGTAGGGACAGCGCAGCGCAGAACGCAACGCGACGGGAAGGAACTTTATGCTGGGTCGTCATTACCACGCGAGCAATCCTGTTATCGACACCGGGTTGGTGTCATCCCAAATATCCGGGCGCTTTGCCGCCAAACGGCTTAACCGGAGCTGAGTTGCGCCGATAGCGTGTTTGCCGCGTTGTGCCAACGCCTGCGCGCAATCCCTCGACCGCAATCTAGCGGAAGCCGATATTGCGCAGGGCAAAATAGACCTGGAAGCGGTTGTCGGCCTTCGCATCACCCGAGTTTGCGTAGTCGTGACGCCAGGTGAAGCCGAACTCGAGGCAATCGTCCTGATAGGCGACACCAAGCCGGGTGCGCAGGGGCTCGAACCCGTCCGATTGGGCCGTCGGATCTTCCTTGCGGTCAGTCAGGTTCACAACGCCCGAACCGAAGATCGACCAGTAATTGGCGAAGGCCACCCGTCCGGCGAGGCGCAGTTCCTCACGATCCTGCAAATCCTCCACCTCATCGATATTCCGGTTGAGGCGCAGATAACTGATTTCCGCATATGTCTTGCGCGAACCGACAGCAGCGCCAACTTCGTTGCGGCGAATGGCCAGATTGTTCTTGTCGAGCCGGAAACGGTGAGTCAGCGTGACGAAATCGCGGAAACGGATCTCGGTGCGACCGACGAAGTCGGAAAAGTGGCCGCTCAACCCGGTACCATTGGGCAGGATATCCTGTTCCTGCGACAGGCGATAGGATTGGCCGATGGTGGTCTTGATGCGCCAGCCCGGTCGATCCAGTTGCCAGTCAAAGCCGTAGTTCAGCCGCACCCCATCTTCCATCCGATCATACCCGGGGAAACGGTTGAGAGCGAACAGGTTGCTGTCTTCAAGGTCAACGGCCCGGGCGTCTTCGTTGGGAACGTCAAGATTTGAAATCTTGGGCGATACGACGAGCTGTACACGCGGGGTGAGCACTTGCGTGCCGCCGAATGCCGATCCGATAAACGGCCATTTGACATCGACCGCGCCGATCGCGATCCCGCGCGTCTGCCAACCGGGCATGCCCCGATAAATGGCGGTAGCGGTCAGGTCGTTATTGCTCGAATGATAGAGATCGCCGCGGGCCAGCGCGGTCAAGCTGACAACTTGCCCCATGCCGGTGATCCGCGTGAGATCCCAACGCGCCTGCGCAAAGGCGCGCTGCGTATCCTGGCCGGAGGTGCGGCTAATCGCGAGACTGTTGACCTGGAATTCGACCTTGCCGCCAAGCACGGGATCGGCGAGCCGATGACGGTAATCGAGAATGGGCAGGGCGATTGGAACCAGCCCCTGATCCTCGCTCGCCCGCAGGGTTTGCGTGGCCCAGCCGGATAGCGAGAAGTAGGTGTTGTCACCGATCCGTTCGAGATCGATCGTCGAACGCAGGCGATCGTCTCGATTGATATCGTACCGGCGCAGGAACGTACGGTCGCTGGCCACACGGCCCGAAAATGTCAGGCTCCAGTTCTTGTCGAACTGAAAGCGGCCATTGCCTTCCAGATAGCCACGCCATGCCATGTTGGGTTCGGTGCCCGAGATCGGTATGCGTTCGCTCCGGGTGAGATATCCGGTGACCTGATAAGCGCCTTTGTCCACCAGCCCGCGATAGCGCAAGCGGACCATCGGTGCGGCTTCCGTGAATGCATAGACCGTCGCTTCGGCATCGTGATTGGGGGCAAGCCGCCAATAATAGCTGGCCGACAGTTCGAGGCCATTGTTGCCAGAAATCGTGATGCCGGGGATCATCAGGCCGGAACGGGCACTGCCATCGGCATTGATGGCCAGGCCGGGCAGGGGGACGAGCGCCAGTCCGAATACTTCCAGCCGCGCGCCGTAAAAACGTATGCTGTTGGCTTGCGGATCATAGACCACGCGATTGGCGACAATACGCCAGCTGGGCTTGCGTTCGCACCCATCGGGTTTGGTCACCGCACAGCCGCTGTAGGCTGCATCTTTCAGGGTGATGCGCCCCGCTTCATCGCGTTGTCCTTCGCGAGCAGCGAGCCGGCCCCCTTCGGCAAAGGCCAGCAGCATGTTCTGCATCGCACCGGCCTTCAATTCATCGGTCAGCTCCATACTGTCGGTGTAGAGCTGATTGCCATCGGCATCCTGCAACCGGATGTTGCCGGTCGCGGTGATTTGCCCGGTTGCGCGATTCCACGTAACGTTTTGGGCTTCAAGCGTTTGCCCTTCGCTGCGCAGTATCACGTTGCCGCTGGCGGTGAGCGTGTCGGCGCGCGAATCATAATCGAGCTGATTGGCCTCGAACGCGACTTCACGCTGTTTCTGTGGTTGTTGCGCCGGCGGGGATTCTTCCTGGGCGAGGGCATCTGTCGAAAGCCCCAGACCAAGGAGGAGTGCGGGAATCGCAACGTAACAGGAGTAACGCCAGCGGCAGGATGAAGCTTGCGGCATAGGCAGGGCATCGGGCAGCATGACTTGCCTATCGCATCGCCCGCTCTTAACTGCAACTTCAGTATCATCATCGGGACGGCCACCATGCCCGGATCGCCCCGTTCAGCCGCCGGAGCTTCCATGAAAGTCGAGTTCGCCAGCCAACCTGACAATTCCATTCGCCTCCAGGCCCGGATTGTCGATAAGGGCAAACTGCCTGCCGATCTTGAACCGGTCGTTCGCGCCGGTGCGGAAGCGGCCCGTTTCTCCGGAAAAGCCGCGCAGGTTTTCGAAACTTTTGTCGAGCGCGATGGCAAAGTTGTCCGGCTCGCTCTGGTCGGCGCGGGTGATCCCGGCGATGAAGGGCGCATTGGTGTGCTGGAACGGGCCGGGGCGGCGCTGGCGGCGAAATACCGCACATCGGGCGAAACGCGCCTTGCGCTCGATGTGGCGGACAGTGTCTCTACGCCGCAACAGGCGGTTGCGGTTCTTCTTGGGCTGCGGCTGCGGGGCTGGCGCCATGACGCCTATCGCACGACCTTGCCTGACGAACAAAAGCAGACGCTGGACAGTGTCTCGGTCAGCGGCGCGCCAGCAGGGACCGAAGCCGCGTGGAACGTGGAAGCCTGTATTGCGGAAGGCGTGGAATTTACCAAGCGTCTGGTGACCGAGCCTGCCAATGTCATTTACCCCGAAAGCTTCGTTGCGGCGTGCCGTGAACGGTTTGAAGGGACTGATGCCGAACTGACCGTGCTCGACGAAGCGGACATGAAAGCACTGGGTATGGGTGCGCTGCTGGGCGTGGCGCAGGGTTCGGCACGCCCGCCGCGCCTTCTCGCCATTCGCTGGAATGGCGGCAAGCCCGGGGAACCGCCCGTGGCCTTTGTGGGCAAGGGGGTTACCTTCGATACCGGCGGCATTTCGATCAAGCCGGCCGCAGGCATGGAAGATATGAAATGGGACATGGGCGGTGCGGGCGCGGTCGCTGGTACCATGCTGGCGCTGGTTCTGCGCCGCGCGAAAGCCAATATCGTGGGTGTTTGTGGACTCGTCGAGAATATGCCCGATGGTAACGCCCAGCGCCCTGGGGATGTGGTCGTCTCGATGTCCGGCAAGACAATCGAAGTTATCAATACCGATGCCGAAGGGCGCCTGGTTCTTTGCGATGCCCTGACCTGGACGCAGAAAACCTATTCGCCGAGCACGATTGTCGATCTTGCTACGCTGACCGGCGCCATCATCGTCTCGCTCGGTCATGAACATGCGGGCATGTTTACCAACAATGACAATCTTGCCGCGAAACTGGATGCCGCTGGCAAGGCGACGGGTGACAAGCTGTGGCGTTTCCCGCTGGGTCCGGCTTACGACAAGATGATCGACAGCCCGATTGCCGATATGAAGAATGTCGGCCCCCGTTATGGCGGATCGATCACGGCCGCACAGTTCCTGCAACGGTACATCGAGAATGACACCCCCTGGGCGCACCTCGACATTGCGGGGACAGTCTGGACGGACAAGCCTGGGGCGACCTGGGATCGTGGGGCGTCCGGCTTCGGGGTGCGCCTGCTGGACCGCTATGTGCGCGATAACTGCGAAAGCTGAGGGGCCATAGCCGGAAAGTAGCTTCGCGATGCGTGTCGATTTTTACCAGCTCAGTCGCGATCCGGTGGAACTGGTCGTTCCCCTGATCGCCCGGGCAACGCGCGCCGCCGGGGAGCGTCTGCTGGTCGTCAGCGATGATGACGCTGCGCTGGAACGGATCGATACCGCGCTTTGGGAACGCCTGCCCGAAGCGTTTCTCGCCCATGGCCGCGCCGGGCAACCCCATGCGGCGCGGCAGCCGGTGCTTTTGTCCGAAACACCGGAAGCGGGCAACGGCGCGGGCTTTATTGCCTTGGCCGATGGCAAATGGCGCGATGAAGCGGCTGCTTTTGCGCGCGTATTCCTGCTGTTTGGCGATGGCGAACTGGACGGTGCACGGGCCTGCTGGCGTATGCTGGGTGGTATGGATGGGGTGGAACGCAAGTTCTGGAAACAGGACGGCGGGAAATGGCGCGAAGGGCCGTAACGGGTCCCTTCTTGCGGTGCCGTTTAATCCGGGCTAGGGCGCGCGCGATTTCATCTACAGCATAGCTTGCAAGGAACGCATCATGGCGGTCACCCGCACCTTTTCGATCATTAAACCCGACGCAACCCGCCGCAATCTGACCGGTGGCGTTACCAAGATGCTGGAAGAAGCGGGCCTGCGCGTCGTCGCTTCGAAGCGCATCCAGATGTCGCAGGAACAGGCTGAAGGCTTCTACGCCGTTCACAAGGAACGCCCTTTCTTCGGCGATCTGGTCAGCTTCATGACCAGCGGGCCGGTCGTGGTGCAGGTGCTCGAAGGCGAAGATGCCGTGAAGCGTAACCGCGACGTGATGGGCGCAACCAATCCGGCAGATGCCGCCGAAGGCACCATCCGCAAGACTTTCGCAGAATCGATCGAAGCGAACTCGGTCCATGGTTCGGACAGCGATGAGAACGCGGCCATTGAAATCGCGTTCTTCTTCAAGCCGGAAGAAATCGTCGGCTGACATGGTTCGCCATGGCAAAAAAGGGGCTGCCGGGATGACCGGCGGCCCTTTTTGTTTGTACCGATCGCCTGTATCCAGATCGCCAAGGAGATGATGATGCAGGGAATGGGTGAACAGGGCGAAGCGTGCCCGTTTGAATTCAATTTTGATCCCACGACATTCAAGGTTGGGGATATGGTCAGCTATCGTGTGAGTGGCGGACTGGACGGGTTCCCGTTTGTGGGAACGCTGGCCGAAGTGCATGACGATTATGTCATGATTGCCCCGGGTGATCCGACGCAGCCAGACGCTGTCTACCGTGCGACGCGGGAAAGCCGCCCCTTGGTGGACGAAACGGAAATTCAGTAACTCGCTGAAATACGCAAAAGGGCGGAGTCAGAACGCGTCCGCCGCATCCATCAGCGCGGTGAGTTTCTTCGGGGCGACGGCGCGCCAGCTGCGCGTCAGCCAGTCGCCAATTGCACTCCAGTCGGTGTCGCCAAGATCCAGCCGGATAGCGATCCAGCCGTCACCGAAATATGCGGGGCGATAATAGCGCGCGGCATCCCGTTCGATCAGCATGGCCTGTTCGTCTGCGCCGCTGATCTTGACCAGCAGGGCCACTTTCCCATCGCCGTGATGATCGCTGGAGACATAGGCAAACTTCTTGCCGCCCACGATCCCGAAACACGGCATTCCGTGAGAGACGACCTCGTCCGCCTCAGGCAAGGCCATTGCCTGTTCACGAACCTGCTGCGTCAGCCACGCCGGATCGCATTCGCGCGAAACCAGTGCCGCCAGACAGCGGGAATAGAGCTGATGTTCCGCAATTAACACGCGGGCAGCGAGGCTGGCGGCTGTGTCATCCGGGAGAATGGCGACCGGGGACTGCCCCAGAATCGGCCCATCGTCGAGGTCGGCGGTGACCAGATGCACAGTGCACCCGCCGTGGCTGTCACCTGCCTCGATCGCGCGTTCATGCGTGTGAAGTCCCCGATATTTCGGGAGTAGCGAGGGATGGATGTTGACCATCCTGTCCGCCCACCCGGCGACGAAATCGGGCGTAAGAATGCGCATGTATCCGGCAAGCGCGACATATTCGGCACCGCTGGCACGGATTGCCGCATCCATTGCCTTGTCATGCGCTGCACGTTCCATGCCTTTGTGAGAGAGGGCGAATGTCGGAACGCCTTCCGCTTTGGCAAGCCGCAGTCCGCCAGCGGATGGATCGTTGCTGGCAACCAGCACGATCTCGTAAGGGCAATCAGGCTGGCGGCTGGCATAGAGCAGCGCGGCCATATTGGTGCCACTGCCTGAAATCAGCGCGGCAACTCTGGCTTTTGCTGCCCCGCTGTCAGGCATCGTGGCGCGCATCCCAATCGGCTTTCGCGCTCCAGCTGCCTGCTTTGCCACGCACTGTGCAACCGCGCTGTCCCGACATGATTTCGCCAATCTGGTGGACGGTTTCGCCCGCGTTCACCAGTTCTGCGGTGACTTCCGCGACCAGTTCGGGGCGAATAGCCAGAACCATGCCGATCCCGCAATTGAATGTCCGGGCCATTTCTTCGGGTTCGATATTCCCCTGCGCCTGCAGGAAGGCCATCAGGCGGGGCTGGGGCCAACTGTCCACGTCGATCACGGCGTGTGCTCCTTCGGGCAAGGCACGCGGGATGTTCTCCAGCAGGCCACCGCCGGTAATGTGGGCCAGCGCGTCAACCTTCCCGCTGCGGATAACGGGCAGCAGGCTTTTCACATAAATGCGCGTGGGTTCGATCAACGCGTCGATCAGCAGAACGTCCTGATCGAACAGGGCCGGGCGATCAAGCTTCCACGCCTTGTCCGCCGCCAGCCTGCGCACCAGCGAGTACCCATTGGAATGAACGCCGGAACTGCCAAGGCCCAAAAGGATATGGCCGGGGGCAACCCGATCTCCCGTCAATTGTTCGCCACGTTCGACCGCGCCGACACAGAATCCAGCCAGATCATAATCGCCGGCGGCATACATCCCCGGCATTTCGGCGGTTTCGCCCCCGATAAGGGCGCATCCGGAAATCCGGCAGCCTTCGGCGATACCGGCGATGACACGTTCCGCAACGCCATTGTCGAGCTTTCCGGTGGCGAAATAATCCAGGAAGAACAATGGTTCAGCGCCCTGCACGATCAGATCGTTGACGCACATGGCGACAAGATCGATCCCGATTCTGTCATGCCGATCATAATCAATCGCCAATTTGACCTTGGTTCCGACACCATCATTGGCCGCCACCAGCAGCGGATCGTTGTACCCCGCTGCCTTGGGGTCGAAGAAGCCGCCAAAGCCCCCGATTTCTGCGTCCGCACCCGGGCGAGCGGTCGCTTTGACGAGTGGCCCGATGGCTTTTACCAGGGCGTTTCCGGCGGCAATCGATACGCCCGCTTTGGCGTAGCTGTAGGATGTCTCATCGCTCATCTGGCGCGCCTAACGCTTTCCGGCTTGGAAATCCAAGCTTGTTTGGGCAAAAGGCCTTCAGTTTTCCCCATGGCCCATTCCATCAGCACCCCTTTCTTCGCCCAAAGTCGCCGGCCAATCATCTGGATTGGGCTGGCTGCACTCGCAATTCTGCTGGTTTTTGCGGCGCGTGAGGCGCTTTTTGCGCAAGTTGAGGGCGATCGTGGGATCGCACCTGTGATGAATTCGGGCGATATCTCTGTTGGTGGCATTGAGGTCGATGTGCGCGGCAAAAATGCCGAAGAAGCGCGCGAGAACGGCTGGAAAATGGCGCAGAAGCTCGGGTGGAAGAAGCTCGGCGGCCCGGACATGAGTGATTCGCAGATCGATTCGATGGTTGCTGCCATCGTGGTCGAGAAGGAACAGATCGGGCCGCACCGCTATCTCGCAACTCTGGGCGTTGTGTTCGATCGGACTCGTGCCGGCGCCCTTCTGGGCGAGGGCGGGCCGCTGGCGCGATCCGCGCCGATGCTGCTGATTCCCGTGCTCGATTCGGGCGGTGCGGAAACGGTATTTGAGGTTCGCAACCCTTGGCAGAAGGCCTGGGCGGAATACCAGACAGGGGCAAGCGCGATCGATTATGTCCGCCCTTCGGGCGCGGGTGGTGATTCGCTCTTGCTGACTTACGGGCAGACCGGGCGTCGCAGCCGCCTTTGGTGGACTAATATTCTGGATCAGTTTTCTGCTGCTGATGTGCTGATGGCGATTGCGCGGGTGGAGCGGCAGTGGCCGGGTGGCCCCGTGAAGGGGCACTTTACCGCGCGTTTCGGTCCTGACAGCCGCTATCTCGACAGCTTTACGCTCAATGCCCCGAACGAAGCCGGGGTTCCGGCCATGCTGCAAACCGCGCTTGGACGGTTCGATGCGATTTATACTGAGGCGCTAAAGAACGGGTTGCTGCAACCGGACCCGACATTGCGCGCCCAACGGCTCGAAATCGATCCGGTTCTTGCGGCTCTGATCGATGCGGGACGTAAGGCCCAGGCCGCGAGTCTCGCACCTGTTGATGCCGTTTCTGTCGCCGTGCCGACCCCCACCGTTGCGACACCTGCTGCGCCGACGAAACCGGTGGCAAGCTTTACGGTGCAGTTTGCGTCCCCCGATGGCGGGGCTGTTGATTCCGCGCTTGGATCGGTGCGCGGCACGGGCGGTGTCCAGAGCGCGGCGACGACCAGCATTGCCATCGGCGGCGTGTCGGTGATGCGCGTGAACTATGCTGGCAGCCTAAGCGAACTGGCATCTGCCTTGCGCGCGCGTGGCTGGCAGGTGACCGAAGGGCAGAGCGCCCTGAGTATTCGCCGATAGGGCGTGCCGTCGGGGCACGTTCCGAGAGCCTGTTATGAGCCAGTTTGCCCTGCCATTGCGGCCTGGACCGGAAAGCCGCGCCGGACGGATCGTGCTTGGCTCGGCGAACCAGCATGTCGTTGAAGCGCTGACATCCCCGGAATCCTGGCCATTCCGCACAGCCGTGCTTGCCGGGCCGCCCCGGTCGGGCAAGTCGTTGATGGCCCGCTGGTTTGTCGAACAGGGGCTGGGGGATGCGATCGACGATGCCGATTGCATGGACGAAACCGAAGTGTTTCACCGCTGGAATCGTGCGCAGGAAAGCGGAACGCCTCTTTTGCTGGTTTCCCGTGGTGCGGGTTGGGAAATCACCTTGCCGGATTTGCGTTCCCGCATCGGAGCGGCTCTGCATCTGGTCATGGGCGCCCCTGATGATGACATGGTTGCGGCGCTGATTTCAGCGCACGCCGAACAATGCGGCCTTGCACTGGGCGAAGGCGCGCTTACCTATCTCACGCCTCGGGTGGAACGGAGCTTTTCCGGGATAGAGCGATTGGTCGCCGCGATCGATCGGATCAGTTTGGAGCGTAAGCAACCGGCAACGCAGGCAATCTGGCGCGATGCGCTGGAGGCCGTGCAAGGTGCGGAGCAGCCTCGGCTGTTCTAGCCTTGCTTGCTTTGGTCGTCTTTTGGTGAGAGAATCGCAGGCCTGATGTTCAATAATCTCGTCGAATATCTGGACTCGATCCGCGCACGCGATCCGGCACCGCGTTCGCGTTGGGAGATTCTCCTTTATCCGGGCGTTCTCGCTCTTGCCATGCACCGGGTGTCGCATTGGCTCTATGATGGCGGCCTCTATTTTCTTGCGCGTATGGTGAATCATTTCTCCCGTGCGCTGACAGCGATCGATATCCATCCCGGCGCCACAATCGGCAGGCATCTGTTTATCGATCACGGATTTGTCACGATCGGGGAAACCGCCGAAATCGGTGACAATGTCACGATCTATCCCTGTGTCACGCTGGGCGGGACGAACCCGGCCAACGGGATTGCCGGCAAACGTCATCCGACTTTGCGCAATGACGTGATCGTAGGATCGGGCGCGCAGATACTCGGGCCGATCGTGATTGGTGAACGGGCGCGTATCGGGGCCAATGCCGTGGTGACGGACGACGTGCCCGAAGGCGCGACAATGGTTGGCTTCAAGGCCCGGTCCACACTCGTTTCGGTGGAACAGTGGCTGCGCGAATTTGTCCCCTATGGCACACCGTGCAAGGAGCCGTGCGAACCGGCAGATGCCAATCGTATTGACGAACTGGAACAGCAATTGGCCATGCTGAAGGCCGATCTCGATGCTCTTCGTGCTGCGAGCAAGGCCGAGGCGGGTAGCGTCCGGCGCACAGAGGCGAATGGCTGATGGGGCCTAGGCGGGCTGGACCATCTGTGATTGCCTTTCCCGGTCGTATGCCGTTGCAGATCGGGTTTGAGCGGATCGAACTCAACCGCATTCTCGATCTTTATGGGCGCATGGTCGCTGCAGGTCAGTGGCGTGATTACGCCATGGATTTCGAGAAGGATGCGGCGCTGTTTTCCGCATTCCGGCGTTCGGCGGAACGGCCTGAGGTGCGCATTGAAAAGCGCCCGGCTTTGCACGCGCGTCAGGGGATGTGGACTCTCTTTGGCGAAGCAGGGCAGGTGTTGAAGCGCGGCCATGAATTGCCCGGTGTGTTGGCGCCAATCGAACGGCGTTTGCTCAAGATTGTAGAGGATTGAGCACTTTCCGGCCAAGGCGAATATCAACGCAATACGCATTTATCGCATCGAGTAAAACTATCTAGTTTGTTGAATAATTTTACTTTCCTTCAATTGTGACAGTCGCTGTCACAATACCGTCACTGTACTGTCATTCGCGATGCCTAGGGCGCTCGACATCGTCTCCGAGGGGGAGGCGACTCGAATGCAATGGGTGCAGAATGAATACCTCATTGAAAAAGTTGCTGATCGCAGCGACGGTATTTTCGGTAGCAGCAGGGGCGACGGCAGCGGAGGCGCAGACGCGCCGTAACATCCGAGTGGTTGGCTCGTCGACGGTTTATCCGTTCACCAAGGCTGTTGCCGAACGTTTCGCCGCATCCAACCAGAACGTGCCCACGCCGATCGTGGAATCCACCGGCACGGGCGGTGGGGCAAAGCTGTTTTGCGCAGGGATCGGTGCACAGCATCCCGATATTCTCAACGCATCCCGGCGTCTCAAGGCTTCCGAATTCAAGACCTGTGCTGCCAACGGCGTGACGCAGATCACGGAAATTCAGGTTGGTCTTGATGGCCTGTCATTGGCCGAAGCAAAGAATGGCAAGCTGACCAATATTGGCCTGAAGGATCTGTACATGGCCATTGCGGCGACGCCTTTCGGCAAGCCCAATAAGGCAAAGACCTGGAAAGACGTGAACGCCAGCCTGCCCGCTATTCCGATCCAGGTATATGGTCCGCCATCGACCAGCGGCACCCGCTCTTCGCTGGAAGACCTGTTCATGGAGCCGGTCTGCGCGAAGAATCCGGCCATTGCCGCGCTGAAGAAGACAGATGAAAATAAGTATAACCGCATCTGCAAGGGCATCCGCACGGATGGTGCCTTCATCGATGCGGGGGAAAACGACAACCTGATCGTGCGCAAGCTCGCAGCCAACCCGAATGCGGTGGGCCTGTTCGGCTACAGCTATCTTGAAGAAAATCTCGACAAGCTGAAGGGTGTGTCCGTTGCCGGTGTGCAGCCGAGCTACCAGACGATCAGTTCGTTCCAGTATCCCGGTGCGCGCGCGCTCTACATCTATGTGAAGAACGCACACGTGAAAGCCATTCCGGGCGTGCGCCAGTTCGTAGCCGAATATGTCAAGGAATCCACGTTCGGCCCGAATGGCTATCTAAAGTCGCATGGTCTGGTTGCCTCGCCGACCGCTGCTCGTCAGCGCGCGGCAAAGATGGCGACCTCGCTGACGCCGATGACGGCTGCGAATCTCAAGTAACGCTGGATGGAAGGGTGGCCGTGCCTTTGGCCGGACACCCTGCATCCCCAAACAACGACAAATCACAGGGTGATATCATGAGAACATCCCTCCTTAAGTCCGCGCTTCTGGCTTCGGCCATGCTGGCTTTTCCGATTGCAGCGCACGCGCAGGACAAGGAAGCCGAACCCCCGGCAGACGCCTTGTCGCCGGACGATCCGAGCCTTCAGTCGGTAAGCACCAGCGAAGCCAGCATTTCATCGACGGAAGCGCAACTCTCAGTCCTGCAGGCACAGATCGAAGCCCTGCAGGCGCAGGTCGATGACATGAAAAAGGTCCAGGCCAAGAATGCGCCGTCTTGGAAGGGCGCGCCGCAGTTTGCCGATGCCGATGAAGGCTGGTCCTTCAAGGTGCGTGGGCGCATGATGCTCGACACGGCCTACCAGAGCACGCCGGACAATCTCAATTCGCGCGATTTCGGTTTTAACTCGCGCATCCGCCGTATCCGTATCGGCGTCGAAGGCTCGCTGCCGGGCAACTTCGGTTACAAGGCTGAAGTCGACTATGCGAACTCCAGCGTCGGTTTCGGCGATGTGGTGCTGAGCTGGAACCCCAACAAGGGGCCGTTGACGCTGACCGCGGGTAACCAGGAATCGCTCGACGGCATGGAGCAGATGACCAGTTCGCGTTGGTCGTCGTTCATTGAACGTGCGCAAGTGAACGATGCTTTCGGCAACACTCGCCGTTTGGGTATGACTGTCGGTTACAAGAGCAAGGACAACTTGTTCCGTATCGATGGCGGTCTGTTTGTTGCCCACTCGATCGACTCTTCGCTCGACAATCGGGGCTGGATTGGCGCGGCGCGTGCAACCTATACACCTTTCGTCGGTTCGGGCTTCGTCCACCTTGGCCTGAACTACCAGCACCGCGAATTCCAGGCCAACAACGGCTCCACGGCATTGACGGCCGGCACGGGGTCGCCCTCAGCTGGACAACTCGTCCGCTACCGGGCCCGTCCGTTCCTGCAGACCACCAGTCAGCGTTTTGTCGATACCGGCAATTTCGCGGCCAAGGGTGACGATATCTTCGGTGCGGAAGCCTATGGTGTGTTCGGCCCGCTGCACTTCGGTGGTGAAGCGCAGTACGCCAAGGTCCGCAGCTATCGTGCTGGCGATGTGCTCGCCGGTCAGGACCAGTTTGCCAGCGTTTCCCAAGTGGTTTCCGACGGCAATCCGTCGTTCTGGGGTGGCCACTTCGAAATCGGTTACTTCCTGACGGGTGAAACCCGCGGTTATAAGAATGGCCTGTGGGATCGCACCAAAGTGCTCAAGCCGATGGGCAAGGGCGGTTCAGGTGCATTCCAGATTCTGGGTCGCGTCGACTATCTCAACATGAACAGCTCGAAATTGCAGCGTGGCTGTACCAACAACTTTAACACGGGCGTATGTACGCCGCTCAGCGCAACATCCGGCTTCGGCAAGGGTGGTTCGCAGACCGGCTATCTGCTGGGCGTGACCTGGATTCCGAACGATTACGTGCGTTTCCTGCTGAACTACATCCACACCGAAGTTGAGGGTGGGCCTTTCGCGGGTACGGTTAAGCCGGGTTCCACCAGCACGGTCAACAAGCGCAGCTATTCGACAGATGCCGTGGCATTGCGAGCACAGTTCGACTTCTAATCCTCCTACTCCCCTGAAGACCGAACTGAACTGGCCCCGCTTCGGCGGGGCCTTTTTTGTCGTTGGGCGGGATGCTGCGCTGCGGATTGGCGCGGATACCCGTTCTTAGAGACGGGTAAGGGCGGGCACCAGTTCGTCGAAATGGCTGATGATCGCGGTGGCACCAAGTTCGTCCGCAGGGCGATCGTTGAGGCCGAAATCCACGGCGATGCAGGGGATTTCGGCGGCCTGCGCGGCGCCCACATCAATGGTGGTATCCCCTACGAAGGCCGCTTTGCCCCCTCCGCAGCGATTGATCATTTCAAGGATCGGCTCGGGCGCTGGCTTTGCCTTGCCGGGACCCATGGTGTCCCCACCGATCACAGTTGCAAAGCGGTCGAGCAATCCCAGCTGTTCGAGCAGGGAGCGACCGAGATTCTCGAACTTGTTGGTCACCACGGCAATCTGGCATCCCCGTGCGGCAAGATCATCCAGCATGGCGATGCAGCCCGGATAGAGGCGCGTGTGAACCGCCAGATTGGACTGATAGAAGCTCAGGAGTTCCTTGTAAGCCGGGCGAAAGCGGGTCTCGTCCAGTTCCCCGTCGATCATCAGGGCTTGTTCCAGCATGCGACGCACCCCGCGACCGATGAAAGGGCGAATGCCTTCCAGCGGAATCGGGTCGCGCCCGGCGAAAGCAAGGGCATGATTCAACGCCACGCAAAGATCCTGCGAGGAGTCGACAAGAGTGCCATCGAGATCGAAGCCGATGATGTCGAACGGGAATTTGGGGCCAACCGTGTTCATGCGGCGGGCAACTGCCTGCCGATTGTGGAAACTGCAAGCGTTTGCTGGCATCGGGCAATGCAAATGCTAGGATCACACCATGAATAATATCGCCGCTATCATTCTCGCCGCGGGCAAGGGAACCCGCATGAAAAGCGACACGCACAAAGTGCTGCATCCGGTCGCGGGGCGCCCGATGCTGTTGCACCTTATGGATGCGGTCGACGCGCTCCGGCCTGCAGCCAAGGTCGTGGTGGTTGGCGACAAGGCCGAACAGCTCGAAAAGGCATTGGGTAGCAGTGCCACATTGGTGCGGCAGGAACCGCAATTGGGCACCGGGCACGCTGTGCAGCAGGCCCAAGAGGCGCTGGCGGACTTTTCGGGCGATGTCCTCATCCTTTATGGCGATGTGCCGTTCGTGCCCACGGCAACGATGCAGGCCATGGTGGACAGGCTCAATGCCGAGGATGCCCCCGCAGTCGTCGTACTGACGTTCGAGCCGGATGATACGCAGGCCTATGGGCGGGTTATCTGTTCCGAAGAGGGGGCAGGCGATCGTATTGTCAAAATGGTTGAACACAAGGACGCGAGCGAGGCTGAACGCGCGTGCCGTCGTTGCAATTCAGGGCTCATGGCGGTGAAGGCCAGGGATCTGTTCGCACTGCTTGAACGGGTGACGAACGACAATGCGGCAGGTGAGTATTATCTGCCCGATATCGTCAATCTGGCCAATCAGGATGGCCGTCATTCGGCCGTTGTCGGTACGGACCCCTTCGATGTGTCTGGGATCAACAGCCGCGCGGAACTCGCCGTCATGGAACAGGCATGGCAGCGGCGCCGCCGGGATCGCGCCATGGCCGATGGCGTCAGCCTGATCGCACCGGAAACCGTCTGGTTTAGCTGGGATACCGAGCTGGGCCGCGATGTGACGGTGGAACAGAATGTCGTGTTTGCCCCCGGCGTAAAGGTGGCTGATAACGTGCGGATTCGCGCGTTTTCCCATCTGGAAGGGGCAACTTTGGCCTCGGGCGTGGAAGTGGGGCCTTACGCCCGTCTGCGCCCCGGCGCGGTGCTCGACGAAGGGGCGAAGGTCGGCAATTTCGTGGAAATGAAGAAGGCCCATCTCGGCAAGGGTGCGAAAGCCAATCACCTGACCTATCTTGGCGATGCCGAGGTCGGGGCCGGGGCAAATATCGGCGCTGGTACGATTACCTGCAATTATGACGGGTATTTCAAACACAAGACCATAATCGGCGAGCGGGCCTTCATCGGGTCCAACAGCGCATTGATCGCTCCGCTGAAAATCGGTGCCGATGCGATCGTCGCAGCGGGCAGCGCGGTAACACGCGATGTCGATGCGGGGGAACTGCGCATGGTGCGCGCGGATCAATTGGTCAAACCGGGCTGGGCAGACAGGTTTCATGATGCCATGAAAAAGAAGAAAGCGACGGAGAAGGGCGGTTGATCGCTCTCACCTTGTTGCCTGACAGAACCGACGATACGAGCTCGCAATCAATTTACGGTTACCTTCCCCCCATCGGTTATTGAGGAAAACGCCAGTCTATGTGCGGAATTATCGGCATTGTCGGCCATGAAGAAGTCGCGGATCGTCTGGTCGATGGCCTGAAACGGATGGAGTATCGCGGTTATGATTCCGCGGGAGTCTGCACCTTGTCGGACAATCAACTGATCCGGCGCCGGGCCGAAGGCAAGCTTGCCAATCTGGTCAAGGAACTGGCCGGAAATCCCGCGCACGGCACGGTCGGTATCGCACACACCCGCTGGGCAACTCACGGGGCGCCGACCACCAGCAACGCGCATCCCCATGCCACGGGCGAAGTGGCGCTGGTGCATAACGGCATTATCGAGAACTTCCGTGCGCTGCGCGAAGAACTTGTGGCGCGTGGGCGGGTTTTCGAGAGCGAAACCGACACGGAAGTGGTGGCGCACCTGGTATCCGAACAGGTCGAGGCCGGTAATAGCCCCGAGGATGCCGTGCGGGCCGTATTACCGCGTTTGCGGGGGGCATTCGCGCTCGCCATCGCGTTTCGCCAGCATCCCGATTTATTGATCGGCGCGCGCCTCGGTTCGCCTCTGGTTGTGGGCTATGGCGACGGTGAAACCTATCTCGGTTCCGATGCTCTGGCATTGGCCCCGTTGACCCAGAAGATATCCTATCTGGAAGAAGGGGACTGGGTGGTCCTCACGCGTGATGGCGCGCGTGTCTACGACAGCCACAATAACCCCGTGACCCGCGAAGTGACGACCTCGGGCGCATCGGCAGCGGCGATCGAGAAGGGCAATTATCGCCACTTCATGCAGAAGGAGATTTTCGAGCAGCCGGTGGTCGTCGCGCAGACACTGCGTTCCTACATTCGCCAGCTCGAACGGCAGATTGCCTTGCCGCAGATCGATTTCGATCTTTCGAATATCAACCGCGTGACGATCGTGGCCTGCGGCACATCCTATTATGCCGGTATGGTGGCAAAGTACTGGTTTGAACAGTTTGCCCGGGTGCCGGTCGATATCGATGTGGCGAGCGAGTTCCGCTATCGCGAACCGGTTCTGGAAAAGGGCGGTCTGGCCCTGTTTATTTCCCAATCCGGCGAGACCGCCGACACATTGGCGGCCTTGCGGCACTGCAAGGAAGAAGGGCAGACGATCGCGGTCGTGGTCAATGTGCCGACCAGTTCGATGGCACGCGAAGCGGATTTGCTTCTGCCGACCCATGCCGGGCCGGAAATCGGGGTGGCGTCGACCAAGGCCTTTACCTGTCAGCTTGCCGTTTTGGCGGCTTTGGCGGCCCATCTCGCGGTATCGCGCGGGCGCATGGATGCCGATGAGGAAGCCAGTGTTGTCGATCATCTGTTGCAAGCGCCAGCAGCATTGAATGCAGCGCTCGCGCATGACGAGGAGATTGCGGCGATGGCGCATCTTGTCTCCCCGGCGCGCGATGTGCTTTATCTCGGGCGAGGTCCCGATTATCCCCTGGCATTGGAAGGGGCGCTCAAGCTCAAGGAAATCAGCTACATTCACGCCGAAGGCTATGCCTCTGGGGAAATGAAGCATGGTCCCATCGCGCTAATCGATGAAGCCGTGCCGGTTATTGTGCTGGCGCCGTCTGGGCCCCTGTTCGAAAAGACCGTCTCCAACATGCAGGAAGTGCGCGCGCGGGGCGGCAAGGTGGTGCTGATATCGGATGCGGCGGGGATTGCCGAAGCGGGAGAGGGGTGCATGGCGACAATCGAAATGCCCCGGGTTCATCCGTTGATTGCGCCGCTGGTCTATGCGGTGCCGGTACAGTTGCTGGCTTATCATGTCGCTGTAGCCAAAGGTACGGATGTGGATCAGCCGCGCAATCTCGCGAAATCGGTTACCGTGGAATAAGCGCAATTCTGTAATCGTTTACAGCATGGCAACCATTGTCCCCATAATGCGGGGATGTGTCGATCTACCGATCCGAATCGCAAACGCACCCTGCGGATTTGCCGCTGAGGCTGTTGCTCGGCTTCGGTGGACGGATTGATGCGAACTGGGGCCGGTTCCGCAGCCAGCAGGTTGCGCATCTCGTTCAGGCGGCGTTTGGCCGATCGTTGCTGCACCTGGCTGCGAGCCTCGCGATTGTCGCAATGTTCGCTGATATTCTTCCTGCCTGGGCTTTGCTGGGCTGGATGGCCGCCGTGCTGGCGGCAATCTACGTCAACTTTCGGACGGACAGGTGTCTGGCCGATCTCGAACGCCACCCTGTCGGTAAGCGTGATTTTCAACACCACCTGATTTTTTCCGCGTTGCTTGCCGCGTTGTGGGCCGTCCCAATGGCCATTTTTACGCAGTTCGCGCCTACAGAGGAAGCATTCGCCGTCTGGGGTGTGTTGGCCTTGCTGATGACGGGGGCGGCGTTGTGGCAGGCCCCTGTTCCGCTTGGGGCGATCCTGTTCATCGGTATAACCGGCGGGTCGGTCATGCTCGCACTGGGGCAGCGCGGCGAATATCTGATGGTTGCCATCGTGGCGATCTTCATACTCGTCGCGGTTGCCGGCACTATCAATGGCGCACGCAACTATCTGATGGCGTGTATTGCCGAAGAAGGTGTTGCCGAGAAAAACGAAGTCGTGTCGCTGCTGCTGCGTGAGTTCGAGGAAAGCGAGGCGGACTGGTTGTGGCAGACGGACAGCCTGCGTCGGGTGCGTTCGGTCAGCCCGCGTTTTGCCTACGCCCTGGGTCAGGATGCCGATGCCGTCGAAGGGTCGCCATTTCTCAAGCTGATCGCGGGATCAAGCTGGGAAACCGGGCAATTCCAGCCAAGCCTGCATGATCTGGCTGAACGGATGAAGCGGCAGGAAAGCTTTTCCAACATCATTGTCAGGGTCGACATCGGCGGCCAGCAGAAATGGTGGGAACTGTCCGGCACGCCAAAGCTTGATGATACGGGCAAGTTCATCGGGTTCCGGGGTGTGGGATCGGATGTTACCGAACAGCGGGAATCGTCCGACAAGATCGCTTATCTTGCGCGCTACGACACCCTGACCGGCCTTCCCAATCGCATGATGCTGATGGAAGCACTGGGCGATGCGATGAAGTACGCCGATCAGTGGAAAAGCCGATGCGCGTTCATGATGATCGATCTTGATCGCTTCAAACAGATCAATGACTCACTCGGCCATCAGATTGGGGACAGATTGCTGGCGCAAGTCGCCGAACGTCTGAAAAGCGTGATCAGCAGCAATGAACTGTGCGGCCGTCTGGGGGGCGATGAATTTGCCATCGTGGTGCGTGATGCATCCGACAAGGTGCGCGTGGATGGCGTTGCACAATCGGTGATCACGCTGTTGTCGCAGCCATACGAGGTGGACAATCACACACTCTACGTCGGCTCCAGTGTCGGATCGGCAACCGGACCGCGAGACGGGGTGACAGTCGAGACGTTGATGCGCAATGCGGACCTGGCGCTTTATCGTGCCAAGGATGCCGGGCGGGGGTGTCACGTCGCGTTCGAGCATTCCTTGCATCAGGATGCGGAAGAACGCCGCAAACTGGAGCTGTCGTTGCGCCATGCGCTGGAACGGAACGAATTGTCGCTGAATTATCAGCCCGTGGTTGATGCGCAAAGCGAAGATGTTGTGAGCTTCGAGGCTTTGCTTCGCTGGATCAGTCCGGAGCATGGATCGATCAGTCCGGCCAAATTCATTCCGCTTGCGGAAGAAACACGTCTGATCGTGCCGATTGGTGAATGGGTCTTACGCGAGGCCTGCAAGGAGGCAATGCGTTGGCCTGATCATATCAAAGTGGCAGTCAACGTATCGGGCGAGCAATTGTTGGGCAGCCATTTTGCATCGACAGTGGTCAGCGCCCTGTCTTCGAGCGGGCTGGACCCCCGGCGCCTCGAAATCGAGGTGACGGAAAGTATCTTTCTTCGCGATGACGTGATGGCCCGCGCGACGCTGGAAGAAATCATTGCCCTGGGTTGCAGTATCGCGCTGGATGACTTCGGAACCGGCTATTCTTCGCTTGGTTATCTGAGGAAGCTGCGTTTTTCGACGATCAAGGTCGATCGCAGTTTCGTGCAGGGTGCCGCCAAGGGTAACGTGGAATGTCTTGCGATCATTCGGGCCGTTGTCGCCATGGCGAGCAGTCTTGATATGTCGACAACAGCCGAAGGCGTGGAAAACGGCCTTGAAGCCCAGCTGATCCGCGAACTGGGATGCAAAAAAATACAGGGGTACCATTTCGGCAGGCCTATGGCTGCCGAAGATGTGCAGTGCCTGTTTCCGATCAGAGCGGCCGACTGTTCCCTCGCCTGATCGGCGCGCGGTGCAGCGATGCCAGCGCGGCCTGATGCGGGATCAGGCCGCTATCAGGCTGCGAATCGCGCTTTCGAACAGCACACGCCCATCCGATCCGCCGTGTGCGGATTCGATGGCGCGTTCGGGATGCGGCATCATGCCCAGCACGTTGCCGGCCTTGTTCAGCACGCCAGCAATGTCGCGGGCCGAACCGTTGACCTGTTCGGCGTAGCGGAAAGCCACGCGGCCTTCGCCTTCAATCCGATCCAGCGTTTGACTGTCAGCGAAATAGTTGCCGTCGTGGTGCGCGACGGGAATGGCCACGATTTGTCCAGTCTCGTAACCTGCGGTGAACAGGGACTGGCTGTTTTCCACCTTGAGCGCCACTGTGCGGCAGATGAAATTCTGGCTGGCATTGCGCATGAGCGCGCCGGGAAGCAGGCCCGCTTCGGTAAGAACCTGAAAGCCGTTGCATACCCCGAGAACGGGCACGCCACGGCCCGCGGCATCCACCACGGCCTGCATGATCGGACTGCGCGCGGCCATCGCGCCGGAACGCAGATAATCGCCGTAGGAAAATCCGCCGGGCAGAGCGATGAAGTCGAGACCTTCGGGCAGGCTGGCATCGCCGTGCCAGACGCGCAGGGCCGGGGTGCCCGACACCTGTTCCAGCGCCACGGCCATATCCCGGTCGCAATTGGAACCGGGGAAGGTGATGACTGCGGAGCGGAAACTGCTCACGCCGCGACCTTTTCGATCCGGTAGTTTTCAATCACCATATTGGCGAGCAGCTTGCGGCACATCTCGTCCAGCGCTTCGTCGCTTACGCCGTTATCGACGTCGAGTTCGATCAGGCGGCCAGCCCGGACATCGTTGACACCGGAAAAGCCGAGCCCTTCCAGAGCATGATGGATCGCGCGGCCTTGCGGGTCGAGCACACCGTTCTTCAGGCTGACGTGGACGCGGACTTTCATGGGCATAGGGCCTTATTTTCGCGGAATGGGAATCGCAGCGAGCCTATGCCTTCAGGCGCGGTGCAGGGCAAGTGCGCGCGGCGAAATAGGTTTGTTCAGAGGAGATCGCCCCCAAGGGCTTGCCAATGAGATGCAGGCACCACCGGGGCGACAAAACTGTGCCCCGGAGGTGCCAGATCCATACCGGTTGCGGGCAGAAGCCTTACTTCTTGCCGCGCAGTTTGCGGTGGACGTTGAGGTCCAGCACTTCGCTCGGACCGTCGCTTTCGAGCAGACCCAGGCGTCGTGCAACTTCCTGATAGGCTTCTTCTTCGCCGCCCAGATCGCGACGGAAGCGGTCTTTGTCGAGCTTTTCGCCTGTCATCATGTCCCACAGGCGGCAGCCATCGGGGCTGATTTCGTCCGCCAGTATGACGCGGGAAAAATCGCCGTCCCAGATGCGGCCGAATTCGAGCTTGAAATCGACAAGGCGAATATTGATCGCTGCGAACATCCCGCAAAGGAAGTCGTTGATACGGATCGCCATCGCGGAAATGTCCTGCATTTCCTCGTTGCTGGCATAACCGAAACAGGCGATGTGCTCTTCCGCGATCAGGGGATCGCCCAGCGCATCGTCCTTGTAATAGTATTCCAGCAGGGTGTGGGGCAGCGGTTCGCCCTCTTCCAGACCAAGGCGGGTGCAGATCGATCCCGCCGCAACATTGCGCACGACGACTTCGATCGGCACGATTTCGACCTGCCGCACCAGTTGCTCGCGCATGTTGAGGCGGCGGATGAAGTGAGTCGGAATGCCGATGTGGCTCAGGCGGGTGAACACATACTCGCTGATGCGGTTGTTGATCACACCTTTGCCGTTGATCGTGCCCTTCTTCTGGGCGTTGAACGCGGTGGCATCATCCTTGAAATACTGGATGATCGTGCCCGGTTCGGGGCCTTCATAGAGAATCTTGGCTTTGCCTTCGTAAATTTGCCGGCGACGCGACATGGGCTTGCCCTTTTCATGTGAAAAAACAAGAGCGCCCCGGCAGACGAAGCAGGTTGGCTTCGACAGGGCCGGGGCGCTTGCGCGCCTCATAGTATGAAAGTCAACCAAACGCAATTGCGTGACGTAGGGCCTTCAAACATGGCGGTTCGCCGTGCGTGAAACGCGCGTCGTTCCCGATGCGCATGCGTGATGCGCGGTTGAATGATGGGCGCGCATGGGGCAAAGCGCGCGCATGTCCGGTCCATTTGCAGACCATGAAGCCGACCTTGCCGCTCTGGCGGAAAAGGCGCGGTTACGGTCCTTGCGTCCACGCGAAGGCGTGGATTTCGCTTCTAACGACTATCTCGGCCTAGCCGGTGATGCCCGTCTGAAACGCGCCATAGTGAATGCGCTGGAGCGGGGTGTGCCTGTGGGATCAGGCGGTTCGCGCCTCCTTCGCGGGAATCATGAAGAACACGAGGCGCTCGAGCGGGAAGCCGCGCAGTTCCTGGGCAGCGCCACTGCGCTCTACTTTGCTAACGGTTATGGTGCCAATTCCGCGCTGGTGGCGACCTTGCCACAGAAGGGCGATCTGGTTGTCTATGACCGGCTGATCCATGCCAGTATGCACGAAGGCCTTCGCCTGACCCGGGCTGACCGGGCCGTGGCTGAACACAATGATGTGCAGAGCTTCGCAGA
The DNA here is from genome assembly GCF_003860345.1 of Caenibius tardaugens NBRC 16725. Classification (GTDB taxonomy): domain Bacteria; phylum Pseudomonadota; class Alphaproteobacteria; order Sphingomonadales; family Sphingomonadaceae; genus Caenibius; species Caenibius tardaugens. The sequence goes on from NZ_CP034179.1 coordinate 3,522,339, forward strand.
TGCGATCGCCCGCTGGCGTGGCAAAGGCGGGCTGGGTCGCCCGTGGATTGCGGTGGAAAGCCTCTATTCCATGGATGGCGATATGGCGCCGCTGGATGGGTTGATGGCACTTGCCGATGCGCATGAAGGGGTGCTGCTGGTGGATGAAGCGCATGCCGGTGGCGTGTACGGCGAACACGGCCGGGGGCTCGCGGGGCATTTGCAGGGGCGGGAAAACCTCATTACCTTACATACATGTGGCAAAGCCTTCGGGTGCGAGGGGGCTCTCGTGGCAGGTGCACGGGTGGTGACCGATTATCTCGTAAACCGTGCGCGGGGCTTCATTTTTTCCACTGCGCCAAGTCCCCTGATGGCCGCAGCGATACGAGAAGCGTTGCGTATATGCATTGATGAGCCGGAGCGAAGAGATAGGCTTAAGAGTCTTGTTTCTTATGCGGAAAATTATCTTTCAGCGTTTGGTGTGTCTGCGCGCGGTTCGCAGATTATTCCAATCATCATAGGCGATGACGCCCGGACCATGGCGATTGCGCAGGCGCTGCAGGAGGCCGGGTTCGATATTCGTGGGATACGCCCACCGACGGTTCCAGTGGGGACATCGCGGCTGCGTCTGTCGCTGACATTGAATGTGACTGAGAAAAACATTGATGATCTATCAGATCATGTCGCCAGGGTGCTAAAATGAACGGATTTTCTGTAACCGGAACGGATACTGATGTCGGCAAGACGGTGTTTAGTGCCGCGCTCGCCGGGTATCTGGATGGCTGGTACTGGAAACCCGTTCAGGCAGGCATTGCCGACGGCACAGATGCCGAGCGGGTTGCCGCGCTTTCGGGGTTGCCGCGCGATCGTATCCTGCCCGAAGCCTATCGCCTGACAACCCCTTGTTCGCCCCACAGGGCGGCGCAGATCGATGGTGTAACGATTGCGGATGGGCCGCTTGCGCTACCGAAAAATCGTCCCCTGGTGGTGGAAGGCGCGGGCGGGGCGCTGGTGCCTTTGCGCGATGACCTGACCGTGGCGGACCAGATGGCGCGTTGGGGGTTACCTGCAATTGTTGTCGCGCGTACGACGCTGGGGACGATCAACCATACGCTGATGACGATCGAGGTGCTGAAGGCCCGTGGCGTGGCGGTTCATGGCGTCGCCTTTGTTGGTGAAGGGAACGCGGACAGCGAGGCCACGATTTGCCGAATAGGCGGGGTACGGCACCTCGGGCGCCTGCCGATCATAAATCCTATTGATCAACATAGTCTTAGGCGGTCTTTTGCGGAAAGAATCGAGCTTTGACGCAGTCCCCGATCTGGCACCCGTTCACGCAGCATGGGCTGGGCGAGCCTGTCCCTACGGTTTCCCATGCCGTGGGTGCAGCGCTCTATACCAAGGATAATCGTCGCATTATCGATGCGATTTCCAGTTGGTGGGTTACGACGCATGGCCATTGTCACCCCCGGCTCATGGCGGCAATCCGGAACCAGACGGAACATCTCGATCAGCTGATTTTCGCGGGATGGACGCATGAACCGGCCGAAGCCGTGGCGCGCGGCCTGACGGCAATCATGCCGCCCGCTCTGACAAGGGTATTTTTCTCCGATTCCGGTTCCACCTGCGTGGAAGTCGCGCTGAAAATGGCGCTGGGCTATTGGGCCAATCGTGGGGAGCCGCGCAGCCGTATTGTGGTGATGGAAAGCTCCTATCATGGCGATACGATCGGCACGATGTCGGTGGGCGCGCGCGGTGTGTTCACGGCGGCCTATGCACCACTTCTGTTTGATGTGGGCCGCATTCCTTTTCCGTCCGATCCGCAGGCAACGCTGGACGCCCTTGAGGCGCAGTGCCGGGCAGGAGCTGCAGCGTTCATTGTCGAACCGCTTGTTCTAGGCTCTGGCGGCATGCGCATATACTCGCATGATATTTTAACAAAAATGCACGAAATATGTGTGCGTTATGGCGTTCTCTTTATAGCTGATGAAGTTATGACCGGGTGGGGACGGACGGGTACGCTGCTGGCCTGCGAACAGGCCGGGGTGGTGCCGGATCTACTTTGCCTTTCAAAGGGGCTGACCGGTGGATCGTTGCCGCTGGCGGTTACGATGGCGAGCGAAGCGATCTGGGATGCGCACTATTCCACCGATCGGGCGCGTACCTTTTTCCATTCCTCCAGCTATACGGCCAATGCCATCGCCTGCGCAGCGGCCGCGGAAAATCTGGCGATCTGGCGCGAAGAGCCGGTTCTCGATAGCGTCGCTGCGCTGGCTGCGCGGCAGGACCGCCAGCTTGCAGGATTGAAAGGCCATCCCGCCATCCACGATATCCGCCGCTGCGGGACGATCACCGCTATGGAACTGGGTGGAGGCGACGCCGCCTACCTTTCCAATCTCGGGCCGGGATTGCTGGCCCATTTTCGTGAACGCGATGTGTTGCTGCGCCCGCTCGGCAACACGGTTTATGTCATGCCACCTTATTGTGTGGAGCCTGACGATCTCGATACGATCTATGCGGCGATCCGCTCAGCCGCGGATGCGGTCGCATCGGGAGCAATCAGGTAATTGCGGCGCTTTCTGTCACGAGAATACGGCTTACCGGTTTCATTCCCAGCACTTGCGCCAATGCCTTGAGATCTTTCTCAGCCGCTGAGGTGTACAGCGTGGCCACGGATTCCCGCAGGGATAACACCAGTTCTCCGTTCTCCACAGTGAGCGCGCTTTGCGTCAGCGCATCGGTGGTGCCGCCGCTGAACCGGCGTGCCAGCCGGATTGCTAATCCCCAGATCCGCCCCGCAAGCAATTGTCTGGAGGAAGCGATGCGTTCCAGCTGCGGAAAGACGGCTTCATGCCCGGCATTGGTGCAGGCTGCGGCTGCAATCATGGCCCTGCCTTCACCGTCGATACCGACCCACCGCTTGCGCAATGCCCATTCGACCGATTCTTCCGCACGCAAATTCGGTTCCATGCGGTTTGCCGCCAGCGAAAGCATGGTCGCTGCGAGACGGAGCCGATCGTGCCCTTCTTCGTGGGGGATGGAGGCATGGGATGTCCATTGTGCAATTGTGTCAGCAAATCCGCGCGGGCATCCCAGTTGTTCTGCGAAAGTCGTCACGCCAGCCAGCAGAGGGTCCAGCGCTTGCTGGGCAGGTGAAAGCTGCCTGTACAGCAGGCCTTCGCGCAAGCCCCATGACGAAAAAACGATGCGTTCGGGCTGAAGGTCGGTGATCAGCGCCGCCAGAAGAGCCGCCGCATCGGGCAACATGGCAAGTCGTGAGGCCGATACCATGGGGATCGACGTCGAAAGTTTGCCCCGGTCGATGACTTGGCAAAGGTTCAGGGCCTCATCGGCGGACATCGAAAAGCCATGCGGATCGTCAAACGGCCAGTCGAGCGCATGCATCGCATAATGGGCGAGCGCACGATGAGACCCGCCTACGAGATAGAGCGGGAGCCCGGCGCTGCCTGTCCAGTCGGCCGCCTCCAACATCTTGTGAACCCGGCGGGTAAATCGCACGCTGCCCTCTGAGCGCAGTTGCGGCAGGCGCAATGTCCCCAGCGGCAGACTGGTTCCATGGGTGCAGTTGGTGCCTTCAATGTCCACCAGTTCGAGGCTGCCGCCGCCAAGATCGGCGACAATACCGCACGCACCGGGGAAAGCTGCGGTAACCCCCGTGGCGCTGGTGATGGCTTCTTCTTCACCGGACAGCAGACGGACATCCAATCCCAGTGCACGCACCGCCGCCAGAAATTCCGGACCATTTTCCGCGTCGCGGGAAGCGGCGGTGGCAACAGCATCGACATGTTCGACACGGCGCAGGCGCAGGATGGTCGCATAGCGAGCGAGCGCAGCCAGGGCCGCCTGCATCGATTTGTCCGATAGGCGTCCGTTCTCGGCCACGCCTTTGCCGAGGCGTGCGGTGACTTTTTCGTTGAGAAGAATCGTCGGGGCACGCGGAGGTCCGCCAAAAATGACGAGGCGAACCGTGTTCGATCCGATATCTATGACTGCGCGTTCTGCGTTCATTGTACGTTGTTCGTCCGGTCGTTTGCCACGGTGGCCCGCCTCTATCGGGCCGCGCCCCGCCGCAGCGAAAGCTTCGGTACCTTGCGACCGCTCGCAAGTGCCGCGCCGCGTCCGGACAGGGAAGGGTTGGTCATGAAATAGCGGTGCAAATTAAACGGCTCGTCGCCTTTTTCCATGCGCCGGTAGGTGCCATCCGGTTCCTGTAGCCAGCTTTGTTCCGTGTCCAGCAGGTTCGCCAGCATGACCTGATCGAGCACCTGATCATGGACAGTGCTGTTGCGGATGGGAACCAGAAGTTCCACACGCCGATCGAGATTGCGGCTCATCCCGTCTGCAGAGGAAATGAACACGTCCGCCTTGGGGTTGGGGAGCGCAGCCCCGGCGGCAAAGGCCCAGATGCGGCTGTGTTCGAGAAAGCGGCCGATCACCGACTTCACGGCGATGTGCTCCGACATTCCTGGAATTCCCGCGCGCAGGCAGCAAATTCCGCGTACGACCAGACTGATCTCCACACCCGCGTTGCTGGCTGCGTAAAGCCGTTCGATCAGCCCTTCGTCCGTCAACTGGTTCATTTTTGCCCAGATTGCGGCGGGCTTGCCCTGTTTCGCATTCTCGATCTCGCGATCGATGCAGGCGTAGAGCTGGTCGCGCAAGCCGATGGGGGAAAGGGACAGCAATTCCATTTCGCGCGGTTCGATGTAGCCAGTGATGAAATTGAACAGCCGACCCGCATCGCGCCCGGCCTTGGGGTCGGCCGTGAAGAAGCTGAGATCGGTGTAAATCCTTGCGGTTACCGGGTGGTAGTTGCCGGTGCCGAAGTGGCAGTAGGTGCGATAGCCATCGCCTTCGCGGCGAACGACCATCGATACCTTGGCGTGGGTTTTCCAGTCAACGAAGCCGTAGATGACCTGCACGCCAGCGCGTTCCAGCTGGCTCGCCCAAAGCAGGTTCTGTTCTTCGTCGAAGCGTGCTTTCAGTTCGACGACGGCAGTGACCGATTTCCCGGCTTCCGCTGCGGCGATCAGCGCGGCAATGATGCCTGATTGTTTGCCTGCGCGGTAAAGCGTCTGTTTGATCGCCACGACATCGGGGTCACTTGCCGCTTGCCGCAGGAAGTCGATCACCACCTCGAAGCTTTCGTAAGGGTGATGAACGATCAGATCCTTTTCCCGGATGGCAGCAAAGCAATCGCCATCGTGTTCGAGAATGCGTTCGGGGAAACGGGGGTTGTAAGGTTCGAATTTGAGGTCCGGCCGGTCTTCATCGACGATGGTCGACAGCCCGGCCATGCCGACGAGACCGCCGGTATTGATGACCAGGGCCTGATCGAGGCCCATCTGATCGAGCAGCAACTGTTCGGCAGACTGGTCAAGCGCGCCCTGCAGTTGCAGCACGATCACTTTCCCGCGACGACGACGCTGGATCGCGGTACGGAAGTACCGCACCAGATCTTCGGCATCTTCCTCAATCTCTATATCGCTGTCCCGCAGGACGCGGAACACGCCGTGCCCGTTCATCCGGAAACCGGGGAAGAGGAGGGCCGCATGGCGACAGACCAGATCTTCGATGCTGATGTAGACGGCTTTTTCGCCGGGCAGACGGATAAAGCGCGGCAGGGCGGACGGGATCATCACCATTTCCATGACCGGCGAACCATCCGCGATCCGGGTCAGGGAGAACAGGATGCCCATTCCCTGATTGGCAATGAAGGGGAAGGGGTGGGCCGGATCGATCGCCTGTGGGGTGACCACGGGAAGCACGGCATTGAGGAAATGGCTTTGGAGCCATTCGAGCTGGGTGGGATCGAAAGGATAATCATCCCCGACGACAAGAATGTTTTCCCTGGCGAGGAGGTCCTGCAGTTCTTCCCATGCCTGTTGCTGTTCATTCAGCAATTCGAGCACGGATTTGCGCACTGCTGACAACTGCTGGGATGGTGTCAAACCGTCGATCGAGATCTCCTCGATCCGGCGTTCGACCTGACCGACCAGGCCGGCGACCCGGACCATCGTAAATTCGTCGAGGTTATTGCCTGAGATCGAGAGAAACCGGAGCCGTTCGAGCAGGGGGTAATCGGTATTCCGCGCCTCATTGAGCACGCGCCGATTGAAGCTGAGCCAGCTTAGTTCGCGGTTGAAATAGCGCCCTCCGCCCTCAGGGACGTCGAAAACGGCCGGTTCTGCGGCGGGGCTGCTGATCGAATCGCTAAGTTGCTGTTCCATGTCGGACCAATGCATCGTGTGATCGTATTACATTTCGATGACATCAGTAACCTTGTGATACGATAACACGGCATGAATGATGCAAATTCTCCATCTTCTGCTTGTCACAATTGTTGCTATAGTAAGCGAACGGGCCAATGCGGACGCCCGGTCAGACGCTGCCCGGTGATGGTCGTCCAAGTCCGCTCCTATGGCCGCCTGTGCGGCTCTGGAGCTTGTGATGACGACCGACACTGTTTCTCCTGATGTATCCGTGATGCCGCCTGCCATTTCGCTGCTGCGGTTGTTCCTCAAATTTTTGCGTTTCGGTTGCCTCGCATTCGGGGGCCCCGTCGCGCAGATTGCCATGATCCGCCACGCGCTGGTGGACGAGGAAAAGTGGATCGACAGTGCCCGCTTCAACAGGCTGCTGGCGGTGATGCAGATTTTGCCCGGTCCCGAAGCGCATGAATTGTGCGTGCATCTGGGGATGACCGCACGGGGGCGCATTGGCGGCTTGCTTGCCGGTCTGGGCTTTATGTTGCCCGGGTTCATCCTGATGCTGTTGATCGCCTGGGGGTACAACACGTACGTGCTGGGGAAAGACGCACTGCACGGTGTTATGCTTGGCTTGCAGGTTGCGGTTCTCGCCGTGATAGTCCGGGCGGTGCAGCGTATCGGACAGCACGCCTTGCCCAACATGACGCTGTTGTTGCTGGCCCTTGTCGCTATGGGAGCGACTCTTGCTGAAGTACCCTTCTGGGTGCCTTTGCTGGTCACAGGTCTCGTTTACATGGCGGCACTGAATGCGCCGTTGGCCTGTGCACTTGTGGTGGTAACCTCGTTTATCGCCTGGCTGGTTTGGCCGGGGAACGGAGTGGGCGATGGCGCGGTCCATTCGGGTATAGCAGTCCCGGCGACAACATTGGCGCTGTTCATCGCCGGGTTGAAAGGCGGGCTGTTGACATTCGGCGGGGCCTATACCGCCATTCCTTATGTCAGGCAGGATACAGTGGGCAGGGCATGGCTCTCGGATGCGACATTTCTGGACGGCGTGGCGCTGGCCGGTATTCTGCCCGCACCGCTGGTCATATTCGGCACCTTCGCCGGTTATATGGCCGGTGGGTTAAGCGGTGCGCTTGCGGTCACAGCCGGGATGTTTCTGCCCGCCTTTGTTTTTTCCATGATCTTTTACGAACATCTGGAAGCCGTGGTCGCCAATGCCACACTACATCGTTTTCTCGATGGTGTGGCCGCGGCAGTGGTCGGGACTATTACGGCAACGCTGCTGCAATTGGCTGAGGCAACCTTTATGCAGGCGTCCAACCTGCTCGTGCCAGCGGGGCTTCTGGTGTTGTGTCTGTTCGGCGCGTGGAAATTGAAGGGAAGGCTGGCAACGCCGGCGATCCTTGCATTTGGCGGGATCGCTGGAGCAATACTGTTCCGCTAGGGGCCTTATGCTTCAGAGCGCAGCGCTTTTTCGCGGCGTCTGCGAAAGCGAAAGGGGCATCCGCGTATGCGAGACCCCTTCCAGCCAATCGCGGATTACCGCGCGCCCGGCGTCGACGGCGCCCGGCCCGTAATGATCGTGCGCATGACGCAGCGAGGCTTCATCGCCACCGGCTTCGACAACCGATTCAGGCCATTGTTCCACCCAGGCGTCAAAACGCGGATCGAGGCCCATTTCGGCATGGAATTGCAGTGCCAGAATGTTGTTGCCCCGGCGGAATGCCTGATGATCGTAGACATGACTGGATGCCAGAAGCTCGACATTGTCAGGCAGGGTGAAGGTATCGCCGTGCCAGTGCAGGATGGGTGTGTCCGTCAGGTGATGCAGCGGATTGTTGCTGACATGCCGATGTACCTCGATCGGATGGAAACCCACTTCCTTGACTGGCCCAGCATAGACCTCTGCCCCGAGTGCCGTTGCCATCATCTGCGCACCGAAGCACACGCCGAGCGTTGGCCGGTCCGATGCCAGCCTGAGCGCGAGCCGACGGAGCTGGCACGCAATCCATGGATAACGATCCTGTTCATAGACGCCCATCGGGCCGCCCATCATGATGAGCAGGTCAGGCTCGCACAGATCAAGCGAGCCAAAACGTTGGTCAGAAACATCAATCCGGTCGACTTCGTATCCGGCAGCTTCGATGGGTTCGCGATAGCCAGCGATTCCCTCGTGCGGCACGTGCCTGATGATAAGAGCGCGTTTCGGATTCATCGCTGTCCTGCTGGTAAGCCTTTCTACCTTAACCGGCGCTTGACCGGTACAGGCTATTTAATCCCCACTTACAAAATTGGAATTTGGCAATTCTGCTGCCGGGTAAAGCCTTTCTATCCCTCTTCGGGAAGAAAGTCCGGCACAGAGAGATAGCGTTCCCCGGTGTCATAATTGAAGCCGAGAATGCGCGCATCAGCCGGAAGATTGGGCAAATGCTGCCGGATCGCGGCAAGGGTCGCCCCTGAGGAAATGCCCACCAGCAAGCCTTCGGTCGTGGCTGATCGCCGTGCCCAGTCCTTCGCATCAGCAGGGTCAACCTGGATGACGCCATCCAGTATCTGCGTGTGCAGATTGGCCGGCACGAATCCTGCTCCAATGCCCTGGATGGGGTGGGGGCCAGGTTTGCCGCCACTGATGACCGGGGAAAGGGTAGGCTCAACCGCAAAGGCTTTCAGGTCGGGCCAGACTTTTTTTAGGGCCTCCGCCACACCGGTCAGGTGCCCGCCTGTGCCGACACCGCTGATCAGCACATCGATCGGCCGATCGGCGAAATCCCGACGGATTTCTTCCGCAGTCGTCTTTGCGTGAGTTGCGATATTGGCGGGATTTTCGAACTGTTGGGGCATCCAGGCATTCGGTGTTTTTGCCAATAGCTCCAATGCGCGTTCAATCGCGGCCTTCATCCCGCCTTCACGCGGGGTCAGATCGAATTCAGCGCCATAGGCAAGCATCAGGCGACGGCGTTCGATCGACATCGATTCAGGTATGACCAGTATCAGGCGATAGCCTTTCACCGCAGCGACCATGGCAAGGCCGACGCCGGTGTTACCCGACGTCGGCTCGATGATCGTGCCGCCGGGCGCCAACTCGCCACTCGCCTCGGCCGCTTCGATCATAGCCAGCGCAATACGATCCTTGATCGATCCGCCGGGATTCGATCGTTCCGCCTTCACCCAAACGTCATGATCGGGAAACAATCGTGACAGGCGGATATGCGGGGTATTGCCAATTGCATCGAGTATCGAATTTGCTTTCATCGGCCGATTTCCAGTCGGGTTTCGTGTGGTGTCAGAAGGTCGACATTGCCGCCCGCGATCAACGGGGGGCGGGGGGCAACAGCAGCGGTCAGGCGTTCCAGCAGATACCGTCCGTAAGGCCAGTTCCCGATATCGGAATCCGCGTTGATGTGGCCCAGATGCCCGACATCGACAAGGCGGCTGCCCCAGATCCGCGCGAGCCGTTTGGCATGACCATACGCGATATACGGATCGTTCTGACTGGCGGCCAGAATCGAGGTAAAGGGCAGGCGTTGGCGCACAACCGGCGAAAAGCTGCTGATGCGATCATCGATCGCCGGTCCTTCGACCTGCGGTGGCGCGACGAGCAGAGCTCCCACGACCTTGCTGTCTGCCCCCGGTCGTTCGAGTGCATTCCACCACGCCACCGCGTGACAGCCGAGGCTATGGGCCACAAGTATGACCGGCCGGCTCGATGCGTGAATGGCTGCGTTCAGCTTGTTCACCCAGGTATTGCGATGCGGGGCGTCCCACATGCCCAGTTCCACCCGGACGCAATGCGCGTCCTCCTTTTCCCACATGGTTTGCCAGTGGCGCGGGCCGCTGTTGTTCAGTCCCGGGATGATCAACGCCAGGGGCTTTTCCCATTCGCGGCGTTCGGTCTTGATCATGTGGCGCTCCTGCATTTCCATGTGCGGTATATAGGCTGATATAATCCTAGTTGATAGATGGGGTATTAACGTGTCGACGAGTCGTTGTAAATTGTCGATCAATGAAGTTGAGTTTAATATTTGAGGAAGGGGGCGGTCTGTGGCGCCGTTGCGGCGCGCGCACTGAAAGGCCTGCCGCATCTTTGCGACTCAATCCCAATCGAATTGCTTGAAATGGGCTGCTATCTCGCTAGATTGCGCTCATGCTTTCACAGAAAAGCCGGTACACCATTCGGGCCCTGCAGCATCTGGCGGATATCTATCCTCACGGATTGGCGCAGATGTCGGAAATCGCCGCGACGCAAAATATCCCGCCCAAATTCCTGACCGTGATTCTTTCGGAACTCACGCGTGACGGGATTGTGATTTCGCAGAGGGGGCGCGTCGGCGGTTATCGGCTTGGCTTGGCGCCGGTGGACATCCGCTATGGCGATATCATCCGCATTACGCGCGGTTCATTGGCACTGGTCCCGTGCGCGAGCAGATTCGCGCACGAGCATTGCGATCATTGCCTGCCTGAAGACGAGTGCCGCTTGCGTACGCTGATGCTGAAAGTGCGCGACGAAACGGCCGCCATTCTCGATTCGTTTACTCTTGCTGACTCTATCGAAGCTTCCCCGATTTTCGTCGAAGAGGGCTAGTTTTTTCGGTGTCAGACTATTCCTGCGGCGAAGACCACCAAGTAGGCTGCAGGCAGGAACAGCGCCTGTGCCAGTAACGTGCCTGCCACGCGACTGAGCGACAACCACACGATGGTGCGCCGGAACATGGGCTCGCTGACTTTTCCGGCCACGACATCATCGGTCATCACGGAAAGCTGCGGGTCGATCAACACGAACAGGAGAATGGTGGCGAACCCGTTCACCACCGCGGAGAGCTGTGAGGCGGTGACGCGATATTCCGGAAACAGATATCCGGCGTACAACGAGGCCACCACGCCCACTGTCAGAAGCGCCTGCGCCACGACATTCAGCGCGATGACGGTGCGCGATACGCCACGCGGTTGCCGCAATCCGGCGACGTGGGCGATTTTCGGCGCGGTGCTGGTCCGCCGGAGATAGCCGATCCCGCCTTTCGCGAAGGCATGCAGCACCAGTTTCGGGATCGAACGATGCTCCTGGAAATCATTGATTGCACTGCAGAACCACCGCTGCACAGTGGGGATCATCAGCGTGCCGATAATAGTGGCCAACGTTGCCGAGAGCAGGATCAGCCGGAAATCTCCCAGCAGATGATCACCAGTGCCTTCGGCCAGCGCGTTTTCGATCCGCTTGGCGAGAAAAGGCCCGAGGAAACTGTTCGACAGCCGGGAGAGCAGCACCAGCACATTGAACAGGGCAAAGGATACCGCAATGCGCCGTGTGCGAACGCCCGCTATGCGCGCGGCATAGGCCAGCGCCCCGATAAGATTGATCCCGAATGTGAGCAGGCAGATGACGGTAAGCTGGACATCCATGGACGCACTCCGAAGGGATGGCATCCATAGGCGGGTCGGATAGGAATTCCTACTGCCTGAATCGGATTAACCGCAGGCAGGCCGCGATCCGGTGCCACGCGGCGTCATGTCCTTTCCCATGATCGAACGGCATGATCGGGTAACAATGGTTTCCATATTGATCGTGTTATGAACGCGCTTCATACTCGCTGTTCGGGATAGAGGGCACCTGCCCGTCGTCCTGCCCGGAAAGACACGCAAAGGCTTCAGGCAATGAAATTATACTACGCACCCGGTTCATGCTCTCTCGCTGTGCATATCGCCCTCAAGGAAACCGGGCAGGTATGTGAACTGGCCAAGGTCGATGTGTTTACCAAGGCGATGGATGACGGTGGCGATTACCGCACGGTCAATCCGCGCGGTGCGCTTCCCGCGCTCGCTCTGGATGAAGGTGGCGTCCTGACGGAAGTGGCGGTTCTGCTGCAATATGTCGCGGACAAAGCTGGCAATGTGTTGATTCCTGCCGCTGGAACGCTGGAGCGCTATCGCGTATTGGAATGGCTAAACCACCTGGCCACCGAACTGCACAAGAGCTTCTCGGTTCTTTTCAACCCGGTGGCGACAGATGATTTCAAGCAGTTCGTCCAGCAAAAGCTGATCCGGCATTTTGCGGAAATCGATGCTGTGGTCGGGCGTGAAGAGTGGCTGGCCAATGGTGCCTATAGCGTGGCGGATATCTATGCCTTCGTCATTAGCAATTGGGCGGGCATGGTCGGGATCGATCTGTCAGAATTTGTTGCGTTGGAGGCTTTTCGTAGCAGAATCGCAGCCCGCCCCGCAGTAGTGGCGGCATTGCAGGTCGAAGGGCTTGCCTGAGATCGTTCTGCCATCGCCTTCCTGGGACATATTGCGGCGACAGACATAACAAGAGCGCCGGGGCTTGAACACATGTCGGGGAGGGGCGGTTATGAAATTCGATGTCGCCATGCTTACGCAGAATCCGCTTGAGGCCAAAGGGTTTGCGCTTCAGGCTGAAGAAGCCGGTTTTTCGGGTGTGTATACATTTGAAGGGCAGCACGACCCGTTCTTGCCCTTGGCGATTGCTGCGGGGAGCACGCAATCGCTCGATCTGATGACCGGCATTGCCGTAGCATTCGGGCGCAGCCCGCTTACGCTGGCGCACACCGCATATGACCTGCAATTGATGTCGCGAGGTCGTTTCATTCTGGGGATCGGCACGCAGGTGAAGGCCCACATCCAACGGCGTTATTCCATGCCGTGGTCCAAACCTGCCGCGCGCATGCGTGAATTTGTTCTGGCGCTTCGGGCCATCTGGGAATGCTGGCAAACCGGTGGAAAGCTGGCATTCGAAGGGGCGTTTTATCATCATACGCTGATGACGCCGACTTTTAGTCCAGGCCCTAATCCCCATGGTGTGCCCAAGGTGTTCCTGGCCGGGGTCGGCCCAAAAATGGTGGCAGTCGCAGGGGAAGTTGCTGATGGTTATATCGTACATCCCTTCCACACCGTGCGTCATCTGCGGGAACATAGCCTGCCGGCTCTGAAACGTGGGCTGGCCTCGCGTGGCCTCGCGCGCGGGGATATGGAAATTTCCTGCCAGATAATTCTCGGCACGGGCTTTACCCCCGATGATATCGCGCAGGCGACGGAAACTGCGCGGCGCCAGATTGGCTTCTATGCATCAACGCCCGCTTATCTTCCGGTACTCGAATGCATGGATCGGGTGGATATCCATCAGCCGCTGCTGGACCTGTCGCGTCAGGGCAAATGGAATGAAATGGGCGCCCTTGTTGACGATGTACTGCTGCATGAAGTCGCCGCCATTGGCACGCCGGAACAGGCTGCCGAACATATTATCGCAACACGCGGTGCGTTGGTCGACCGGATCAGTCCGGTGGCCTACGGAAAAGATATCGCACTGTACGCTGCCGTGGGCAAAGCACTGGGTGTGCTTCGCGAATCCTGATGGAAGGCTGGCCCCGATGCAGGGGGGCGTTGATCCGCTCCGGATGGGCTGAAGACAGAAGCCGATGAGCAGGACCAGCGGTTACCACCCGGAGGCAGGCGGACGGTCGCCAACCCTGTTTATTCTTCTGAAGGTGGATGTGCTTCCGGAGCCATCCTTGGGAAAGGATGTTGGCTCCCCGAGTAGGATTCGAACCTACGGCCATTCGATTAACAGTCGAATGCTCTACCGCTGAGCTATCGGGGAGCAGCCCGGTTTTCGCCGGGCAGGCCGCGCCTATATGCAGCGGCATTCGCTTTGGCAACCCCATGTGAAGCAACTTTGACGGGAACGAGAAGATTATTTGCGATCAGGCGATAAATTGTTCCGTGACGATGCGTTCGTCGAGACTGTGGCCGGGGTCGAACAGCAACGTAAGCACGGTTTCGGGGTCAATGCGCAATTGCACATCGGCTATATCACGCAGTTCCTTCTGATCAGCGACCACGGCAACCGGTCGTTTCGTGGGCTCGAGCACGCGCAGTGTAATCTGGGAAAAATCGGGCAGAATTGCACCGCGCCAACGGCGGGGGCGGAAGGGGCTGATTGGTGTGAGTGCCAGCATGTTGGAATCGAGCGGAAGAATCGGGCCATTGGCAGAGAGGTTGTAAGCCGTCGATCCGGCAGGCGTGGCCACAAGTATGCCGTCGCAGAACAACTCTTCGATTCGCACCTTGCCGTTGACGGTAACCTCGATCTTCGCGGTCTGGCGTGTTTCGCGCAGCAGCGAGACTTCGTTGATGGCGCGGAAGATGTGCTTGCGGCCATCCTGCGTGGTGGCTTCCATCAGAAGAGGCGACACGCTGAACGAACGGCAGGTGTTGATCCGATCGCGCAGGCCCGATTCGGTGCCGAACCGGTTCATGAGGAAACCGACCGTGCCGCGATTCATCCCGAACGCGGGAATCAACCGTCCACTGTCGAGCATGTCGTGCAGTGTGTGCAGCATGAACCCGTCGCCGCCGAGGACAACCACCGCATCGGCTTCGTCGAGCGGTACCCAGTCTTCGGCATCGGCAAGATCGCGCACAGCCTTTTGGGCCCGTTCGCCTTCAGAAGCGACAAGCGCAAGACGTTTGAAATCGTGCCTGAATGTCACTTCCGATGCCTCCCACGCTAACCCGACGGGCCGCAACCGCTACAATCCCTATGGTTTACTGTGAATTTTGGCAACGTGCGTCTCGGATTGCGAACGAAATCCTAACCTGCCTATGGTATGCAGAGCTATGTCGAGCAAACCAGACACCTTTCTGTTGGACGATCGTGATGACCTTACCAATCTGGTGGGGTTGGATTCCGTGCTCGCCCGCTTTTCCGAATGGGCGCAGGCTGCGAATCTATCGGATACGGTGGTGCCGGTCCACGCATTGATGTTGGGGTTGCGACGCTTCGAAACAGTCAATCTGGCTTATGGAGAACAAGCGGGCGATGCTGCGCTGATCGAAGTGGGTGCCCGCCTGATGCACTTCGCGCAGAGCGAACTGGAAGGCGATTCCATCGTTGCCCGGCTGGGCGGGGGGAACTTTCTTGTCGCGGCGAATGAACGCTGCACCCGCGAACGTTGGCAATGGTTGGCCGAAGCGTTGATGGAAAGTGTCGCCAGGCCGATTCCGGGCCTGCTGGGTGGCGGTACGGTGCGTTTGTGGCCGCGCGTCGCGCTTATTCGTTCGCTACCATCGGAAAGCAACAGAATGGTGGTCGATCGGCTGACGGAAACCCTGGCGCGTGCGCAGCGCAACTCTGCGGATCGGGTACTATGGGCAGACGGCGATCTGGCGCCACCGGGGCGCAGTGCACAACAGCTTGAGGCAGATCTGCTGGGCGCGCTTGATCGTGATGAAATTGCCATCGTTTACCAGCCGCAGTTCGCGACAGAAGATGACCGATTGATCGGGGCTGAGGCTCTGGCGCGGTGGCATCACCCGGAATTGGGCCGCATCGGCGCCGATGCCCTGTTTGCCATCGCGGAAAGGGCTGATCACGTCGCGCAGCTTTCCTACCATATTGCCCGCCGTGCTCTGGCTGGCGCGGCAGATTGGCCGGAGCCGTTGCGCTTGTCCCTTAATGTGACACCGGTTGATCTGGCGACGCCGTCATTCGCGAACAATATCGCAGCCGCCGTGGTAGAGGCCGGTTTTTCGCCGGACAGACTTACGCTCGAGATTACGGAACAGGCGCTGGTCAGTGATGTCGATCGTTCGGCGGTTTCGCTCCGCAAATTGCGCGACATCGGCATCAGGGTTGCACTGGATGATTTCGGCGCAGGATTTTGCAATTTCCGCTATCTCAAGCTGCTGCCGATCTATTACCTCAAGCTCGATCGCGTAATGGTGGATGACGTGCTGGATGATCCACGCGATCTTGCCGTGCTGCGGGGGATTCTCGCCATGGCGAAGGCGCTTGATCTGAAGGTGATTGCCGAAGGGATCGAGAATGAAGATCAGCGTGCGCTGATCACCCGGGAAGGCTGTGATTATTATCAGGGCTTCCTGCGCGCGCAGCCGATGAGCGCCGAAATGTTTCGCGCCTTTGCAATGGGCTGACCGGCCCGCCGGCTGAGTGCGTTCAGGCGCCCTTGCGCGCCTTGCGCACAATGCCCGACAATCCCTTGGTCAGTTGGAACAGGCCGTTGAGGCGGCTCTTGGGATCGTTCCATGGACGATTGATCGCAAGCTTCATATCCGGACGCAGCCGTGCCGTGTCTTTCAACCGTTCGACATAGGCAATCAGTCCGGCCGGATCGGCGAATTCATCATTATGGAAACTGACCAGCGTGCCGCGCGCGCCAACGTCAATCTTGGCAATGTTGGCTTCGATCGCCTGATGCTTGATTTCGATGAGTTTGACGAGATTGGCGGTGGAATCGGGCAGGGGACCGAAACGGTCGATCATTTCGGCTGCCAGTGCCTCGATTTCGGCCTTGTCCTTGGCATCGTTGAGGCGGCGATAGAGCGCCATGCGTACGGCGAGATCGGGGACATAGTCTTCGGGAATCTGGATCGGCGCATCGACTGTGATCTGCGGAGATAAACTGGCGGTTTCGCGTTCGAGCCCGATATCGCCGGCTTTGACGGCAAGAATCGCATCTTCCAGCATCGACTGGTACAATTCGAAGCCGACCTCGCGAATATGGCCCGATTGTTCGTCGCCCAGCAGATTGCCGGCACCGCGAATATCGAGGTCGTGGCTGGCAAGCTGGAAACCGGCGCCAAGCGAATCGAGATCGCCGAGAACCTTGAGGCGCTTTTGCGCAACTTCGCTCAGCGCCTGATCGCGCGGATGCGTGAGATAGGCGTAAGCGCGCAGTTTGGAGCGCCCGACCCGCCCGCGAAGCTGATACAATTGTGCAAGGCCGAAGCGGTCCGCGCGGTGGATAATGATGGTGTTGGCCGATGGGATATCGAGGCCGCTTTCCACGATCGTGGTCGACAGCAGAACATCGTATTTGCGTTCATAGAACGCGCTCATCTTTTCTTCGACTTCGCTTGGGCTCATCTGCCCGTGCGCGGTGATGGATTTCACTTCGGGTACCGTGTTGTGCAACCATTCCTCGATTTCAGGAATGTCGGCGATGCGTGGCACGATAAGGAAGCTTTGCCCCCCGCGATGATGTTCGCGCAGCAGCGCTTCGCGCATCACCATGTCATCCCATTCCATCACATATGTGCGTACGGCCAGCCGGTCGACCGGTGGGGTCTGGATAGTGGACAGTTCACGCAGGCCTGACATCGCCATTTGCAGCGTACGCGGAATGGGTGTGGCAGTGAGCGTCAGGACGTGCACGTCCGTCCGCAAGGATTTGAGCTTTTCCTTGTGCGTCACTCCGAAACGCTGTTCCTCGTCGACGATCACGAGACCGAGACGCTTGAACTGCACCGACTTCGACAGCAGCGCATGCGTGCCTATCACCACATCGACCGTGCCCTCAGCCAGGCCTGCCCGCGTTTCGGCCGCTTCCTTGGCCGGTACGAGGCGAGACAGACGACCGACGTTAAGCGGGAAACCGGCGAAGCGTTCGGTGAAATTGGTGAAATGCTGGCGGGCCAGCAGCGTCGTGGGGGCAATCACGGCCACTTGCTCACCGCTCATAGCAGCCACGAAGGCCGCGCGTAGGGCGACTTCCGTCTTGCCGAAGCCGACATCGCCGCAGACCAGCCTGTCCATCGGTTTGCCTTCGGACAGGTCATTCAGAACATCGCCGATCGCGCGTTCCTGATCGTCGGTTTCCGCCCAGGGGAAACGGTCGACGAACTG
Source organism: Caenibius tardaugens NBRC 16725 (assembly GCF_003860345.1). Classification (GTDB taxonomy): domain Bacteria; phylum Pseudomonadota; class Alphaproteobacteria; order Sphingomonadales; family Sphingomonadaceae; genus Caenibius; species Caenibius tardaugens. The sequence goes on from NZ_CP034179.1 coordinate 3,540,210, forward strand.
ATTGAAGGCGGTATCGTCAGGCACCAGCGCGGGGGCCTGTTTCAATGCCCGCGCGGCGGCGGTGCGCATCAGTTCGTGCGCGATTTCCCGGATGCGTTCCTTCAGCCGGGAACGGCGTCGCTGCCACGCTTCACCGCCTAGCCTGTCGAGCGGGACCCCGTCGTTGCCGCTGCCATAGCGGGACAAGACGTCGATATTCTCGACCGGGATGTAAAGTTTATCACCCCCGGCATATTCTAGCCGCACGCAATCGTGTGGGCTCTTGCCCACGGGGATCGATTCCAGCCCGATATAGCGTCCGATACCGTGTTCCATATGGACCACGAGATCGCCGGAATGCAGCGCGGAAAGCTCTGCAAGGAAGGCATCGCTATCCTTGCGTTTCTTTTTGCGGCGAACCAGCCGGTCACCCAGAATGTCCTGTTCGGTGACAAGTTCCAGCGCATCGTTGGCGAAACCGGATTCGAGCGGCAGCACCACGGCCACCGGCTTGCCCTTGGCCGATAGGCCCAGCGCTTCCTGCCAGTTGTCCGCGAGCAGCATCTCCGCCCCGGCTTCCCCGATGATCGAGGAAAGTCGGGCCCGGCTGCCGGTGGAATAGGCTGCGAGCAGCACCTTTTTCTTTTGCGCAACCTGTCCGCGAAAATGCTTCGCCGCGCTTTCATAGACGTTATCGCCCCGCGCCCGTTCGGGTGCGAAATCGCGGGACGATGCGAATCCGAAATCGATCACTGTCGCACTTTCAGGCTGCGCGAAGATATCGGCTCGATGCACAGGCCAGCCCGCCATGCGTGCGTCGAATTCCGGATGTGTCAGATACAGGGCATCGGTATCGAGTGGGCGATAGCTGCCCGCGGCCTGACCCGCCGTATTGCTGCGCGTTGTGTGATAGTCGGCGATGTCCGACAGGCGTTCTTCCACAGCGCCCAGTGCGGATTGATCCATGACCACCACGTCTTCAGGAGAGAGGTGGTCAAACAGCGTGGTCAGGCGATCTTCGAAAAGCGGTAGCCAGTGCTCCATCCCGGCCAACCGCCGACCGTCGCTGACAGCCTGATACAGGGGGTCGCCCGTCGCCGCAGCGCCGAACAGTTCGCGGTAACGGCCACGAAAACGTTTGATCGAATCATCGTCAATCAGCGCTTCACTGGCGGGCAGCAGGAGATGCCCATCGAGCACGCCGGTGGTGCGCTGTGTACCGGGATCGAACAGGCGCAGGGATTCCAGCTCATCACCGAAAAAATCCAGCCGCAAGCCCGCGTCCAGTCCGGACGGGAAGATATCGAAAATTGATCCCCGCACAGCATATTCGCCAGCATCCACCACGGTATCGGTACGCGAATATCCCTGCCGCTGGAGCAAGGCGATCAAGCTTTCCCGGCCGATCTCTATGCCGGGTTTCAGAGCGCGGACCGATTCGCGAATGCGGAAGGGTGTCAGGACGCGCTGGAGAACCGCATTGACGGTGGTGACGAGCAATTGCGTGTTATGCTGCCCAGCTTGCAAACGGTGCAGGGTCGACAGCCGTTTCGCGCTGACGGAAAGCGCCGGGCTGGCCCGATCGTATGGCAGACAATCCCACGCGGGGAATTCCAGCACTTCGAGTTCAGGAGCGAAATAGGCGGCCGCTTCGCTAATCGCGCGCATGGCCGCATCATCCGGTGCAATAAATACGGCCCGTCCGGCAGAGCCGGGACCACTTGCCGCGCGCGCGAGGTCGGCCATCACCAGCGGTTGGGCCCCGCGTGCTATCGACGCGAGGGTGAGGGGCTGCTTCGCTTTCAGAATGGCGGCAAGATCGGGCATCAGGATAACGCGTCAGGGGGCATAGGCTCCCCGTTCAGCGGCCTATTTCGACATAGTCGAGCCGCTGCATCAGTTCCATCTGCACACCGGCGAGTTCTTCAGGCACCGGTTGGGTTTTGAGCGCCCAGGCCATGACATCGACATCGTCTTCTTCCAGCAAGGCTTCGAACCATGCCAGTTCGGCTTCGCCCCAAGCTTCATGATAGCGGTCGAAAAAACCGCCGATCATGTAATCGGCTTCACGGGTGCCGCGATGCCATGCGCGGAACTTGCAGCGGGCGAGACGGGTGGCCCCGGAGGCGAGGGTGTCGGACATGCGCTGCCGGTACGGCAGCCCGCGCTTGCAAGCAAGTCCGCCGTTGGGGGAGAGCGTGCAATAGCGCGCTTCTGCACTGGCGATCTGATGGCCAAGCTGTTTAAGAAGGGCCATGCGGCCAGATAGCCTTAACCCCCTGTTCGTCGATTCCGAGAGCCTGGATGGAGTCGGCCCGAAATTGCGCAAGCCGCTCGAGAAGCTCGGGCTGACGCGGGTGAAGGATATCGCCTATCACTTGCCGGATCGTTTTGTGCAGCGCCGGGCCGTCGCCAATCTGGATGAGGCGAGTGTGGGTGAACAGATTGTCGTCGCGCTCACGCCGACAGATCATCGCGCTTCTGCCGGGCGCGGCCCGTTCCGAATCGTGGCGCAGGATGCGGCCGGCAATCTGTGTACGCTGACTTATTTCGGGCGTGCATCCTATACCGCCAGAAAGCAGCTGCCGCTGGGTGAAACCCGCTGGGTTGCAGGCAAGCTCGATCAGTATGGCCAGATGCTCCAGATCGTGCATCCCGATCATGTCGAGGTGGAGAGCAGCGCCCTGATGGGCAAGCTGAACGAAGCGGTCTATCCGCTGGCTGAAGGCCTGACGCAGCCGCGGGTCGCGGGTCTGGTGGCGCAGGCGCTTGGCCATGTGCCTGAACTGGCGGAATGGATCGAACCGGGGCTTGTCGCGCGGATGCACTGGCCCACCTGGCGCGATGCGCTGGAACTCGCCCACCGCGATATGCACCCCGCCGCGCGGGATCGGCTGGCTTATGATGAATTGTTGGCCAATTCCCTTGCGCTGATGCTGGTGAAAAATGCCAACCGCGCGCGCCGGGGGCAGGCGTTGAAAGGGGATGGGCGGCTGCGGGAAAAGCTTGCGCTGCCATTCCCGCTGACTGGCGCGCAGCAGCGATCGATAGGAGAAATCGAAGGCGATCTGGTGCAGGCTTCGCCGATGTTGCGCTTGCTGCAGGGGGATGTGGGCGCGGGCAAGACGGTCGTCGCGCTGGAGGCCATGCTGATCGCTGTGGAAGCGGGGGCGCAGGCGGCCATGCTGGCGCCAACCGAAATTCTCGCGCGCCAGCATTTTGAAACCCTGCGCAAGTTGGCCGCACCCACAGGCGTGAATGTTGCCCTGCTTACCGGACGCGACAAGGGTAAGGCGCGTGAATCCCTGTTGATGGGGCTGGTCGATGGTAGCATCGACATCCTTGTCGGGACGCACGCAATTTTTCAGGACACCGTCAGCTATCGCAACCTTGCACTGGTTGTGATCGATGAACAGCATCGCTTCGGTGTGGGGCAGCGGCTGATGCTGGCGCAGAAAGGCAAGGTGACGCCGCATTGTCTGGCGATGACCGCGACCCCGATTCCACGCACACTTACGCTTGCGCAATATGGGGAAATGGAAGTTTCGCGGCTGGATGAAATGCCGCCGGGGCGCCAGCCCATCGATACGCGGGTTGTCGCGCAGGAGCGGCTGGGCGACGTTGCGGCCGCGATTGCACGGCACATTGCGACCGGGCAGCAGGCGTACTGGGTCTGCCCCATGGTGCGCGAGAGCGAGAATGATGATCTTGCCGCAGCGGAAGCGCGCTATGCCGCCCTGCGCGAACGGTTCGGCGATGCGGTGGTGCTTGTGCATGGGCAATTGAAACCCGACGCCAAGGATGCCGCGATGGAGCGGTTTGCATCGGGCGATGCCAAACTGCTGGTGGCAACGACAGTGATCGAGGTTGGCGTCGATGTGCCCAATGCGACGCTGATGGTGATCGAACAGGCCGAACGCTTCGGGCTGGCGCAGTTGCATCAGTTACGCGGTCGGGTGGGGCGGGGGAGTGAGAAATCGGTCTGCCTGCTCCTGCGGGGGGAACACTTGTCCGAAACCGGCAAGGAACGTCTCGCCCTGATGCGCGAAACGCAGGACGGGTTTCGTCTGGCGGAGGAGGATCTTCGGCTCAGAGGGGGCGGGGAACTGCTCGGAACCCGTCAATCAGGGGATACCCCGTTCCGGATCGCGTCGCTGGAACAAATTCAGAAACTGTTACCCATGGCGCATGACGATGCCCGGCTGCTGATTGAACGCGATGGTGGGCTGGGTTCGGCGCGGGGGGAAGCGGCGCGGCTGTTGCTCTATCTGTTTGAGCGGGATTGGGGTGTGCAATTGCTCAGAGGTGGCTGAGCCGGATATGAAGCGGCCCCCGGATGCCATCTGGGCGATCCGGGGGCCGCGATCATGATGAGGTGCGAGCGGATTGTATCCACCAACAGGTGGCCGCCCGCATGCCGTCCTTACTTGAGTCGGGAGACTTCCTTGCCCGTCAAGGAGGTGGTGACGCCCTTGTCGGAATCGGTGAGAGTCGAAACGGGAATCCGGATCATACGGCCATCATAGATGATGTTCACGGCGTCATCACGGATGCGATCCACCCGCCCGATGCGGCGACCGTCAGCCGAGTAGACCATAGCGCCCTTTTTCACGTTGGAAGCGGCGGCAGGTGCACTGCCATCCTGCGCCATAGCGGGGGCAGCGGCTGCAAAAGATGCTGCGATGAGAAGAAGTTTGATGCTGCGCATGTTGCAACGGACCTTTGAGAATTGTTGATAGGAAAGAATTGTCGGGCCCCGTATTGGGTCGCGATGCGATTGTCGAGTGGGGTGGGAGTATTTAAAGACCTCAACGTTCCGTATTGTGTAAAAAATGTTTGCGGTTTGTTGCCCGAGATGGCTGTTCAGCCTCCTACTGGGATCGCAGTCCCTTTTTCTCCCGCTTATCGTTGCAGGCTTGCGCCCCCGTGTGTTCCGGTTGTGATCGGAGCCAAAAATGGAGAATTTGCAGAACCTCAGATCTCAAGCAGCGCGAAAAGCTGGCTCGAGATGTCCTTCACCGGCGTTTCACCGGGATCGAAAGCGATCGTTGTGAGGAACGTGTTGCCGATTACAGCGGATTAATTGGTCGGGGAGAGAGGATTCGAACCTCCGGCCCCTGCCTCCCGAAGACAGTGCTCTACCAGGCTGAGCTACTCCCCGACCAGACCGCGAAACGCCGAAGCGTCTGCGAGGCAGGAGCGGGCCTATAGTGAGCGATCTTCAGAGTGGCAAGCGGTCAATTGAATGATTTGACGGCAATTGCTCCGGCGACTGGCAAGCGACCGGGGCAGCGGCTAGAAACCATGCATGGCCAGTGTTGTTTCCCGCTCCGATTCTTTGTCCGCAAGCCATTGGGAATGGCAGTATCTCGACCTTATGCGGCGGATTTGGGAGGAGGGCGACGAACGTGTCGACCGGACTGGCATCGGCACACGGTCGATCTTTGGTCCGCAATTGCGGTTCGATCTGAGCGGTGGAAAAGTGCCGTTGATCACCACCAAGCGCGTTTATTGGAAAACTGCCGCGCGCGAGATGCTGTGGTTTCTGACCGGCGAAACGAACATCCGCCCCTTGGTGTTGCAAGGGGTGAAGATCTGGAACGAATGGCCCCATGCGCGTTACGTGCGCGAAACGGGGGATGCGATCGCACTGGACGATTTCGTTGCACGTATCGCGCAAGATGAATCATTTGCGGCCCAGTGGGGCGATCTTGGACCAGTCTATGGCAAGCAGTGGGTCGATTGGCCCACTTATGAACCAGTCGGGGACGGCTTTTATCGACAGGGGCCGGGCATCAACCAGATTGCGCAGGTTGTCGAAAGCCTCATCGGCAATCCGGGGAGCCGGCGACACATCATTGAAGGCTGGAATGTGTCGGAAGTCGATTCGATGGCGCTGCCGCCCTGTCACAAGACCTATCAGTTCCACGTCGCAAATGGCCGTCTGAGCTGCGCGCTGTACCAGCGCAGTTGCGATGTTGCGCTGGGATTGCCTTTTAACCTTTGGGGCGGGGCAATGCTGACTCATATGCTGGCGCAACAGGTCGGGCTGGAAGCGGGGGAACTGGTCTGGATCGGCGGAGACACCCACCTTTATCTTAATCACGCCCATCTGGTGACGGAGCAACTCAGCCGCACGCCGCGGGGGCAGCCCGTGCTCACGCTGTTGAGAAAGCCTGATTCGATATTCGATTACCGACTCGAGGATTTTTCCGTCAGCGGTTATGAACCGCAGGCGCCGATCGCGGCGCCTGTCGCGGTTTAGCGCACGACCGCACTGTATGTGATTCGCCCATTGGTGCCGTTCACGCGCCAGCGGATGTTGGTGACGTCTTCCGGTGCTGCAAGTCTGAGGCCATCATTATCCCGCAGGCGCAAAGTCCCGAGCTTGCCCCAGCTGCGCCCCTGATCGATGGAAATTTCCTCGTTCCCCAGGCTGCTGCGTTGAAACGCAAGATGCGTCGGGATGCTGAGCGAGACTGTGACTGCGCGCGTTTCCCCTTGGGTCCGCCAGTCGAGAATCGTGACGACCCTGTCGCCCGAACCCAGCGTCGATGCGCGTTCCACTGTGCGCGTTCCCGGACGGCCGTTGTAGGCGCCGCGTTCCACGAAAATAGAGCTTTTGATAAGTGCGGCTGTTTCGCTGGCCTGCGCAGTCTGTGCGCCAAGCACAGCGAGAAAGGCGAGAATAGTCATACGCATGGTTAATTGAACCCCGTTACCCCTATGGTTCGAATCCTCGCAGCAAGGCGCAAAAAAATGGTTAACGGGAGTGGGGCGATCATCGCGCTCGAAGACTTTTTTCAACTTCGTGAAAAAGGCGTGTGAAGGGCTGTTGACAGGTCATCGATGCTCGCCTAGTTGGCCGTCACCCAAGCGGTGCAGCCCAAGAAAAACGCGGGTGTAGCTCAGTTGGTTAGAGTGCCGGCCTGTCACGCCGGAGGTCGCGGGTTCGAGCCCCGTCACTCGCGCCACTTGGATCTCCCTTAAGGGAAAAAGAAAAAGCCCCGGCAGTTTGCCGGGGCTTTTTGCTATGTATCACGACCGGAAAAAACGGGTGTTATTTGCCCGGTGGAATCCGCCAGCTGCCGGTTTCCATCCACACCAGAAAACGCTTCAGCGGCAGCAGCCAGATCGTCCCCAGAACGATATAGATCACGGTCTGCACCAGCACTGGCCAGGCGGCGATCTGATCCACTGCCTTGGCGACCAGCAGGATATAGACGGTCAGGCAGATCAGCAGGCCAAGAATGCCGAAGGGAATACGGAGGGTTGGTTTGTCGCGCATGGTATTCCTAATATGGGCCGTAGAGCCGTGTTGGCGTGATAATCGCCGTCATATGGCGGTCATGTGGCTCCAGCGGTAATTCATCGTTCAATTGGCAATCCCAGGCAAGGCCGATCGCGATCGTGCCGGGGTGCGCTTCAAGCCAGCGATCGTAGTGCCCACCACCCTGACCGAGCCTGTGCCCGTCAGCCGTGAATCCGAGCAGCGGAACGAAAAGGACATCAGGTGTAATCGCAAGGGCCGATTCGGGCGGTTGCGCCATGCCGTAAGGGCCCTGAACAAGGTCGCTCTCATCAAAAGGATCGGCAAATTCAGCGAATCCCATGGGTTCATTGCGCGCGGAAAACCGGGGCAGGGCGATTCTGTGTCCCGCCTCCTGGAAGAAGCGGGCGTAGGCCGCAGCAGGCGCTTCGTTGGGTGTGGCGCGGTACAGGCCGATTTGCGCGCCTTCGGGGATAAGGTCCACAATGGGTCGCGGCGGGCGGTGAAACAGGAGCGCCCGTGTCCCGCTGGGCAGGGCCGCCACGTGCGCGCGCCGCCGGTTGCGGAAGATTTGTCTGAGAGCGTCCTTTGAGATTTCCGCCACTGTATAGAGCCCCTGCGCGCGACGAAGGGGCCAGGACCCTCGCGGTGATGCATGTTACGCCGCCGCAAGTCAGGAGACCATGGCCTGACGGTGCGGCGCGCTGGAAGGTGACGGGAACCACCATGGGTCGGTTGCCGGGAAATCCTCTGACGCCTCAACGTCAGGTGGGAGCCATGTACGTCGGACCAGGGTCCGGGCAGGGACAGCCCCCTTGGATTGCTTATAGCCTCAGGGATATTCTCTAACGGCTCGTACCGGGCAGTCCCCGTCGGGCACTTATCTAGGGTGCGCGAGCGGCGCTCTCAAGTGTTCTCCACCCGCGTGGCGAGATTTTCTATCCGTTGAGCAATCTGTTCCAGCGCCGGGGCCAATTCGGCGAGAGACGGGCCGCTGGAAGGCGGGGCGGTTGCGGCCGCTTTCGCCCTGTTGTTGCGCGCTTCGTGCAGTTCGTCGGCCATAAGAAGCGCGGCGAACAGCAGTGCGCGCGACTCGTTCTGCGCGCCTGCAGGCCCCATGGAGGCGATCTTGTCGTCAATCAGCTGGCCAAGTTCGCTGATATGTTCTTCCTCGCCGTCGGCACAGGCGACCGCATATTGGCGTCCACCGATCTTGAGAGTGACGTTGCTCATCATTTCACCCTTATTTCTCCAGAGCGCCGATCAACACATCCAGTTCGGAAAGTGTAAGGCGGACATTCTGGCGCAGGGCTTCGTGGCGGCGGACCAGATCGGCATCCTGTGTATCGGGCGCACGTTTGCTGGCAGCCTCAAGTCGTTCGAGGGCCGCTTCGATTCTGGTGATTGCCTGCAGTGATTGCTCGGGTTGCATGGCATATACCTAGCGCAAAGCACTGTCCGATCATAGATTCAGGTAGGCTATTACTGACAAATCTGCGGAAAAAGCTGTCATCTATCTGACGGTGCCGCGCTTGACGGGGGGGCTTGTGTTGGCAAAGGAGACCCCGCGCCGAATCGCTAGCACCTCAAACCCCTTCAGGCGCATACGCAGGAGCACCCTTCGATGAGCCTCGATCCGTCCCGTCTGGCGCCCATGGCCAATGCCATCCGCGCGCTATCGATGGATGCCGTTCAGGCGGCCAACAGCGGGCATCCGGGCATGCCCATGGGCATGGCCGACGTTGCGGCCGTTCTCTGGTCGCAATACCTGAAGTTCGACCCTTCCGCGCCGCACTGGCCCGATCGCGATCGCTTTGTCCTGTCCGCAGGCCACGGCTCGATGCTGATCTACGCACTGCTGAATCTCAGCGGTTATGCGCGCCCGACGATGGATGACATCCGTAATTTCCGTCAACTCGGCAGCCCATGCGCCGGTCACCCGGAAAACTTCCTGCTCGACGGGGTCGAATGCACGACCGGCCCTCTGGGCCAGGGCCTCGCCATGGCGGTGGGTATGGCTGTTGCAGAACGGCACCTGAATGCGGAATTCGGGGACGATCTGGTCGATCATCGGACCTGGGTTGTCGCCGGTGACGGGTGCCTCATGGAAGGCATCAACCACGAAGCGATCGGCATTGCCGGGCATCTCAAGCTCGGGCGGTTGATCGTGCTGTGGGACGACAACAATATCACGATCGACGGCGGTACCGACCTTTCGACGAGCGAAGACATCAAGGCCCGTTATGCCGCCACCGGTTGGCATGTCGAAAGCTGCGATGGGCATGACTATGCGGATATCGCCCGCGCGATCGATGCGGCGGTGGCTGACAATCGGCCTTCGCTGATCGCCTGCAAAACGCTGATCGGCAAAGGTGCGCCCAACAAGCAGGGGACGTCTGCCACGCACGGATCGCCGCTTGGCGGCGACGAAGTGGCCGCCGCGCGCGAGGCGATGGGATGGACGTCTGCTCCGTTTGAAATTCCGGCGGATGTCGAACTGAATTGGCGTGAAACCGCCGATCATGGCCGCGAAGCGCACCTGCTGTGGCAAGGGCGTCTCGATGGTGCGGGCGCGAAGGCGGATACGTTCCGCAGCTACTTCGCCGATGCCGGTGATACCGCAGGCAAGGCACTGGAGCCGTTCATTGCCGGTCTGGCGAAAGATCCGAAGACGGTTGCCACGCGCAAGGCTTCGGAAATGGCGCTTGGTCCGCTGACCGCCGCGATCCCGCAGATGATCGGCGGTTCGGCTGACCTGACCGGCTCGAACAACACCAAGACGCCATCCACCGGGCCGCTCACCGCGCAGGATTATGGCGGTCGTTACATCTATTACGGCATTCGCGAATTCGCCATGGCGGCCGTGATGAACGGTATGTCGCTGCATGGCGGCGTGATTGCCTATGGCGGCACGTTCCTGGTGTTCAGCGACTATTGCCGCAATGCCATCCGCATGTCGGCATTGCAGCAGACGGAAACGGTCTATGTCCTGACGCATGATTCCATCGGTCTGGGCGAAGATGGGCCGACTCACCAGCCGGTTGAACATGTCATGAGCCTGCGTCTCATTCCGAACCTGAATGTCTATCGCCCTGCGGACGTGATCGAAACGGCGGAATGCTGGGCCCTGGCGCTCCAGACACCCGGGACGCCGTCGGTTCTGGCCCTGACCCGTCAGAATCTCCCGCAGCTTCGCGGGGAAGGCGATGAAAACTGGACGTCGGCCAGCAACCGTTCGGCGCGCGGCGCCTATCGTTTGCGCGCGGCTAAGGCCGAACGGCGGGTGATCTTGATCGCTACCGGATCGGAAGTGCCTTTGGCGGTCGATGTGGCGGACCAGCTCGAGGCGCGGGGCATTGGTGCAGATGTGGTATCGATGCCGTGCATGGAACTGTTCGAACAGCAGGACGAAGCGTATCGGGACGACATCCTGCCCGATGTACCGTCCAGCCAGTTGCTGAAAGTTTCGATCGAAGCAGGCGTGACCCAGGGGTGGGAGCGTTTCACCTCGCTGAAGGGCATCAACATCGGCATCGACCGTTTTGGCGCATCGGCACCAGCGGAAGAACTGTTTGCGCGCTTCGGTTTCTCGGTTGATGCAATTGTTCCGAAAATTCTCGAAAAAATCGATATTTAACAGGAGTTTTTAACATGGCGACGAAAGTTGCGATTAACGGTTTCGGACGTATCGGGCGCCTTGTTGCCCGGGCCATTCTTGAACGTAACGATCACGATCTCGAACTGGTTGCGATCAACGATCTGGCTGACACCAAGTCGAATGCCCTGCTGTTCCAGTACGACAGCACCCATGGCCGCTATCCCGGCACGGTGGTTGCCGGCGAAGGCAAGATCACGGTCGATGGCAAGGATATTGCCGTCACGTCCGAACGCGATCCGGCCAAGCTGCCGCACGCGGAAATGGGCATCGATCTGGTGATGGAATGCACCGGCTTCTTCCAGTCCGATGAAGCCAGCCGTCCGCACCTCGCTGCTGGCGCCAAGCGCGTGATCATTTCGGCACCGGCCACCGGCGTTTCGAAGACGATCGTCTATGGTGTGAACCATGACACGCTGACCGCAGATGACGTGATCATCTCGAACGCAAGCTGCACGACCAACTGCCTCGCGCCGGTTGCCAAGGTCCTTCAGGAAACCGTTGGAATTGAACGTGGTTTCATGACCACGATCCACAGCTATACCAACGATCAGCGCATGCTTGACCAGATTCACAGCGATCTGCGCCGCGCCCGCGCCGGTGCCGCGAACATGATCCCGACCACCACGGGCGCCGCTCGCGCGGTCGGTCTGGTTCTGCCGGAACTGAAGGGCAAGCTGGACGGGTCTTCGGTTCGCGTGCCGACTCCGAACGTCAGCCTCATCGATCTGACCTTCGTCCCGGGCCGTGACACCACCGCCGAAGAAATCAACGCTGCGCTGAAGGCGGCGGCTGAAGGTCCGATGAAGGGTGTGCTGGATTACACCGATCTGCCGCTCGTCAGCAGCGACTTCAATCACTATCCGGCCAGCTCGACTGTCGACAGCCTTGAAACCGCTGTTCTCGAAGGCAAGCTGGGCCGTGTCGTCTCGTGGTACGATAACGAATGGGGTTTCTCCAACCGTATGATCGACACTGCCGGCGTGGTGATTTCCTTCCTCTGAGAGGCGCGTGATGGCCACTTTCCGTACACTTGATGATCTGGGTGATGTGACCGGAAAGGTCGCATTGGTTCGCGTTGACCTGAACCTGCCGATGCAGGACGGGCACGTGACCGATGTCACGCGGGTCAAGGCATCCATGCCGACCATCCTCGAACTGGCGGACAAGGGCGCGAAAGTGCTCCTGCTCGCCCATTTCGGGCGGCCCAAGGGTGATCGCAATTCCACCATGTCGCTCAGTCTCGTGCAGGGCGCAGTGGAAAACGTCCTTGGCCGTGAAGTGATGTTCATTCCTGAAGTGTCCGGAGAAGTGGCCGCACAGGCGATCGGTATCCTCCGTCCGGGGGATATCGGGTTGCTGGAAAATACCCGGTTCTGGAAGGGCGAGGAAAAGAACGATCCCGATTTCGCGAAGGCCATTGCGGCTAATGCGGATCTCTACGTCAATGACGCGTTCTCTGCCGCGCACCGTGCCCATGCGACCACGGAAGGTCTTGCCCATCTGTTGCCGGCCTACGCCGGTCGCGCGATGCAGGCCGAACTGGAAGCGCTGGACCGCGCGCTGGGCGCCCCTGAAAAGCCGGTGGCGGCCGTGGTTGGCGGGGCCAAGGTGTCGACGAAGCTGGCCGTGCTCGAACATCTTGTCGGGCAGGTGGATCACCTGATTATCGGCGGCGGTATGGCCAACACGTTCCTTGCCGCCCGCGGAGTGGATGTGGGCAAATCGCTGTGCGAACATGATCTTGCCGCAACGGCAGAAAAGATCATGGATGCGGCCGACAAGGCCGGATGCACCGTGCACCTGCCTTACGATGTCGTGGTGGCGAAGGAATTTGCCGCCAATCCACCGTCGCTGCGCACCTGCAATGTGCATGAGGTTGCGGCGGATGAGATGGTCTTCGATGTTGGTGCACAAGCGGTCGAGGCATTGGGCGATGTGCTCAAGACCTGCCGTACGCTGGTGTGGAACGGCCCGCTGGGGGCGTTTGAAACACAACCGTTCGATGCGGCCACGGTGGCTCTCGCACGCACGGCTGCGGCGCTGACCAAGGAAGGTTCGCTGATCTCGGTCGCAGGTGGCGGGGATACCGTTGCGGCGCTCAATCATGCCGGTGTGGCGGACGATTTCACCTATATTTCCACCGCTGGTGGCGCTTTCCTGGAATGGATGGAAGGCCGTGAGCTGCCGGGTGTCGCCGCACTGGAGAAATGATCGCCCTTGCGGCCATTGACCATGTCGTGTTCCGCGTGCGGGACATGGGGGCGATGATCGCATTTTATCAAAGCGTATTCGGCGCTCAGGTGGAGCGCCGGGTCGATGATCTGGGGCTGGTGCAGATTCGCGTCGGATCGGCTCTGGTGGACTTGATTGATTGCGCTGACGAACTTGGTTTGCAGGGCGGCGCTCCACCGGGCCGGGAAGGGCGCAATGTGGATCATGTTTGCTTCCGGGTCGAGCCGTGGGATGAAGACGCCATTCTCTCGCATCTGGCGGATCATGGTTTTGTCGATCGGGATGTAGGGTTGCGTTATGGTGCGCAAGGGTTCGGGCCGAGCATCTATGTGACCGATCCCGAAGGCAACGTGCTGGAACTGAAAGGCCCGCCTGACAGTTCACCGGATCGGGTTTGAGCAGTTCATCGCATGCAGGGTGGCAATCTATGGTTGACCCGGTTGCGGCAGTGCCGGGCGCCGGTTAAGGCGCTCGCGAGTTTCGAGACAGAAATCCAAGAGTAGAGGCAGGCAGAACAATGCAGCATCAGGACATGTTGAAGAAGATTGGCGATGGCAACGGTTTCATCGCCGCACTGGACCAGAGCGGTGGTTCGACTCCCAAGGCGCTTCAGGGCTACGGCATCGGGGCGGACGCTTTCTCGACCGATGATGAAATGTTCGCGCTGATCCACCAGATGCGCAGCCGCATCATCAGCTCGCCCGCTTTCACCGGCGACAAGGTGATTGGTGCGATCTTGTTCGAAAAGACCATGGATGGCACGGTTGATGGCAAGCCGACGCCAACCGCTCTTACCGACAAGGGCGTGGTACCCTTCATCAAGATCGACAAGGGGCTTGAGGACGAAGTCAACGGCGTGCAGCTGATGAAGCCCATGCCGGAACTCGATGCCCTGCTGGCAAAGGCCAAGGGATTGGGCGTGTTCGGCACGAAAGAACGTTCGGTCATCAATTCGGCGAACCGCGAAGGCATCGCCGCCGTGGTGGCGCAGCAGTTCGAAGTCGGCAAGCAGGTGCTCAGCCACGGCATGATGCCGATGATCGAGCCGGAAGTGAACATCAAGAGCGATACCCGCGCCGAATGTGATCAGATTCTTCTGGAGGAAATCCTCAAGAATCTCGATGCGCTGCCCGATGGGGAGCAGGTCATGCTCAAGCTCAGCCTGCCGGTGAAGTCAGGCCTGTTTGACCTCTTGGTCGACCACCCCAAGGTACTGCGCGTCGTGGCGCTGTCGGGCGGTTACAAGCGCCCCGAAGCGTGCGCGGAACTCGCAAAGAATCGCGGGATCGTCGCCAGCTTCAGCCGCGCCTTGCTCGAAGATCTGCGCGCACAGATGAGCGATGCGGAATTCAACGCATCGCTGGGCGGGGCGATTGACGAAATCTATAAGGGCTCGACCCAGAAGGTTGTTGTCGTAGCCTGATTATCCGCGAATGGGTGGGTTAAAGCCCGCCCATGAAGCGAAAACCGAAGCGGTAGTTCCCAGGTGGAATTACCGCTTCTGTTGTTTTGGCCGGTGCCACTTCCACAAGTTCGAACGAACCATCGGCCACGTGCACGGGTTGCCTAAGGATCACCTCACGATCCTCGTCGCGCGATCCAAGATGGATGCGGACTGACAGTTTTACCCGTCCCGCCCAGACACACTGAACTTTGGCTGGGCAACGGCTGTCTTCGAGTACGGCCAAAGGTGTGACATGGGGGCCGTCGACAAAGACCTTCTGCCCCAATTTTGCACGCGCGATGCCATCTGTGTGTTCATGGGGTGCCTCGCCACCGTCCGTGTGCCCCATGGTGGGCCGGGGTGTGGCGCAGGCACCAAGTGCGCAGCACGCAGTAAAAACGAGGACGGGGTTACGCATGGGACAACAATGCGTCATGTGCAGTCCGGTTCCAGAACCCTTGGCGACAGGCCCTGGTGGCTATAGAGGCGTTCCGATGTCCGATTGTCAGCTCTATCTCATTTCGCCGCTCGAAGTCGGCGGTGGTTTCCCCGATCGTCTGGCGCGTGCACTCGATGCGCAGCGTCCGGAAATGCCGGTCACTGCATTTCAGTTTCGGGTGAAGAATATCGACCAGCACGAATGCGCTCGCCTGGCGGAGCCGTTGCAGGCAATTTGCGCGGCGCGCGACGTGGCGTTCATCGTCAACGACTCGATCGCTTTAGCCAAGCGGCTTGGTGCGGATGGCGTGCATTTGGGGCAGGGCGATGGCGATCTGCGCGAAGCGCGTGAACTGTTGGGGCGCGACGCACAAATCGGGGTAACCTGCCACAACAGCCGCCATCTCGCCATGGAAGCGGGTGAGGCGGGGGCGGATTACGTCGCCTTCGGTGCGTTCTTTCCAACCACCACGAAAGAGGTGGAACATCGTGCAGAACCCGAGATTCTCACATGGTGGCAAACCTTGTTTGAATTGCCGTGCGTCGCAATCGGTGGAATTACACCGGACAATTGTGTGCCGCTGATTGAGGCGGGCGCCGATTTTCTGGCGGTATCGGGCGCGATCTGGAACGGTGACGAAGCCGCCGCCGTGCGGGCGTTTGCCGAAAGGATCGCGTGACAGGCTGCACAGCAGGCATGCTGATTCCCTTGCCCGATGCCCGGCCAACCGCTAGGGGCGCGCGCAAGACATTACCCATTATCGAGAGAACCGGTTTATGAAGATCAGCGGCGTGGACATTCGTCCCGGCAATATCCTCGAGTATGAAGGCGGTATCTGGAAAGTCGCCAAGACCCAACATACCCAGCCGGGTAAAGGCGGGGCCTTCATGCAGGTCGAGATGAAGAACCTGATTGACGGACGAAAGACCAATGTCCGTTTCCGCAGCGCCGATACGGTGGAACGCGTGCGCCTCGATACGAAGGACTTCCAGTACCTCTATGCTGATGGCGATCAGCTGGTGTTCATGGACACCGACACATACGAGCAGCTTCAGCTTCCGACGGATCTTCTGGGTGATGCCGCGGCATTTTTGCAGGACGGTATGGACGTAACGCTCGAACTTTACGACGAACGTCCGATCAGCGTGGAGCTTCCCGAGCAGGTTGAAGCTACGATCGTTGAAGCGGATGCCGTTGTGAAGGGACAGACTGCGAGCTCGAGCTACAAGCCCGCCATTCTCGACAATGGCGTTCGGGTGATGGTCCCCCCTCACATTGAAAGCGGTACTCGCATCATCGTGGACGTTTACGCACGTGAATATGTAAGAAAGGCAGATTGAGTATGCGCAAGACCATCCTCTGGGCCGCTGCAATGGCAGTGGTTGCTGTTCCTTCCATGGCATCCGCTGCCCCGCAGAAGGACAGCAAGAAGCCGGCGGCCCCTGCCGCGGCCCCGGCCGCCAATCCTGCACCCGGGGCATCGCCCGAGGATCTCCAGCGCGGGGTGATCATTCTTCGCGCTTTCTCTGCTGCGTTGTCGTCCGACAAGGTGAGCAAGGAACAGAAGGGCGCGATGATTGTGTGCCTGTACAATAACCCCATCCGCACGATCAGCGTCGCAACGGGTAAGGTGCTGGCGGAAAACCCCAAGCTGGACGCCAAGAACCCGCAGCACATCTCTGCAGTAGCTGCGACCGTATGCGCCGTGCCGCACGACGCCCCTCCGGTGGCTGCGACACCGGATAAGAAAAACCCAGCACCCAAGGGCCGTTAATCCGGTCGGGGGCCTCATCCTTCGCATCTGCTGCGGGGGCAACAGGAAGCAGCATGGCAGTATCAGGCCTTATTCGTGTGATGGAGCGCGCCGCCCGCAAGGCGGGGGCGCGGCTTCGTCGTGATTTTGGTGAAGTTGAACATTTGCAGGTCAGCCGCAAGGGGCCTGCCGATTTCGTTTCCAAGGCGGATCGCGCCGCCGAACGTACGCTGTACGATGAACTTCTGCAGGCGCGCCCGGACTGGGGGTTCCTGCTGGAAGAAGCGGGCGAGATCGAGGGTGATCCTACCAAGCCGCGCTGGGTTATCGATCCGCTGGATGGTACGAGCAACTTCCTGCATGGCATCCCGCACTTTGCGATTTCCATCGCTGCGCAGGAACCGCGGCTGGATGGCAAGGGTTGGGGCGATGTGGTGGCCGCAGTCATCTATCAGCCGATCACCGATGAAACCTACTGGGCGGAAAAAACCCGGGGGGCCTGGCTGCACGACGCGCGTTTGCGTGTGTCGTCACGGCGGCATCTGGACGAAGCGTTGATAGCGACGGGTATTCCGTTTGCCGGCGCTGGCGATCCCAACGAATGGGTGAAGATTTACGCGGAGATCGGCCCCAAAGTTGCCGGTATTCGTCGTTTTGGTGCCGCGTCGCTGGATTTGGCGTGGGTGGCGGCAGGCCGATTTGACGGTTTCTGGGAAAGCAATCTCCAGCCGTGGGATACGGCTGCTGGTTGCCTGCTGGTGCGCGAAGCGGGGGGCTTCGTTTCGGATTGGCGGGGGCGTTCCGATCCGATTTGTGCCGCGCAGGTGCTCGCCGGGAATGATGCCCTGCATTCGCGCCTGCACAAGCTCGTGGTCGGTGCTCTCAAAAGCTGAGTAAATCTGTCGGAGGCGCTTGATGCGCGGGCATTGCCCCGCTAGATGGCGCCAACGATACAGATGCCCCTGTGGTGGAATTGGTAGACGCGCTCGACTCAAAATCGAGTTTCTTCGGAAGTGCCCGTTCGAGTCGGGCCAGGGGCACCACCTCATCATCGCGCCAGGCGCGGTTTTCCTGATCTGATCCTGAGATCTGATTCGTTCCCGTACCCAGCGTTGGGTGAGGCGGCAGCCTGTGCTGCGCTAGCGTGTCGTGATTGGCAGGCTTTGGAAGAGCGGCGTGCCGCACTGCGCCGGGATGATGCATTCCCCTACTTTCACGCAATTGCGGCCGTCGTCTTTTGCCTGATAGAGCGCGACGTCGGCCATGCGCAGACAATCGGGGATCGACAGGGATGGCGCCAAATGCGCGAGCCCGATGCTGATGGTAATCCCGTGTAGGGCGCCGCTGCGCCCGGTAAAGGCGGTATTGGCGATGCCCTGCCTGATGCTTTCCGCCATAGCCAATGCCGTTTCCCGGTTCGCGCCGGGCAGGAATATTGCGAATTCCTCACCACCCAGCCGCCCCACGCAGTCATCGGTGCGAATGCCCCGACGCAGATGCAAGGCAATGGTGTGAAGGACGTGATCGCCCGTTTCGTCGCCATGGCGATCATTGATTGCTTTGAACCGGTCAATGTCGAGCAGCAGAAGCCAGCCGGGGCCATTGGTGCGGGACAGTTCTAGCCGATGCAGAAACCCACGACGATTGAGTGTCTGGGTAAGGGCGTCATGTTCGGCAACGTGTTTCAGCGCTTCGTGGGCGTTGGAAAGATCGCTATGCAGATTCCGGATATGTTCGCTCATCCGAATGAACTTGCGTGACACAAAATAGGAAATGACCAACGGGCAGAATATCGCAAAGGCCCAGTATACCGGCTCAATAGCTATCCCGCTGATGTAGCTGACCAGAGCCAGCGGTATCAGCGTTGCCACGACCGAGAAGACAACCGATGGCCATGATTTTAATGGCTTATGCGTGTTTTCAGCGAATTCAGCGCTTGGTCTATTTGTGTTCATAAGCGCATCTCACGACAAAATGGGTATCTGATCGGATGGCGAAAAATTTCTATTAAACTCGCAATATTTATCTTCTGATTCAAGGATGTCTGGTTGGTCTTTGATGCCCGGGGTGGATGATGTTGCGCGACGGGCCTTTGCAAGGCAGATTGTCTTGATGCACCGTTCATTCCTCGTCGGCCCGGCGGTCGCCGCACTCCTCATCGGCTGCCGCGCCCATGCCTATGAATTGCGCGATGCCGTGTCTTCAGATGTGCCGGGTTTGATGGCGCTTTATCGGGATTTGCACGCCAATCCCGAACTTAGCATGCAGGAAACCGCAACATCGGGGAAACTGGCCAGTCGCATGCGTAAGCTCGGCTTCTCCGTGACCGAAAAGGTTGGGGGGACGGGCGTCGTGGCTGTTATGCGGAACGGCGATGGTCCGGTCGTCATGTTGCGTGCGGATATGGATGGCTTGCCTGTAACCGAACAGACCGGGCTATCCTTCGCGTCCCGGGTGAAGCGGCCTTCGGCAGAAGGGGAAACCGGCGTGATGCACGCCTGCGGCCATGATACGCACATGGCTGCGTGGATAGGCGCCGCGCAGGTGCTGGCCGCGCGCAAGGCGCATTGGTCGGGCACGCTGGTGATGATCGCCCAGCCGGGAGAGGAAATCGGCAAAGATGCGAGGGCCATGCTCGACGATGGGTTGTTCACGCGCTTTCCCAAGCCATCCTACGTGCTGGCATTTCACAATGCAGCCCAGTTTCCTGCTGGCATGATTGGTTATTCCCCTGAATATGCTTACGCCAACGTTGATAGCGTCGATATTCTGGTCAGGGGGCACGGTGGGCACGGTGCCTATCCGCATACGACCAAAGATCCGATCGTCCTGGCCAGCGCGATTGTGACGCGGCTGCAGACATTGGTGAGTCGGGAACTGAACCCGATGGATCATGCCGTAATCACTGTCGGCAGCTTTCACGCGGGAACCAAACACAATGTCATACCGGAGGAAGCGAGGCTGCAACTGACAGTGCGCAGTTATTCCCCTGCCACACGCAAGATGCTGCTGGACGGAATTGCCCGGATTGCGCGGGGTGAAGCCATAGCTGCAGGTATTCCGGAGGAGCGCATGCCGGAGGTCGTGGTTCAGGATGAAGCGACACCCGCTGCGGCGAACTCACCTGATTTTGCCCGGGATATGGCGGGGCTTTTTATCGCGCGTTTTGGCCCGGACAGGGTGCGCGAAGTGCCGCCAGTGATGGCGGGTGAGGATTTTGGCCGTTATCGTCTGGCTGATCCGGAAAATATCCGCTCGATGATATTCTGGGTCGGAGGTGTTCCTGAAGCGACCTATCAGGCCGCCCAGCAGGGCGGTGCCAGTTTGCCGTCGCTACATAGCCCGTTCTGGGCGCCTGATGCGGAAAAGGTTGTGGCCACAGCCGTCGAAGCTCTGGTGGCCGCCACGCTGAAGCTGATGCCGACGGAATCCGTGCAATAAGTGTAAGAAATTGGCGGCTGCAGGATGTTTCCCGCAGCCGCCACTTTGCCTCGAAAGCCCGGGGGTCAGGCGTAGGTGCCGAGGCGGTGATAGAGGGCGTTGACGCGCGCCAGTTCAGTGGGATCGTCCACAACCTTCGCGTGGCTGGCGAGTGCGGCGCGGAGCAGCTTGAAATCCGTGGTGGACAGGAGTGCACGGGCGCGGGTCGGTTCCTGTGCGGTCGTTGCCGTAGCAGTTTGCATTGTCTTTTCCCTCGCAAGGTTTGGTGGCTCTCAGGCGGACAATGTCCGCATCGCATTCTCGCTCCGCCATCGTGACGGGAGCTTGTGCAGCATATGTGCCGTGACCAGTGCGAGGTTGGTAGAAAAAGTTACATACTTTTTTGTGATAAATGGCGATATTTGGTGATATACATTGCAATAATGTAAATTAATTTACAGGAGATCGCTTGTCTGAATCCGCGCTTCTCGCCGGTCCTGCCCTGCGGCGTTTGCGCCGGCGCGAGCGTTTGACTCAAGCCGCTATGGCTGATCGATTGGGGATTTCCCCAAGCTATCTCAATTTGCT
The DNA here is from genome assembly GCF_003860345.1 of Caenibius tardaugens NBRC 16725. Lineage (GTDB taxonomy): Bacteria > Pseudomonadota > Alphaproteobacteria > Sphingomonadales > Sphingomonadaceae > Caenibius > Caenibius tardaugens. Next base: position 3,560,993 of record NZ_CP034179.1, read on the forward strand.
GGAGCATAATCGCAGGCCGGTTTCCGCGCGTCTCGTGTTGCAACTGGTCGAACGGTTTGATTTCGATCCGCGGATACTGCGTCAGGAAGAGGCTGTCGGTGGCATCGATGGTTTGCGGCGCAGATTGGCTGATGACCTTTTTGCCGATCTGGAAATTGATCGCGAGGAAATCGTCGAATGGCTGGCCAGCGTGCCTCAGGCAGCGGTCGCGTTCGCGCGGCTGTACGATGCCGGTGTGACTGCTGACCGGGGCGTTGCCGATGTTCAGCCCCTTACGCTTGCGCGACGTGAGATCGAGCGGTGGCGCAATCATTTCGCCGATCTCGATGCTGCGGCAGAGGAATTGGCCGACGAATTGCGGCTTTCCCATGCGGACATGGGCTATGCACTGATGGAGCGTTTGCGCCAGCAACACCAGATTTCCGTGCGGATTCTGCCCGGCGATGTGTTGAACGGCATGCAGCGGCGGCTGGATCTGCATGCGCGGCAGTTGCAACTGTCGGAGATGCTGCCTTTGCCGTCGCGCAATTTTCAGGTGGCGGTTCAACTGGCGCAGCTGGAGCAACGCGGGGCGATCCGCGATCTTGTGCGCGGGGCGCAATTGGCGGATGCTGCCGCCCAACAATTCTTTGCCCGCCATCTTCATTCCTATTTCGCGGCAGCGGTGCTCATGCCTTATGGCCGATTCCTGAGGGCCTGTGAGCAGACGGGGTATGATCTCGTCATATTGCAGCGGCGTTTCGGTGTCAGCTTTGAACAGCTTGCGCACCGGCTCACCACGCTGCAACGCGTGGGGCAGCGTGGTTTGCCCTTTTTCATGGCCCGGATTGACAGGGCAGGGCAGTTTTCCAAACGCTATGCGGGGGCCAGTGGAACGCTCCTTCTCGAAGGGGAGTTCAGCTGCCCGCTGTGGGTTGCCCATCAAGCGTTCGATCGCGGCGGGGATATTTGCACGCAACGGGTCAGCGTGGAGGAGCCGCAACAGGGTGAACGCGTATGGCTCACCATGGCTTGCGCGCGCGAGGGGGTGAGTTCCACCGAAATGGATCGGGCGCGATATGTTACTGTCCTTGGTGTCGAGGCAAATCTCGCGTCACATCTCGCGCAAGTTCGGGCCATGGAAAGCAGCCAGTCAACACCGATTGGTCCCGGTTGCACCCGCTGTTATCGTTCTGAGTGTCAGCAGCGCGCGCTGCCGCCGATCGGTGCGGCGCTTCATTTCGAAGAGCGTCTTCAGGGGGCCACGCCGTTTAATTTTGGCGCATGACGGTTTGTCGCAAGATTCGGAAACCGGACAGAATGATTGCCGTTTACAGATCATGTCCGGCAACCATGACTTTTATGATCGCGCACCATCCAGCCGGTCCGACAACCGGGAAACCGCAAGCGATGGGCAGCGAAAACGTATGTCCCGGTCATTGGCATGGGTGGCCTTGCTCATCGCACTGGTTCTAACTGTGGGTGTGGTGTGGGTGCTCGCACACGATGACCGGACCCCGATATTTCAGAGCGATCCTGTTGGCGGACACGGCGCAGGTATCCAGCGAGGGCATTGATAGGTCCCATGGTCGCTGTCGGTTTTCCTGACATGCGTTAAGCCTTATGGCGCAGAAATGCGTTTTTCTGCCATTCATTTGGAAAAATGAGGAAATATGTCGTGTCAAATTTACCGACATTTCATTTCTCTCTGCTAATCGCATCAGGGAACAGGGACGGCATTGCCGCGGGGAATAATGATCCGGCTTTTTAAACATTACATTCCGCATGCTGTGCTGCTGCTTGGTTTGTTTGACGTGATCCTGTTGCTCGTTGCAGGAGAAGCTGCCTGGCGATTGCGGGCTGATCAGGTCGGTATGGAACTTGGCACGCTTGCCAGCCGTATTCCCACATTGAGCACATTTGTCGTCGTCGTGTTGTTGGCGATGGTGTCGGTGGGCATTTACGGAGCCGAGGCCTTGCGTTCGATGCGATTTGCCGTCGCGCGGATTCTGGTTGCTGTCAGCCTGGCCATTATCGCCTTGTCATTTGTCGACTTTATTATTCCGGGGCTGGATTTCTGGCGCTCGACACTGGCGTACGCAATGGGGTTGGCCATCGTCGTTCTTCTGGCGAATAGACTGATTGTAGGGGGCATTCTCGGTGCGGGTGCATTCCGTCGGCGGGTTCTCGTACTCGGTGCGGGACACCGTGCGCAACGCCTGCGCGAACTGGCTGAGCGGCCGGAAAGCGGTTTCGCGATTGTAGGCTATGTCGCCATGAGCAGCGCGGAGCCGCTGATTCATGAGGCTATCGCGCGTAGCGCGATCAACGATTTCAGCCGATTTGTACAAAATCTTGGGCCAAGTGAAGTGGTTCTGGCGATCGAGGAACGCCGAAACGCCTTGCCGTTAAAAGACTTGCTTCGGGTCAAGACGGCGGGGGTTCACGTCAACGATTTTTCGAGCTTTCTCGAACGCGAAACAGGCAGGGTCGATCTCGATACGCTCAACCCCAGTTGGTTGATCTTTTCTGACGGCTTTTCCTCGTCCCAGATGGTTTCGCGCTTTGCCAAGCGCGTATTCGATATCGCGGCCAGCAGCCTTCTGCTCCTGCTGACGTTTCCGATTATCCTGATCTTTGCCTTGCTGGTGAAGATCGACAGCCGAGGGCCAGCATTCTTTAGGCAAGAACGGGTTGGCCTCTACGATGTGCCGTTTGAGCTGATCAAGCTGCGCTCGATGCGTACAGATGCGGAGAAGGACGGTGCCAAGTGGGCACAGGCCAACGATCCGCGTGTCACCCGCGTCGGACGCTTTATCCGCAAGGTCAGGATCGACGAATTGCCGCAGGCGTGGAGCGTTCTGAAAGGTGAGATGAGCTTTGTCGGGCCACGGCCCGAACGGCCGCAATTCGTGTCGGATCTTGACGAGAAACTGCCGTATTATGCGGAACGGCACATGGTGAAACCCGGCATTACCGGCTGGGCGCAGATCAATTATCCTTATGGCGCATCGATTGAAGACGCACGGCAAAAGCTCGAATACGACCTCTATTACGCCAAGAACTACACGCCGTTCCTCGACCTTCTGATCCTGTTGCAGACGCTGCGGGTTATTCTGTGGAATGAAGGTGCCCGCTGATGGATGGCGGCGCGATCTGGCAGACAATCGGTTATGGAAGCCATCTTGGCGCCGCGATAATCTGCGCTGCGCTGGCCGCATGGATCGGTAGTGGTCGTAACATCAGTCGCACACGAAAATACACCTGCGTTGCATTGGTTCTCACCGCAGCATGGGCTTTGATTGCCGCAGCGCTGTCGCCGTTTTCGGTCTGGGCTCTGGCTGCGGAATGTGCGCGTAATCTCGGATGGTTGCTGCTGTTGTACAGCCTGTTCGTTGATGATGGCCGGCATTCTTCGATTCAGCCAATCCGGCCGGTGCTGTTTGTGCTTGTGCTGCTGGAACTGGCACAGCCTGCGCTGGCGGCGGTCATGGCGCACCCTGGATCGGACACTTTTGCCCAACATCTCGTGTTCCAGATTTCCGTCATTCTGCAATTGTTGGTGACGGTTGGGGCTCTGTTGCTTGTACACAATCTGTTTGCCGGTGCATCGGCGGTGCAAAGGCCTCGCTTGCGCTGGTCCGCTGCCGCGCTGGCTACCTTGTGGGTGGTTGATCTTAACTACTATACTGTTGCCTATCTCAGCAACGGCGTAACGATAGAACTGGCTGCCTTGCGTGGCATTGTGGTGGCGATGGCGGTCATCCCCCTGGCTGTTGGTGCCATGCGCGGCGGGACCGAGTTGCGCTTCATGCCATCGCGTGCCGTGACCTTCCGCACACTGTCGCTGTTCATTATCGGTCTCTATCTACTTGCCATGGTCGGGATTGCCCGTTCGCTGACATGGATTGGCGGGGATCTGGCACGGCTGACCCAGGTGGCATTTGTCTTCACCGCCAGTCTGGTTGCATTGTTGTGGTTGCCTTCGCAACGTTTGCGCCGCTGGCTGAAAGTCACGCTGCTGAAGCATCTTTTCCAGCATCGTTACGACTATCGCGAGGAATGGCTTCGGCTGACACATACGGTCGGACGAACCGGTCCGGAAGCGCCACCGTTGCAGGAACGGGTGGTGCAGGCGCTCGCGGATATTACCGAAAGCCCATCGGGGTTGTTGTTCGCGCCAGCGGATGATGGCGCGATGACACTGGCTGCGCGCTGGAAATGGCCGGGTATAGACGTCCCCGCCGTGGCCATGGAGGGGTATGCTGTGGAATTCTTCGCCACAGGCCACTTCATATGCGATCTCGATGATGTGCGTGCCGGGGCGAACCAGCGGGGCGAAGCCAATGCCGTTCCCGGGTGGTTGCTAGACAATGATCAGGCGTGGGCGATTGTCCCCCTGCAGCATTACGACCGGCTGACCGGATTGGTGGTACTGGCGCGGCCGGAATTCGTCCGCAAACTGGACTGGGAAGACTTCGACCTGTTGCGTGTCGTAGGGCAGCAATTGGCTAGCTATATGGCCGAGCAGGCAGGGCAGGAGGCGCTGAGCGAAGCGAACCGGTTTGACGAGTTCAACCGCCGTATCGCTTTTGTGATGCATGACATCAAGAATCTCGCAAGTCAGCTTTCCCTTCTTGCCCGCAATGCGGAAAAACATGTCGAGAAGCCGGAATTCCGCGCGGATATGTTGATCACATTGCGGAACAGCGCCGACAAGCTGAATGCCCTTCTTGCCCGCCTTGGGCGCTATGGCGCGCATGGTGGCGAACGGCTGGAAACGGTGTCACTGGATGAATGTGTGGCCCATGTCGCGGCCCGATACAGCGCCGCGCACAGGATTCAGGTCGTCAAACGCGAGGTCTGTCTTGTTCAGGCGCAACGCGAAGCGCTGGAGCAGGCCCTGGTCCATTTGATCCAGAATGCCGTCGATGCGAGTGCAGATGACGCACCGGTATTCCTCAGTGTCAGTAACGATGGTCTGTATGGCCTCGTGCAGATCGTCGATTCCGGTACCGGAATGAGCCCCGATTTCGTCCGGTCGCGCCTGTTCAAGCCGTTTGTGTCGTCCAAGCCCGGCGGGTTTGGCATTGGCGCATTCGAAGCGCGCGAATTGATCGCGGCGATGGGGGGAAGGCTTGAAGTTGAATCCCGCGAAGGACTGGGTACGCGTTTCTTCGTCCGTCTCCCGCGGACTGAGGTTTCCAGTCTCATCGCGAAAACAAAATCCAGTAAGGCTGAGGTGGCGTAGTGGCCGATGACAAACCCAAGTTGCTGATTGTCGAGGATGACCAGGGGCTGCAGGCCCAGTTGAAATGGGCATACGACGATTTCGAGGTCATCATCGCCGGGGACCGTGCTGCGGCATTGGCGGCGTTGCGGGCGGAAGAGCCTGTCGTCGTCACGCTCGATCTTGGCCTGCCCCCTGATCCTGACGGTACCAGCGAAGGCTTTGCGGTTCTCGAAGAGATCATGGCGCTCAGCCCGGGAACAAAGGTTATCGTTGCCAGCGGGCATGGCGCGCGTGAAAGCGCGCTGACCGCCATCGATCGTGGCGCTTACGATTTCTACCAGAAACCCATCGATATCGAACAGCTCGGTCTGATCGTTCGGCGGGCTTTCAACCTTCATCAGATCGAGGAGGAAAATCGCAGATTGTTGGCCCGGGCGGGAGACAACAATCAGATCGTCGGCGGGATGATTACGGCTGCCTCCGAAATGATACGCGTTGCGCGGACCATAGAGCGCGTCGCCGGGACCAACGTTTCGGTGATGTTGCTGGGGGCAAGCGGCACGGGCAAGGAGCTTCTCGCCAGAGGTCTGCATGAAGCGAGCGGGCGCCGGAACGGGGCCTTTGTCGCCATCAACTGTGCGGCCATTCCGGAAAATCTGCTCGAAAGCGAACTGTTTGGCCATGAAAAAGGTGCCTTCACCGGTGCTATCAAGACCACCGAAGGTAAGATCGAACAGGCGCGAGGCGGTACGCTGTTTCTCGATGAAGTGGGTGACATTCCGCTGCCGCTGCAGGTCAAGCTGCTGCGCTTCCTTCAGGAAAGAACGATAGAGCGGATTGGTGGGCGTAAATCGATCGAAGTGGACACCCGCATTGTATGCGCCACGCATCAGGATCTCGAGGCGATGATTGCCGATGGGCGTTTTCGCGAAGATCTCTATTACCGGCTCGCGGAAATCGTCGTGAAGATACCCGCGCTGGCCGAACGGCCGGGCGATGCGGTGCTTCTGGCGAAGGTGTTTCTGAAGCGTTTCGCAAAAGAGATTAACCCGCATGTCACCGGTTTTGCCTCGGACGCGCTTGCTGCCATCGATGCCTGGCCCTGGCCGGGCAATGTCCGTGAACTGGAAAATCGTGTGAAGCGTGCGGTGATCATGGCGGATGGGAAGCTGGTGAATGCGGTCGATCTCGATCTTTCGGGCGGTGATGAAGACAATGCCCTGCCGCTCAATCTGAAAAGCGCGCGCGAACAGGCGGATCGCAAGGTCATTCGGCATGCTCTGGCGCGTAGCGAAGGCAACATTTCCAACACCGCGAAAATGCTGGGGATCAGTAGGCCGACGTTATACGACCTGCTCAAGCAGTATGATCTGCACGCCTGAGATCAGACGGGTGCAGCAGCCCATTGCTGCAGCTTGTGCCCTGATCCTGTGTCTTTTCCCGGTCGCGGAGGGGCTCGGGAAGGGGGAGATAGACGCGCCGCTGAAAGAGGCAGGAGCCGCATTGGCGCGCGGCGATGGTATCGCAGCCGAAGTCGCATTGCGTCGGGCATTGGAACATGGTGCGGACCGGTCGCGGATCGCCGCGCAGATGGGCGAAGCGGAAATGCTTCAGGGGAATCTGCCCGAAGCGCGGCACTGGCTTGCGCCTGGGCAGTTTTCGGCAGATCAGCGGGCTTACGGCTATCGCATGCTTGGCCGGCTGGAGATGGACGACGGCAATCTACCCGCCGCCGGGCGTGCGTTTGATCGGGCCTTGCAGATTGCCCCCGCCAATGCCGATCTCTGGGTCGATATTGGCCGTTTGCGTTATCGCGGAGGCGAGCAATTGCAGGCGATTGCCGCAGTGCGCCGGGCTGTCAGCCTCGATCCCGAAAACGTAGGTGGTTTGCTGTTTCAGGGACAGATGGTGCGCGATGCCGTCGGGCCAGTTTCTGCCTTGCCGTGGTTCGCCCGCGCTGTCCAACGCGCGCCGGAAGATACCGGTGTTCTCGGGGAATATGCCGCGACACTTGGTGAAGTCGGCCGCGCTAAAGACATGTTGCTGGTGACCCGGCGCATGATCGAACTGGACCCGCGCAATCCACAGGCCTTTTATCTGCAAGCGGTTCTGGCCGCGCAGGTTGGCAAGAACGGCCTCGCACGTCGGCTGATGCAGCGAACGGCGCAAGCGGGAGACAATGTGCCTGCGGCGCTCTTGCTGAATGGTATTCTTGAATTCCGGGCTGGGAATCTGGCAACGGCGACGGAAATATTCGATCGCCTGTGGCAGCGCCAACCGGATAATGGCAGTGCCGCGCTGCTGCTTGCCCGAACCCTGTATCAGGCAGGCGAGATGAGCGAGTTGGTAGAGCGTTTTTCTCCCTCTGCGCAGCGCAAGGATGCCTCACCCTATTTGCTGACCTTGGTGGGTAGGGCTTATGAGGCGTTGGACGAACGGGGCAAAGCGGCGGTATTTCTGGACCGCGCATCCAGCGTGCGGCCACCTCCGCACATGGTGGCTATCGCTGGACCGGTTCCCGTATCTGTGCTCGAACCGCATTGGCGGGCCGACCCTGATGCTGCCGCGCAGAGGATACCCTTGGTACGGCAGATGCTGGCGGAAGGAGACGGTGCGCGTGCTGCGGGTATAGCGGAACAGGCCGCAGCGCGTTTCTCGGGATCTGCCGATGCCCAGATTCTGGCGGGCGATGCGCAAATGATGAATGGCGCTTATGCAGTGGCACTCAGGTATTATCAGCAAGCTGCGCTGGTTCGCCTCTCGCGGCCTTTGCTTGCCCGGATGACTGTGGCCTACGTTCAGACCGGTCGTATCGCCCAGGCAGAAGCGTTGATTGCCCGCTATCTGAACGAACATCCGATGGATGGCCGTGTTGCGGGCTGGGGCGCGGATTTTGCGGCGCATCGTGGGGACTGGAATCAGTTTCAGGCTCTCGCCGCACGGGCCGAAGCGCAAGGGATGGTTGCCGACGATCCCGCCATGCTGGCGCATTATGCGGTCGCGGCGTTGCACCGCGGTGATCATGAAGCCGCCAAACGCGATGCCTTGTCTGCTTATCGTCTGCAGCGGAGCAATGGCGAAGTCGCGCTGGTGCTGGCGAAGGTGTCCGCCAGCGAGGACGCCGGGAATCGCGTTGCGCGAGCACTGATGGCGAAGGTGGGTAAGATCGACCAGAATCTGCCGTGAGTTGCAAATAGTGCAGCAAATGCGTGGAGCGCAGATAAAGAAAGAGCGGCCTCTGCGTGCCGCTCTTTCCTCCTCTCCCAAACTGTAGGCCGACTATGCATGGGGCAGTTGCATTTGACAACCGTCACCAGGGTGAATTTTTTGCAATTGCTCGAACTAGTTCAAACACTGTGGCGCGCGCGCCACAGCATTGCGGCTGGTGCTTGGCTCCTCAGGATGACCTCGTGGTTTGTTCGACCGCTTCCTTGCGATTGGCGCGGATCGACCACCACAGCGAAATGCCGATCAGTGCCGCACCGATCAGACCGGTGATGGTTTCGGGAATATGGAACTTGGCCGAGAGCAGCATGATCGCGCCAAGGGCGATAATTGCCCAGAATGCGCCGTGCTCGAGGAAGGCATATTCCGCCAACGTGCCTTTTTTGACCAGCATGATTGTCATGGAGCGGACAAAGAAAGCGCCAATGGACAAGCCCAGCGCAATCACGATCATGTTGTTGGACAGGGCAAAGGCCCCGATCACGCCATCGAAGCTGAAGGATGCGTCGAGTACGTTGAGATAAAGGAACCCGCCAAGGCCCGAACGGACCGCAGCCCCTGCCAGTTTGCGCTGTTCGTCGCGCAGTTCCAGCCAGGTATTGATCGCTTCCACGGTGATGAACGTGATGATGCCGAGTATCCCGGAAATCAGGAAAGTCAGCGCCTCGGCAGGCTCGAGCAGGGTGGAAATGCCCCAAATGACCAGAAGCAGAAGACCGATTTCGACCGACTTGACCGCGGATACGCTGGTCAGCCGCTTTTCGATTACGGAAATCCAGTGCACTTCCTTGTCGGCATCGAAGAAGAACTTCAGCCCGACCATCGCAAGAAATGCACCGCCAAAGCCGGCGATGCCCACATGCGCGGAAGAAACGATCCGTTCGTATTCGGCCGGCTGATTGAGCGACAGATTGATCGCTTCCACAGGGCCGATTCCGGCAGCAATCGCGACGATTGCCAGAGGGAAGATCACGCGCATGCCGAATACGGCAAAGGCGATGCCCCATGTCAGGAAGCGTTTCTGCCAGACCTCATCCATTTCCTCCAGCACGGTGGCGTTGACCACTGCGTTATCGAAACTCAGCGAGATTTCGAGAATCGAAAGGACCAGGACGATCCACAGCATCTGCGCCGTCGCTTCGAGGCTGCCTGTGGAGCTCCAGCCGTACCAGGCGGCGAGTGCGAAACAGATAACGGAAAAGATGATGGATCCACGAAAGAACTGAAGCACGTGGTGGTTGCCTTCCTGCAGGGACTGATCCGTCGAGGCGGAATTAAAGGTCGGTTATTTTGGCTGGTATGTCTGATCCGGGCCGGGGAAAGTCCGGGTGCGGACTTCGTCGGCGTAGCGCGTGACAGCGGCCTCGATCACATCGGCGATGTTTTCATATCGTTTCACGAAGCGCGGCACGCGTTCGAACATGCCCAGCATGTCTTCTGTCACCAGAACCTGCCCGTCGCATTGTGCGGAACCGCCAATGCCGATCGTGGGGCACGAGACGGCCTTTGTCGCCGCAATCGCGATCGTTTCGACCACACCTTCGACAACAATCGCGAAAGCGCCCGCTTCATCCAGCGCGCGCGAGTCATCAACAATCTTCTGCGCTTCGGCATCGCTGCGGCCGCGCGCCATATAGCCGCCCAGCACGTTGACGGCCTGCGGGGTCAGGCCAACGTGGCCCATGACCGGAATGCCCCGCTGATTCAGGAATGCGACTGTTTCGGCCATCGCCGCGCCGCCTTCCAGCTTTACCGCAGCCGCATTGCTGGCCTTGAGCAGATAGGTGGCACTTTCAAATGCCTGCTGGGGCGACTGTTCGTAGCTGCCGAAGGGCATATCCACCACGACAACCGAATGATAGCTGCCGCGCACCACGGCGGCGGCATGATTGGCCATCATTTCAAGCGTTACCGGAATGGTCGATGGCAGGCCGTATATGACCTGCCCCAGTGAATCGCCCACCAGCAGCACATCGCAATGCGCATCGAGCAGTTGCGCCTGTCGTGCCGTGTAGGCTGTCAGCATGACAATGGGTTCTGCTGTTACGCCATCCTGCTTGCGCGCGCGGATCGCGGGGACCGTCAGTCGGCGCAGCGGTGCAGGGGTTGGGTTGGCGCGGCTGGTTGCCGTGTCGATCTGGAAGGTCGTGGACATCTCCGCCCTTTATACGCTCGATCATGGCTGGGGAAGGGCTGGCGATAGCTATTGCCAATTGGCGATCCTTCGCTAGCTTCCCAATATTCGGGATTGGCCAAGGGGACGTGCATGTTCGGACGGGTGAAGCCGCTGGATGCGATTATCGCAACAGCCGAACGAAAATCACTCCATCGCTCTCTTGGCGGTTTCCAGTTGATGTTGTTCGGTATTGGCTGCGTTATCGGCACCGGCATTTTCGTGCTGACGGCGGCCGGGGCACAGAAAGCCGGGCCGGGGTTGCTTCTGGCCTTCGCCATAGCCGGGGCGATTTGTATCGTGGCGGCGCTGTGTTACGCGGAAATTGCCGCGATCATGCCTGTCGCCGGATCGGCATATACCTATACTTATGCAACCATGGGGGAGCTTCTGGCCTGGACGGTCGGATGGTCGTTGATCCTGGAATATGCTGTTGCCGCCAGTGCGGTTTCGGTTGGTTGGTCCGGCTATTTTACGGGAACTATTCTCAAGGAATTCCTGGGAATACAATTGCCGGTATGGCTTAGCGCGGGCCCACTTGCATTAGGGGGCGCGCCGGGGGGGCTGATTAATCTGCCAGCCCTGATTATTGCGCTGCTCGTGACCTGGCTGCTGATGCTCGGCACGCGGGAAAGCGCGTGGTTCAACGCGGTGCTTGTTGCGATCAAGGTGGCTGCATTGACCGCATTTGTCGTGCTGACCCTGCCGCAGGCGGAATTGTCACGCTTCAACCCGTTCCTGCCTGCGGGCATGTTCGGCGGTTTCGGCACCGGGGTCGGGGCTGTTGGCGCGGCAGCCACGATATTTTTTGCATATGTCGGTTTCGATGCGGTTTCGACTGCGGCAGAGGAAACCAAAAATCCGCAACGGAACGTTCCGATAGGTCTGGTCGGTTCGCTGGCGTTCTGCACCTTGTTCTACATGCTTGTTTCTGCCGGCGCGGTGGGTGCGATCGGTGGGCAGCCGATCATGGGGCCGAACGGTGTGCCGTTCCCGGCGGGATCGGAAGAACTCGCCCGCCAATGCGCCTTGCCGCAGTATCAGGAATATTTGGTCTGTTCGCATGAAGCCTTGGCGCATGTTCTGCGCGTTGTCGGCTACGGCACAGTGGGCAACCTGCTGGGTATTGCGGCGTTTGTTGCCTTGCCTTCGGTCATCCTGATCCTTTTGTTCGGGCAGACCCGTATTTTCTTCGTCATGGCACGTGACGGACTGCTGCCTGAAGGACTGGCCAAGGTTCACCCGAAGTGGAAGACGCCTTACGTGGTGACGGCAATCACAGGGGTTGTCGTGGCGATCGCAGCCGCGTTTTTGCCGGTTGGCAAGCTGGCGGATATTTCCAATGCAGGCACGCTCTACGCGTTCGCGATGGTGGCGATTGCCGCAATGATCCTGCGCCGCCGTATGCCTGACCTGCCACGCAAATTCCGTGCGCCAGCCCTGTGGCTGGTCGCGCCTGCGGCGATTGTCGGCTGTCTCTTCCTGTTTGTGAACCTGCCTTTTGCCGCGATGATCGTGTTGCCGGGCTGGGGCTTGATTGGTTTGCTGGTTTATTACGCCTATGCCCGTTCGCACAGCCATGTGGGACGTGGCGTGGTTGAGGTGCATGAGCCTGAATATTCCGATCTGGAACCGGATATTCCGGGGATTGCCGATCGCGGCCGCGACTGAGTAACCGGATGATGATGGATAAAAGGCCGCCCGCGAGGCGGCCCTTTTGCATGAGCGTAGCTGATGTGTTCTTGCCATAACGTTGATGGGAACATAAAGTGAACATATGCATCGGGACGCACCTTTCACAAAAGAGATTCGCATGGCGGATATGCTTCCGGCCAGTGCGCAATGGCGCCCGGGGGTAAGGGCCGTCTGTCATAACGAGATATTTGTTTCGGCTGCAGATGGCGGTGGCATTGCGGCCGCTCTGGCTTTGGCGATGAATGGGATGCGCATGGCAGGCATGGCTGAAGATGATCCCCGCGCCGTGCTATGGGTGCAGGATCGGGATGCCATGCGTTTGTCAGGTCGGCCATATCGGTCCGGATTGCCGGAGCCGTTGCGCAGACGGGTAATTCATGTCGCGGCGCGGACAGCCGAAGACGCGCTGTTCGCGCTGGAAGAAGGTTTGCGTTGTCGCGATCTGGCCTGCGTTGTCGGGGAAATTACCGGCAATCCCCGCGCACTCAATTTCACGGCATCGCGCCGCCTTTCGCTGGTATCGGAAAAACATGGGGTGCCGCTTTATCTCGTGCGGCAGGATGCCGAACGCGATCTGGGTTCGGCCCGGATGCGCTGGACCATGCGATCTGCCCCTTCGTCTGCTGCGCGCTGGAACGTCCGGGTACCCGGTGCACCACGCTGGCATGCGGAACTGTTTCGGGCGCGGGGCTACACATCAGGAGAATGGATTTTGCACGATGACGGGACACGCCTCGTCGCCGGGCGAGAACCGCTTGCAACCGGGCCGGATTCGCCGTCGCATCATGGCGATCTGGCTGGCCAGTCTGGCGGTCGATCGCTGGCGGCACTCTGAACATTGCCGACGGGGTGAGGGGGAGGATACTGCCCCTGTCGCACTGGTATCCGAGAATGCGCATGGCTTGCGGATTGAAGCGGTCAACGATGCCGCGCTTGCCGCAGGGGTGCGTGTGGGCGCGCGGCTGGCCGATGCACGCGGCATTTGCCCGCAGCTCAGGAATGTTCCTGCTGACCCGACAGGCGATCACGCCTTTCTGGAACGTATGGCCCTGTGGGGGCAACGCTGGGGTCCGGTGTGCGCAGTGGACCCACCGGATGGCTTGCTGGTCGATATTACCGGGGCCGCGCATCTCGCTGGCGGGGAAGATGCACTGTTGCAGGAGGCGCAGGGGCTGCTGGCCCGGCAGGGGTTGGCTGCCCGTCTGGCGATTGCCCCGACCGCTGGCGCGGCCTGGGCGCTGGCGCATTACGGATCATCGCCTGTCACACGGGGGGGGGAGGCTATAGCTGCGGAACTGGAAAGGCTCCCGGTTGCGGCGCTCCGGCTGGATGGAGAGGTCTTGTTGGTGCTGCGCCGGCTCGGGCTCAAGCGGATTGGCGATCTTCGCAAGATCGGGCGCGATGCCTTGCAACGGCGGTTCCGCAACCGGCAGGCCATTTCCGCCAGCCCTTTGCTGCGGCTGGACCAGTTGCTGGGGCATGCGTCCGAGCCTTTGTTGCCTGTGGTCGCGGTAGAGTGGCCGATGGCGGAGCGGCGTCTGGTCGAACCGATCCTGCATCGCGCCTTGCTGGACCGGGTCGTGGTGGATTGCGCAGGGGATATCGCCCGTGAACTGGAAGCCCGCAGACAAGGCGCCCGACGCCTGGAACTGGCTCTGTGGCGGGTGGATGGGGATGTGATTTTGCGTTCTCTCGAAATGGCGGCCGCGACACGCGATCCGGGACATATCGTGCGACTGTTTGCGAGCAGGCTGGACGATGTGGATGCGGGTTTCGGGATTGAACTGGTGCGGTTGCAGGCCGTGTGGGTGCAGGACCTGCCCCTGGATCAGGATGATTTCGAAGCCGACACGGTGCGGCAGGGCACCAGTCTGCCGGTCTGTATCGATCGCCTGACTGTGCGGCTGGGCAAAGGGGCCGTCTCCCGCCCGATACCTTACGCCAGCCATATGCCGGAACGGGGACAGCACTGGATCGCCCCTCTGGTGGCTGCACCGGATCTTACGCCGGAACGGGTTATGGCAAGGCCGCTCAAGCTGCTTGATCGCGCAGAACCGATTGCCGTGACATATGCCACGCCGGATGGTTTCCCCAAACAGTTCCGCTGGCGCGGGAACCTGCATGAAGTGGCGCGGGTAGAAGGGCCGGAGCGGGTTGCGCCCGAATGGTGGCGTGAGGCCGCAGGCGCGCGTTTGCGCGATTACTACCGGATCGAGGATAATGCAGGGCGGCGTTACTGGATCTATCGCCACGGCATTGTCGGCGATGGGCGCGGCGGGGCGCCGCAATGGTTCCTGCAGGGGCTATTTGCCTGATGCCTGACCAGCCATCGCCTCGCCGCCGACGAAGACTTGATACGGAGGATCTGTCCGCGCCCTCTCTTGCACCCTTTGTCGAACTGGGGGTGACAAGTTGCTTTTCCTTCCTGCGCGGTGCGTCGCACGCGGAAGAGCTGGCCGCCATGGCGCGGGCATCGGGTTACGATGCCATTGGCATAGCCGATGCCAATACGATGGCGGGGGTGGTGCGGATGCACCGCGAAGCAAGGGCGTGGAAGCTGCGTCCGGTGATAGGTTGCCGGATTGAAACGGTCGAGGGGCTGGCCTTTCTGGCCTACCCCCGCAACCGGATAGCCTATGGCCGGATGTGCCGGTTGATATCGGCGGGGCGGATGCACACACTATCCGGGGAATGGCAGGCCAAAGGGACTTGCGAAATTTCGCTGCCGATGCTCGCCGCGCATGGCGAAGATGTGCAACTGATCCTGCTGCCGCCGGACGATCTCGACCATGTCTTTACCCTTTTGGGTTTGCAGGAGCATGTTATCGGAATCGATGGGCGGCCCCTGTCTTCAAGCAGGCAGGGCACACTGGCGGAACTGCTGCCTTATCTGGCGGAACATCTGCCGGGCCTGCGTCATCTTGCCGCCAGTTATCTTTACCGTGGGGATGACGTCGCCCGGATCACACAACTCGATGCACTGGCACGGGCCAATGGGCTGGGTCTGATGGCCACGAACGATGTCCACTATCACGCGCCGGATCGTCGCCCGCTACAGGATGTGATGACCGCAATTCGCCACAAGACCACAATGGCGCAGGCTGGTTATCACTTGCATGCCAATGCCGAACGACATCTCAAGCGGCCGGAGGACATGATCGCGCTGTTCGCACCTTGGCCCCACGCCATCGCCGCCACGCGTGAAATTGCCGATGCCTGCCAGTTCAGCCTTGTGGAACTGGCATACGAATATCCCAAGGAAACTTATCCGGAAGGGCGCACGCCGCAGCAGCATCTGGACGTGCTGACGTGGGAAGGGGCTGGGCAGCACTATCCGCAAGGCGTGCCCAAAACGGTGCGGAACACGCTGAAAAAAGAACTCGCTTTCATCGGTGAAAGGGGTTTGGCGCCTTATTTCCTGACAATTCGTTCCATTGTCGATTTCGCGCGCAGCCAGACGCCACCGATCCTGTGCCAGGGTCGTGGGTCGGCGGCCAATTCGGCCGTTTGCTATTGCCTGGGGATTACGGCTGTCGATCCGGCGGAACAGGTGCTGTTGTTCGAACGCTTTCTTTCCGCCGAACGGGATGAACCGCCCGATATCGATGTCGATTTCGAACATGCACGGCGCGAGGAAGTGATCCAGCATATCTATGCAACATACGGCCGGGGAAGCGCGGGCCTGTGCGCCACAGTCATTCATTACCGCCCACGTATGGCGATCCGCGAGGTGGGCAAGGCGATGGGCCTCAGTGAAGATGTCACCAGCGCGCTCGCCCGCACGGTCTGGGGCAGCTATGGCAGTGAGGTAGCGGACAGGCATGTGGCGGAAGCGGGGCTGGACCTGTCCGATCCGCATTTGCGCAGGGTTGTCAAATTGGCGGGGCAGATGATCGGTATGCCGCGCCACCTGTCGCAGCATGTGGGCGGCTTCATTCTGACGGAAGGCCTGTTGACCGAACTGGTGCCGATCGGAAACGGGGCGATGGCGGATCGCAGTTTCATCGAATGGGACAAGGATGACATCAGCGAACTGAATATCATGAAGGTCGATGTGCTGGCGCTGGGCATGCTGACCTGCATTCACAAATCCTTCGATCTGCTGCGTATCCATCACGGGCATAATCTGCAGCTTGAAACCCTCCCGCGGGAAGACCCGGCAGTTTACGACATGTTGTGCAAGGGGGATTCCCTTGGCGTTTTTCAGGTGGAAAGCCGGGCGCAGATGAACATGTTACCGCGCCTCAAGCCACGCTGTTTCTACGATTTGGTGGTGGAAGTGGCGATTGTGCGACCCGGCCCGATCCAGGGGGACATGGTGCATCCCTATCTGAAACGCCGGAAACAGGGCGCGACCATTTCCCTGCCGGGGCCAGCGCCGGAGCATGGCCCTGCCGATGAATTGCAGACAATTCTGCAGCGGACACTGGGGGTGCCGATCTTTCAGGAACAGGCAATGAAGATCGCCATGGATGCCGCCAAATTTTCACCGCAAGAAGCCAATGGATTGCGCCGGGCCATGGCGACTTTTCGTTCGCGCGGGACAATGGGGGAGTACGAAGACCTGATGGTCGGCCGGATGGTCGAACGGGGATACGATCCGGAATTTGCCCAACGTTGTTTCAACCAGATCAAGGGGTTCGGGGATTATGGCTTTCCTGAAAGCCATGCCGCCAGCTTTGCTCAACTGGTCTATGTGTCGAGCTGGCTCAAATGCCATTACCCGGGGGCCTTTGCTGCGGCTTTGCTCAATTCACAGCCCATGGGCTTTTATGCCCCGGCACAGATCGTGCGGGATGCGCGGGAACATGGGGTGATCGTATCGCCTGCCGATGTGAATTGCAGCGCCTGGGATTGCACGCTGGAAGAAGGCGGGCCGAACGGGGCAGGCTGCCAACCCGCGATCGATCCGCATATTTCCCTACGCCTTGGCCTCAGGCAGGTGGATGGTTTGCCAGAACATGCCGCCGCGCGGTTGATCGATGCGCGCGAGACAGGCGGTCTTTTCCGGGACGTGGCGGAACTGCGTGAACGGGCCGGACTATCGCCAGCGCATATCGAACGGCTTGCCAGCGCCGATTGTTTTGGATCCCTGTATCTGCCGCGCAGGCAGGCGTTGTGGGATGCACGCAGTCTCGTGGCCGTGCCGGAACTGCCGCTTTTTGCGCATGCCGCCGCGCGCGAGGAAGGGGCAGAAGCCGACCAGGTTCGTTTGCCAGCCATGCCTTTGTCGGAAGAGGTCGTGGCGGATTATCAGACGATGCGCCTCAGCCTGAAAGCGCATCCTTTGTCTTTCTTGCGGTCAGGCCTTGCGGAACGGGGGTTTTCGCGATGCGCTGATCTGCGACAGCGCAAAACCGGGGCATCGGTTCAGGTTGCTGGTGTGGTGTTGATCCGCCAACGCCCGGGGTCGGCCAAAGGCGTTTGCTTTATCACTATGGAAGATGAAACCGGCGTCGCTAATCTTGTGATCTGGCCTGATATCATGGAAAAATTCCGCAAGGTGGTGATGGGCGCGCGATTGATGGAGGCAAGAGGGCGTGTCGAATATGACGAGGACGTGCTCCATATCATTGTCACCCATCTTGTTGATGCGACGGAGGAATTGCATCGTCTGTCCGACGATTTGCTCGAACCGGCGATGGATAACGCGGATCACATCAACCGTCCGTTGTCAGGCAGAAGCCCGCGTCATGGCCATCCGCGGAATGTGCGGATCATTCCCCGGTCAAGGGATTTTCACTGACCGGGAACATCAGGCAGAGCGTGGTCCAAACAGGATGACAGCGGCCCCGCACAGACAGATCGCCCCACCGATCAGATCCCAGCGATCCGGCTTTGCCCCTTCGACCGCCCACATCCAGACAATTGCCGACAGGATGTAAACGCCGCCGTAGGCGGCGTAGGTCCGGCCAGCGTGATCGGCTTCGACCAGAGTCAGCAAATAGGCGAACAGCGCCAGTGAAAGCATGCCCGGCACAAGCCAGAGCGCCGATTTGCCAAGGCGCAACCAGGCCCAGAATGCAAAACATCCCGCAATTTCTGCCAGCGCAGCGCCGATATAGGCCAGGAAAGTCATGCCAAGGCTGTCGCAGGTCGCACAGGTTTTCGCAACGGAGTGCAGGGGAATTGTTCCCCGGTTGCCAGACTATCCCACTTAAGGCATCGCCGGTCATGAGAATGCACGCGTTGCCATTGCCGGACTGGCGATCATCGCCGCGCAGTTGTCCATCAATGGGAGACTGCGATTGGTCGCCGTCATCCTGATGATTGGCGCCAGTGCCGGGTGTTCGTTAACGGCAAGACCGCAACAGTCTGAACAGCAGGCGATCTAGCGAGCCGTTCACAGTCGCACAATCGACAGATCAGGCGCCTTCGAAGGAATACCCGGCAGAACGGACAGTGCGGATGGGGTCGATTGCGTTGTCGATCTCGATAGCCTTGCGCAACCGCCGAATGTGCACGTCAACGGTGCGTTCCTCGATCTCGCTGCCCGTTCCCCAGACCGCGTCCAGCAGTTGTCCGCGCGAAAACACCCGGCCCGGATGCTCCATGAAAAACTGCAAAAGCCGATATTCTGTGGGGCCGAGCGTCAACTTGGTGCCTTGCCGTTCCACACGATGCGCCACCGGATCGAGGCTGAGGTCGCCTACCACTACGGTTTCACCGGCAAGCGCCGGGCGCAATCTGCGCAAGACAGCAGCCACGCGTGCTTGCAATTCGCGGGGGAGAAGGGCTTGGTCATGTAATCGTCGGCCCCCGTATCGAGGCCACGAATACGATCGTCTTCCGCGCCGCGTGCTGTCAGCATGATGATGGGGACGTTGGCCGTGGCCTTGTCGCGGCGCAACCGGCGGCAAACCTCGATGCCGCTGGTGCCCTCGATCATCCAGTCCAGAATGATGAGATCCGGCGTTTCTTCTGCGGCGAGCACAAGGGCATCGTCACCATCGCCTGTTGAACGAACCTGATAGCCTTCGTTCTTGAAACGGAATTCGAGCAATTCGGCAAGCGCCGTATCGTCTTCGACCAGGAGGAGTTTTGGTTTTGTCATCGAACTGCCATTCCCTCACCACAGCATTGTTGCATTATCATGACAAAGGCCGGGTGAGGGAATTCCAGAAAGTTCAACGGTCATCGTTGCGATCGGGCGGATACTCGCCAATCGCGGCATAGTGGACCATTTCGGCAACGTTGGTGGCGTGGTCGCCAATACGTTCCAGATTGCGGGCGATAAAAAGCATCTGCGCTGCGCTGCTGATCGTGGCCGGGTTTTCCATCATGAAGGAAACCAGATTCCGGAACAGGCTGTTGTAGAAGCCATCCAGCTTCGCATCGCGTTCGATGACTTCCTTGGCCAGAACGACATCGCGCGCGCCATAGGCAGTCAGCACGTCGTGGACCATTTCCGAGGCAAGATCGCCCATCGCATGCAGCAGCGTCAGCGGTTCAAAGGTCTGGCGCCTTTCAATGCGTCCGACACGCTTGGCGATGTTCTTGGCATAGTCGCCGATCCGTTCGACGACGCCGGAGATCTTGAGCGCGGCGATAACCTCGCGCAAATCGTCCGCCATTGGTGCACGCAAGGCAATGATGCGCACGGCCAGCTTGTCGACCTCGACTTCAAGCGCATCGATTTTCTTGTCGCGCACAACAACCGAATCCGCGAGAGATTCGTCGCTGTTGATCAGTGCATCGATAGCTTCCTGCACCGCGACTTCGGCCAGACCGCCCATTTCGGCAATCAGGCCGCGAATGCGGGTTATGTCTTCGTCAAACGCCTTGACTGTATGTTCCGTCATCAGCCGTACCGCCCCGTAATATAATCCTTGGTGCGCTCTTCGCGCGGATTGGTGAAGATGTCAGACGTCACGCCATATTCCACCATCTTGCCCAGATGGAAGAACGCCGTGCGTTGCGAAACGCGCGCGGCCTGTTGCATCGAGTGTGTCACGATCACAATGGCGTAACGCCCGCGCAGATCGTCAATCAGTTCCTCGATGCGGGCCGTCGCAATGGGGTCGAGTGCAGAACAAGGCTCGTCCATCAGGATCACTTCGGGATCGACCGCAATGGCGCGGGCGATACACAGGCGTTGCTGCTGGCCACCTGACAAGGCGGTGCCGCTATCCTGCAGGCGATCCTTGACCTCGTCCCACAGACCGGCGCGACGCAGCGATTTCTCGACGATGTTGTCGAGATCCGCCTTGCCATCCGCCAGCCCGTGGATGCGCGGGCCATAAGCGATGTTTTCGAAGATCGATTTAGGGAACGGGTTCGGTTTCTGGAACACCATGCCCACCCGTGCGCGCAATTGCACCACGTCCATGGCGTGGATGTCCTCGCCATCGAGATGGATGTCTCCGG
Organism: Caenibius tardaugens NBRC 16725; assembly: GCF_003860345.1. Taxonomy (GTDB): domain Bacteria; phylum Pseudomonadota; class Alphaproteobacteria; order Sphingomonadales; family Sphingomonadaceae; genus Caenibius; species Caenibius tardaugens. Next base: position 3,581,665 of record NZ_CP034179.1, read on the forward strand.
TTACACGTGCGGCGGCGATCGTATCGTTCATGCGGTTCAACGAGCGCAGGAAGGTGGACTTCCCGCAACCCGACGGACCGATGAACGCCGTCACATATTTGGTTTGGATGTCGATGCTGACATCATCGAGAGCCTTTTTCTCCCCGTAATAAACGTACACGTTGCGTGCGCTCATCTTAGGAGTCAGATCGCTGTTCGGCTCGGCGAATTCGACGGTCGGGACCATCGTATCAAGGGTAGGTTGATTGCTCACCATTTTTTCTCGAAGCGGTTGCGGAGGTAGATGGCCAGCCCGTTCATGACGAGCAGGAAGAGAAGCAGGATGATGATCGCCGCGGATGTCCGCTCGACAAAGCCGCGATCGATTTCATCCGACCACAGGAAGATCTGCACGGGCAGCACTGTGGCAGGGGATGTGAACCCGTCTGGCGGGGTGGCGACAAAGGCGCGCATCCCGATCATCAGAAGCGGGGCGGTTTCCCCCAACGCACGCGCCATGCCGATGATCGTTCCGGTCATGATGCCGGGCAGAGCCAGCGGCAGAACGTGGTGGAACACGACCTGCACCGGCGAAGCGCCGATGGCGAGGGCACCATCACGAATGGATGGGGGCACGGCCTTGATCGCATTCCGTCCGGAAATAACGATCACCGGCATGGTCATGAGCGCCAGTGTCATCCCGCCGATCAGCGGAGCGGACCGGTAGAACGGGAATATCCAGAGAAACACGGCGAGGCCCAGCAAGCCAAAGATGATCGATGGAACAGCAGCGAGGTTGTTGATCGAAACCTCGATAATGTCGGTCCACCGGTTCTTCGGGGCGTATTCTTCCAGATAGAGCGCGGCCAGCACGCCGATCGGGAAAGCGAGGGCCAGCGTGACCAACATGGTCAGGATAGAGCCCTTGAGAGCGCCCCATATACCGACCATTTGCGGATCGGTGGCATCAGCGCGGGTCAGAAAGCCCGGATCGAAATGCCGTGCAAGCAGGCCCTTGTCACTCAGTTCCTTTGCGAGCGGACGCAAATCTTCGCGTCCTTCACCGCGCAAGGCAGAAGCGAGGCTGTTGGTTGCCGGAAGGTTGAAGGTCTTCTCGCTTCCAAGCAGGGCCGGATCATCAACGATCGCCCGCCCGACTTCACGCCAGGCATCGCTGCTGACCTGTTCCGCGCCATCCGGCCCAAGGGCCTGTTCGGCGGCGGTCTGGACCAGCATGGGCAAACCGGCGGTTTCGAGCGCCTGGATCGCGTCTGAATCTTTCAGGCGCTGTGGCTCGATCGTCAGCCCCGCTTCGCGGAAGTTCACCGGTACAGAGAGTTCTGCCCGCTGAAATCCGCCGACACCGTTCATGGTCATGCTGACCAGCAGCACCGCCAGCACACACACCGAAAAGATGATCGCGCCAAGGCCGAGGAATTTGAAGCGCTGCTCTGCCGCATAACGCTTCTTCAGTCGCGCCTGGAAATGCGCGCTGCGATTGGGGAGGGTTGCCTCACTCATAAGCTTCGCGGAACCGTTTTACGACGCGCAGGGCGATGAAATTCAGCCCAAGCGTCACGAGGAAGAGAACGAAACCCAGGGCAAAGGCGCTGAGCGTCGCGGGATGATCGAAACTGCCTTCACCGGTCAGCATGGCAACGATCTGGAATGTGACCGTTGTCATCGCCTCAAGCGGGTTGGCGGTAAGATTGGCGGCGGCACCGGCGGCCATAACCACAATCATGGTTTCGCCAATGGCGCGGCTGATGGCCAGCATGATGCCTGCCACGATGCCGGGAAGGGCAGCGGGGACAAGCACGCGCTTGATCGTTTCCGATGTTGTTGCGCCCATGGCCAGGCTGCCGTCGCGCATGGCCTGCGGCACGGCGGCGATCGAGTCATCGGCCATGGATGAGACGAACGGGATGATCATCACGCCCATCACCACACCGGCTGCCAATGCGCTTTCGCTGGAGGCATTGGCGATCCCGACCGACTGGGCCAGATCGCGGACGAACGGCGCTACCGTCAGTGCCGCAAAGTAGCCATAGACTACGGTGGGAACACCTGCGAGGATTTCCAGCGCCGGTTTCAGCCACGCACGCCATTTTGGGTTGGCGTATTGGGTGAGATAGATCGCGCTCATCAGGCCAAGCGGGATGGCCACAATCATGGCGATGATCGCACCGATAAAAATGGTGCCCCAGAACAGGGGGATCGCGCCGTAACGCGTGGGATCGGTCGTCGTGCTCATCGGGTCCGGCCCCCAGAAGGTGCCGAACAGGAAGTCCACGGGGGAGACCATGCCGAAGAAGCGCACGGTTTCAAAAGTAAGTGAAACGAGAATGCCGAGCGTCGTCAGGATAGCGACCAGCGAGGCAAGCAGGAGGATCGCCATCACGGTGCGTTCCACCCGCGTGCGCGCGGCGAAGTCCGGTTTGATACGGAGGAATGCCCAGGCACCCCCCATGAAGCCGATAACCATGGTCGCGATCAGGCCAATCATACGCGATTGGCCGATCGCTTCCCGGTAAGGCTCGATCAGGGCTTGTGCCTGGTCATTGAAGACACCTGCGGCATCCCCTTTGGCCACTGCGGCAGCCTCGTTCAGGATCGTGCTCCGAAGGAAGCCGAATTCTGGCAGATTGGCCGCCGCGGGTGATGCGAGAACAGAACTGGTGACAAGTTGCGGGGCGATGAAGCTCCAGACAGCCACAAACAGTACGGTCGGGATCAGCACCCACAGGGCGACATACCAGGCGTGGTAGGATGGGAGTGCGGCGAGCCTCCCGCCTGCAACTTCACGTTTGAAGCTGTAGGCGCGAGCTCTTGCCGCCAACCACCCGGCGAGACCCAGGCCAAGAGCAAGCAGTAGCAGAATAGTCGGCGACATAAGCTTTCGCGCCCTTACTTCAGTCCGTCGCCGGTCATCGGTGTGAACTTCGTGACGACTTCGGTGCTCTTCGCAATGACGTCGTCAGGGGATGCAACCATGCCAATTTTGGCCAGCGGACCGCCTTTACCCCACATCTTCGGCCATTCGCCAAGATATTCCTTCAATCCGGGGATTGCGTCCAGGTGGGCCTTCTTCGCATAGATATAGAGCGGACGGGCGCCCGGATATGTGAAGTTGGAAATGTTGTCATAGGTCGGCTGAACCCCGTTCATGGACAGACCTTTGATCTTGTCAGCATTTTCTTCGAGGTAGCTGTAACCGAAAATGCCCAGAGCCTTTGGATTGGCTTCGATTTTCTGGACAATGAGGTTATCGTTTTCGCCGGCGTCAACATAGGCGCCATCACCGCGAACGTCAGTGCAAATCTGCTTGAACTTGTCTTCGTCGGTATCCTTCAGCGCCTTGGTCGCGGCATCGGTTTTACAACCTGCTTCGAGGATCAATTCCTTGAGCGCATCGCGGGTACCCGATGTGGAGGGCGGACCGTAAACGAGGATCGGCGAATCTGGCAGGGAAGGATCGACATCCTTCCAGCTCTTGGCGGTCTGTTCCTTGCCGAACGGCTTGGCGGCGAGCGCCTTGTAGATGATTTCGGGCGTCAGCTTCATCTCGATGCCGTTCTTTGATGAAGCGAGCGCAATCCCGTCGAGACCGACCTGAATTTCGAGAATGTCTTTCACGCCATTGGCCTGACAGTCATCGAATTCCGATTTCTTGATCCGGCGCGATGCGTTGACCATGTCGGGATGCTGCGCGCCAACGCCAGCGCAGAACAATTTCATGCCGCTGCCGGTGCCGGTGGATTCAATAATGGGCGATTTGAAGTCGGCGTACGACTTGGCGAAGGTTTCCGCCACGGCCTTGGCGAAAGGATAGACAGTCGAGGAACCCACGCCGCGGATCGAATCGCGTGTCTGACCGCTTGCGGACTCACCGCCTGCACCGCCGCACGAGGCCAGCAACGTACTGGCGACCACCGCCGTCGCGACCAAAAGAGACTTCTTCATGTTAGATTGCCCTTCCTGAGTGCTTGCCATCTTTCTGGCTGTCTGGAGGGGCACTGTCCGTCTTATGTGACACCTTCATGACAAGGTGGCGGTATCATTCTGTAAACCGGGAAAACGCACTGTAATGCAGGTGCCCTTTCCGGGGGTGCTGGCAATGTCCAGACGCCCCTTGTGCCGTTCGACGATATGCTTGACGATCGCGAGGCCAAGTCCGGTGCCCCCAGCCGCCTGGCTGCGGCCCGGATCCGTGCGATAGAACCTGCGTGTAAGGTGCGGAAGATGTTCGGGTGAAATCCCTTCGCCCTGATCCTGCACCTTAAGGACGACGCCGCCACTTTCATCGCGAGAAAGCGTGACGGAAACCGTGCCTTCCGGATCGCCATATTTCAGACCGTTGTCGACCAGATTGCGAACGAGTTGTTCCAGTTGCTGCCGGTCGCCGCGAATCACGAGCGGTGTTTCGCATTGTTCGACCGCGATGCGCGCCCTGTCATCCGGCATGCCCGCGTCGCGCGCAGCCTGTGCGGCGAGGCCGTTCAATTCAATCTCAGTGGCTGGCAGATCGTGCTTCTCCGCTTCGATCCGGGAAAGCGACATCAGATCATCAACCAGCGTTTGCAGGCGGTTCGCTTCTTTCAGAACAGTCCCGTGAAAGCGTGCCGCCGTTTCAGCATCGACCTGATCAGCCATGTCGACCAGCGTTTCGACATAACCGATGATCGAGGACAGGGGGGTCCGCAATTCATGACTGGCGTTGGCTACAAAGTCGGTATGGGCGCGGCTGATATCGGCTTCGGCGGTGCGGTTGATCAGTTCGATGATCCAATACCGTTCATCCACGGGGTAACGGCTCATGTGCCAGATGCTGCGCGGTCCGGTCAGCCCCTTTATCGTGGCGCTGCCGCCGCCAGCTTCGTCCAGCAGGGCAATCGCATCGGGATGGCGCAAGGCTACGCGGGCGTCCTGGCCTACAATATGCCGCCCCAATGTCTCGCGCGCGGCGGAATTGGCGACAATGATGCGATTTCTGTCCAGCATGATGAGGGGGAGGCCCGAATGCTCAATCAGGGAACGCATGCTGTCACGCCGGAAAACCATGCGATCCTGGCTGGGTTGCGCAATCACGGGTTCCGGCCGTGAAATCCACAAGCTGCCGATCCACAGCAGGAAATTGGCGATAACCAGATCAAGGCCCGTGCCCCAGATCAACAGGACAATGCTGCTGACAGTGGCGAGCGCGATTCCCGGCCAGGGAAGGGGGCGACGTTTGTTCATGAATGGCTGGCCATAGACACACGGCCAGAGTGGCACCAGTTGAAAAAACGGTTGGTACCCTGGCCTGAATGGAAGTGGTGGTGACCCCTACGGGAATCGAACCGGGCCTTCGGGGTAATACAGGGTAACGCAGGGGAAGCAAGCCCTTGATTTGCGGTGCGCCAATTGCCCTCCACTCCCCTCCATTACCCTAAATGTGCCACGAAATGTGCCACGGTAATGCTGCTGGATGGGTTCCTCACGCTTCTTGCCTTTCAGGCGCAGACCGCACGCTAATGTGTCGACTTTGGCTTCGCGTTCGCTTCACGATCCGCCAGTTGCCCGCGCGTCGATGCTGGGCAGGCAATGTGGGAATATCCCGCAATGTTAACCAATTCGGTATCGAAATTCCCCTCCAAAAGGCACCTTGCCGGACAGGAGGATTCGAGCATCATGCCTGTTGGACTACTTTGTTCAGGATAGCGGGGGGCAACCAGACGTTGGGGCATCGGCACGGTTCGCCATGATGCTACCCAAATGGGATGGAGAGCAAATGCCCATGCGACACGATGCCCGAATTGACCCCATGCTGGACGACACAGGCCGTCCGGCTGTTTTCGCACCTCTATGCAGGTCGATCATTAGCGCAAGAGCGGCGTCGGCCACCATGTTCGGCTCTCTCTGCGCCGACCCAGGATGCGAAATGTTGCTCGATCTCTACTGGCGCGACAGCCAGGGATTGAAGACTTCTCTGACCAGCTTCTGCCTCGCGTCGAAAGCATCGGAGATGACCGGTCGGCGATGCCTTGGCGAGATGGAGGCGCAAGGCATAGTCGAGCGCTTCCCTGATCCCTTCGATAAACGCCGGATATATGTCCAGCTGACCGCCGCCGGGCGGGATAAGATGGATGCGTGTTTCCAGACCTTGCTGTCCGGATATGCGCAAACCTGTCACGACTGCGCCCGCAAATGCGGCGACGTTCCAGACGGGACCCGGCAGGAAGTCCCGTTCTGCATTGCGATAGACGGCGTCCGGCGGTTCCGACGGTAGAAGTTCAGCGCCGGTATCAGTGGTCAGCAAATAGGCCAGCGTAGCGTGCAGCACTGCGCCGGTGAAACGGGGACGCGCTGCCCGTTGATCCGACCTGAGATCACATTGGCAGCGAGCGTCGGCCGCGGCCTGAAGAGAAGGAGGAGTGGGGCGAGGGAGTTTTCCCTATGCTGGAGTTCCTCCCATGGCCCTGTCGCGCACGAGCGCCGATCCTCGTCTCCATGCCGCTGCCGCCAGCATCGTCAAATCACTCGGTGGAACATGGAAGCCATCGGGCGCGATGTGCCGTTGCCCGGCGCATGACGACCATCGCCCGAGCCTTTCGGTCCGGGTCGGCGAGCATAGCATATTGTTCAAATGCTTTGCCGGCTGTTCCACGATCGATGTCATTCGCGCGCTGCGCAGCGACAGGCGCCCTATACCGACGGCCGATGCTGAAACGGAATTCGCACGCGCGGATGGCAGCGAGCGACGGTTGGCCGGCCGGATCCGTTCGCTCTGGAAGGAAGCGCGTGCCGTTACCGATACGCCGGCGGGCGTCTATATGGCGACGCGTGGTTTCAACGAGCCGCATCCGGCGCTGCGCTACCATGATCATGTGCCGCTCGGCCGGGGCGCCGACGTCCGTTTCCGTCCGGCGCTGCTCGCCGCCGTTGAAGCCGACACCGGCGTCATAGCACTCGAACGGCTGTTCCTCGACCCCCGGACCGGATTGCCGGCCACTGATCTCGATCCGCCCAAACTGATGCTGGGTCGCCCGCACGGTGGCACCGTCCGTTTCGGGGCCGCCACCGATGTGCTGGGGCTGGCTGAGGGCTGGGAGACCGCCTGGTCCGCTCATTTGCTGCTCGGCATCCCTGTCTGGGCCGCGCTTGGTGCCGACCGCTTCCCCCTGGTCACTGTGCCTGAGCGGGTCGAACGCCTCTTCCTCCTTCACGACAACGACCTTTCCGGTCGGCGCGGCGCGGCGCGGGCGAAACAGGCGCATGCGCGAGACGGCCGGTCGATCGAGCCGCTGCCTCCACCGCCGGGCTTCAATGACTGGAACGACCTCTACCGGGCGAGGGGAAGGGGGAGGGAGATGGTTGCGGAATGCAGACTGATGATCAGCCGCGTCCCGCACATTCCGACACGCGCAGCGGCATGGGCGTCCAGCCAACCCTGAACGCGAGCCTGCTACAATCCACACAGGAGACGAGCCTTGACCTCGCTACAACCGAGCTATCCCTCCACGCTGCCGCTCGCCAGTATCGTGAAGGGCGACAATCCCCGCCGGTATTTCGACCGGAAGAAGCACGAGGAGATGGTGGCTTCCATCCGGCAGCGCGGCATACTCCAGCCCATATTGCTCCGGCCGAAGGACGACGTCTATGCCATCGTCGCCGGCGAGCGCCGGTACAGGGCAGGGCTGGAAGTCTATGGGCTCGACGGCGAAGTGCCGGTCATCATCCGCGTGATGACGGACCAGGAAGCGCTCGATGCCGCGATCGCCGAGAATGACGACCGTGACGATCCGTCGGAGACCGAGCAGGCCGATGCCGCCGTCCGCTACCTCGCGGCATGCAACGGCGACCGCGCCGAGGCCGCACGGCGACTGGCCTGGTCCCGCGCCAAGCTTGATCGCCGCCTGGCGCTCGCTGAACTCACCGACGCCGCTAAGACCGCCCTCGATGAGCGCCGGATCAAGGTTGGTCACGCCGAACTGCTCGCCGTCATCCCCAAGGACAAGCAGGACACGGCCCTCGACACGATCCTGCGCCTGAATCTTGACGTGAACGATACGCGCAAGGAACTGATGCGCATCACGCATAGCCTCGCGAGCGCCTGTTTCGACAAGACCGAGTGCGCCACCTGTCCGTTCAACTCGGCGGCGCAGCAAGTCCTTTTCGAAACCCATGTCGATGATGGCCATTGCACCAATCCGGGATGCTTCAAGCTCAAGACCGAAGCCGCCGAGGTGATCCGTTTCGAGGAAAAGGAGCGCGCCGCGAAGGCGGCCAGGAGAGCGATGCCTCCTGCTGCCGATGATGCCGACGCTGATGCGCAGGACGATGTCACCGTCGAACCCGCGCCATCGATGGATCTCCAGCCGCAGCCGGAACGCGGCGCCATATCATCCAGTGCTGTCGAAAACCGCGAGCCTCCCCGCCACGCACTGCCGAGACCGTGCCGGCCGCGTCGACGGCGCATAAGCCGACCGTCACGGCCAGGTCGATCGCGACCCGAACCGCCGAGCTTCGCGAGGCGACATGGCGAACCGCGCTTGCCCGTGCGCTCGCGGGCAATGCTGTCCACGCCCGGACCACGATCCTTGTGGCGGCGATGTCGGGCACGCTTTCGCAGATCAAGCCCGACACGCTGACGTCCCGCGCTGGCATCCTCGTCGGCGCCTCGTTCCCGGACCTCGACTTCAAGGGCAAGATCGCGGAAATCCGGGCGCTTGCCGATGCGCGGGCCGCCAATGTGCTGGCCGTCATCGGCGGCGCTTACGCCAAGGATGTGCTCAGCTTCGATCATGTCGCGGACCTTGCGAGAGTGTTCGAGGTCGACTTGCGCGAGACGTGGCAGGTCGATCAGACCTTTCTCGAGCGCTACACAAAGGAAGAGCTCAAGTTCATCGCCCAGGAATGCGGCCTGATCGCGCATGTCGGCGAGAAACGGTTCGCCAAGCTGCTCGCATCGAAAAAGACCGAGCTTGTCACCAGCATGCTCAATCGCATCGGGTTCGATTGGGCGGGACGTCTGCCGGGCTGCATGACGCTCGATGGCGCCTATGGACCGCCCCCGGATCGTGCTGCCCAGCCGGCCGACGCTCCCATCTCGCAAATCGCCGCCTGACCGACACCCTCACCCTTCCAGACAAGGACCAACGCCCATGTTGATTGCCAACCTGCTGCCGCTTCTCGCCAACTATTCGCTCGGTTTCGATCTTGTCGCCGGCCCCGACGATACCGTCACGCTGACCGTCATTCCCCGCAAGGCGGAAGGCGCGAAGCACGGTCTCGAATCCGGCGAGACCCGCCCGATCTCGATCACCGCAACCGCCGTGGAGATCGATGCGGAACTTGGCCGTGGATCGGACGGCGCACTCGGCCAGCTCATCGCTACGCGCAAGACCCTTGCCGACCAGATCGCCGATCAGCGCCAGGCGGCCGAGGACGCAAGGATCGCCGCAGCGGAGGCCGCGAAGGCCAAGGCCGCCACGAAGGCCGCGACAGCAAAGACGACGGTGCCTGTGAGTCCTCCGAAGCTCCAGCACGCGGTCACCCCGCCGGTCGACGCCAAACCGGACCAACCCGCCACCTTGTTCTGACCGGACTCCGCTCAAATCTCGCCACGACCCAAGCCGGGAGTTTTACCTCATGCAGATCAACCATCTCACCCGCGCGTACCGCTATGACGGCATCGACCTTCCGGTTCCGCCGCATCTCGCCAACGATCCCGACGGTCTGCGTGCCTACCATGCCACGCTCTACCCCGCGGTTCTCAACGCCGAGATGGTCGACGCCGGCGTGTCGGGCGGCGCTCACGTCACCGAATACCGGCGCGCCGTCGGCACCAAGGGCTGACCGTGGCGCGCGGCAGCAGCGCGGCGATCCCGTCCGCAGTTCGTAAAACGCTCATCGAATGGATCGAGCCCGGCAATGGCGACACATCCGAATTCACCCAGCCAATCTGCAGCGAGCAAACCCAGGCGCTCCACGCGTGCATCCTTCTCGCGTCCGGGGACGGCGGGAGCAAGGCTCCCAGGCCGCTCCCGCCGCCACCGGGCCTGCGCCTTCCACCCCTTGGCTGACCTCGCGGGGCGGGCCGTTGCACTGTCCGGCGACATTCCCGCCCTCTTCGATGCTCCACTGGCGTCCCATCACAAGCTGATAGGCCGCTGGGCCACGTCTCGGGAAACGACGGCTAAACGCTATACTCGCGACCAGGCGCGCCAGCGCATCGAACGACTGTTCGACAAGGCGGTGCTCGACATTCTGGGCTCCGTCGAATTCGCGGACTTCAGGGTCGCGGTTCTTCACGGGAACGAAGGTTATCCGCCGGCTATCGCGGTGATCTGCGACAGCATGGGGCAACTCGACCTCGGATGGATCGAAGACAGCGATGCGCCCATTCCCTGGCGCGCCGCAGCCTACAAGGCCCTCGACGATATGCTGGGCCGCGCCCTTCCGATCTTCGGCTACCAGGACCTCTTCGATGAAATCTCTATGTACTATTGGGACGGCGCGACCGATGATGAAACCGCGCGGCAGTGGATCGTCGAATATCAGGGCATGGATCCTGACGATATCGAGGAACTCACTCTGCCATCCAACATGGAGTCTCGCCGGCCCGATTGGATGATCGCGGCAAACGCGGGGGCATCGGCGGAACTTCCGAACGGCTTACACCGGAAACTGGAGGAACTCCGCAAGGCGTACGCCGCTCTCGGGAAACTCCGACCGGAGCGCAGCGCCTGGCAATTCGATATCGAGATTGCCCAAGAGTATCTCCCCGGCATCGAGGAATGCTCGACATTGCCCCCGCTGACGCTCGTTCCGGTCGAGCAGTTCGCACGCGAGGTCGATGACGTCGGACGCCACGGGATGGAATACGGCTTCATGGACATCGCCGGCTTCTGCCCTTTGCCAGATTCAGTCCCGATCGACGACTGGTTCGCGTCCTTGCGTGTCGGCGCGCGGTTCCTGCTCGCCGCGCAGGACCTGATCCAGCTCGATCCAGCCAACCTTTGAGGTTCCTTATGTCCGACCACCGCACCCAGTTCGAAGCGACCGCCGGCGGCCTCGCGCTGACCAACGCCATTCTCCTTTACCGCAGCCAGCCGATCCGCAACGCCAGTCCCTATGCCACCGCTCGCGCGGGCGCCGCCGCATTCGCCAGCATCCATGCGATCGAGCATGACGATGAGGGAAAGCCGATCATCGGCGCGGGCACATCGCTGTCGCGCGCGCATCTGCGTCAATGGACCGAGGCCCTGGGCCGGACCGTTCTTCCCGAATTCCTGCCTGACAATGTGCTGGTCGCTCATCCCGACATGCTCGCATGGTGGATCCCGACCCAGGTTCGCCCGGCCTATTTCGCTCTCACGGATCCGCCCGCCGGCCTGCAGGTGCTCGCCGCGCGAACCACTATGCCGGTCCCGTATCCGCCGCATCTGTTCATCGCGACCCGATCGGGGTTCGGCGTTTACGCCTTGCCGGCAAACGAACGCCCCGGCATCGATACCCCGGTGCTGCACTCGCCGGTGCTCAATGTCTATCTCGACGGGCAACTTTGCTGGGGCAACATTCCGAAGCCAAAAACGCTGACGACAGCCTCCATCCCGGAATTCGAGCGCGGGGTGTTCGATAGCTGGTCCACCCACCCCAATCCCGGACAGGAACTGACCATCACCGGCAAAGGTGGTCTGGTTCGGCTCTGGGACGACCTCGCCGCGCGCAAGGCGAAGCGCTTTCCGGTCAGGCGTCTCAGGCCATTCGATCCCGGTCGGACACGACAGGCCTCCCGGCGAGCAACCCGGACCGATCAGATGACTCTCGGAAAGCTCCTTGCGAGAGGGGCGAACCAATGACCGTGCTTGCTGACGATCCCACTGCGGCCGCGGTCCTTGCCGCCGTGCCCTGTTATCCGGTCCCGCCACAGGGACGCTCGCCCGCCCTCGCTATGCTGCGCGCCGCCCGCGCCGGACGCGGCCTTGCGATCGGGATAGACGGCGTCATGCTCATCCTGCGCCGGCCCTGGCTGGAACTGGATTTCCCGATCACGCCGCCGCTTTCCCTCCATATGCCCTATGGCAGCACGGGCGCCTGTCGCGCCGAACTGCGCTGCGGGCTCATTCCACGCGAGCATCTCGATCATATTCTCGATCATTTTCGCGCAGCCTTGCCCAATGAAGCCGCGGCGTTCGTCCTCTGGAACGAAGCGACCCGGGAATTCGCGGTGGACCTTCCTGTCATCGACGAAGCCACACCCTCGCGCCTCGTCTATCGCACGCCGATTCCGCAGCCCGATTGGCATGTTGTCTGCGATTTTCACAGCCACGGGGTCGGTCCCGCCTTCTTCAGCACCACCGACGATGCCGATGACGCCCATGCGACGAAGATCGCGATCGTCGTCGGCCGGCTCGACGATCCCTGTGGTCCGGCGATGCTCGCGCGCCTTTGCGCCGACGGCATGTTCCTGCCGTTACCACGGAGCCCGTTTTCAGGAGACCGTCATGCCGACTGACCTCACGGATCGTCATTATCTGCCCGCCGGGTTCGATAATCGCACGATCAACATCCTGCTGGTCGGTTGCGGCGGAAACGGCGGGCAGATGCTGATGGGACTCGCCTCGCTCGACACCGCGCTGCGCGCGATCTCCTCGCGATCGCTGCATGTCGTCGTGATTGACGACGACATCGTGACCGAAGCCAATCTCGGCAGGCAGCCATATTACCGGGGCGACGTCGGCAGTTCCAAGGCCCGCACGCTCACCGAACGGATCAACCTCGCACACGGCCTGGCCTGGCAGGCAGTGCACGGCCGCGCCCCTGAAGCCATTAGTATGGATGGCGCCGACATCGTCATCACCTGTGTCGACACGGCATCGGCCCGCCGCGCGATCGGTGCCGCGCTCGCCGAATGCGGGACCGTTCCCGCCTATTGGATGGATCTCGGCAATCGCGCGAGCGACGGGCAATATCTCATAGGCTCCCCGGAGCACTGTTCCAACAAGCACCGCCATCGCCTGCCGACCGTGCTTGAATATTTCCCCGAACTCGCCGACGAAAACCTGCCCGACGACGATGCCCCTTCCTGCTCGGTCGCCGAAGCGCTCGAACGCCAGTCGCTGTTCGTCAACCGCGTCGTTGCGAGCCATGCCCTGGCGTTGTTGTTCGACCTTCTCGGACGCGGCTCCATCGGTCACGCCGGCGCATTCCTCAACCTCGCCAGCGGTCAGGCCGTCCCGATCCCGTTGCCGCGCGGCGACTGAACCTACCCGCATCACCCCGTGTCAGTCGGCCTGCACCGGCCGGAACCGCACGCCAGTCCGGCGGAGCGGCGGGAGAATCGCGCCTTCGCAAATTTACACAAGGAGACCAAACATGGCGTCACTTTCCCAGAGGGGCTGGACCCTTCATTATACCATTGGCCGGGTGCTGGCCGCCAAGGTCAGGCCGGGGGATATCGTCCCCATGCCGGGTGGGGCCAACGATTTGATGGTGCTCGGCGGACGCGCCCCGCAGCGTGCCAACGACCGCGGCAGCGTGTTCGTGCGCGATCCCCTCGCTGAGACCAGTGATTGCATGGAAATGCCGCTCCGGGCGCTCGGAATGGTTTGGATCAGCGACGCCGGTGGCTGGTCGGAGCTCCCGGCATGAGAGGGTTTCACGTCCATGTCTATACGACGATCAGGGTCAAGGTCGCGGTGACCGCCGAGGATCATGCGGGCGCGATGTTGCGGGCTGACGCGATCGTCGGACGCGGGATATTCCCCGTTCGTCTCCTTCCGAACGCCGCTGGTGTGCTGGAGGCGGAGCCGGCTGAAGAGGTCACCGGCTATCTGGTCGATGAAACCGACGATCCCGAATTCGAGAACAGCTGCTCTTACGATGCCGAATACCGGCCTTGCGGCGCGGGCGACAGTCCGGGCTGCGCCTAGAAAGGGGGAGAGGGAACAGGGGAGGGTGCTCCGCATGATGGAGCAGTCTGGAGAATCCCCATGCAAATCGAACTACGGCGTATCTCCTACAGCGCCGCGCTATCGCAGGAAACCGCGGCTTTCTCGGCGGAAGTCTGGATCGAAGGCGAACTCGCCTTTCATGCCCGAAACCAGGGAACGGGCGGAGCGGACTTCTATCACCAGGTTGGCCGGTGGACCGTGGCCGAGGTCGATGCCTGGCTCAAGGCCAACCGGCCGGTGCGCACCCTGGATGAAAATCTCGGCTGCGACCATGATCTCGAGATCGAGGTAGCCGACCTTCTCGCGCGCGAACTCGAGTCCCGGCGCCTAAAGCGCCTTTTACGCACTAACCTTCTCACAATCGAGAGTGGCCGGATATTGCAATATCCGCTCCGCAAGCGGTCGCCCGCGCCGTGCGCGCCACCAATCCCGCCGCGGTCATCGTCAACGACGCTGGCGACGAGGTGTTCGCGCGCGCGCTCGACCTGCTTCTCGCCAGCCGCTGACATTCCAGGCCGGAGATCGTCATGACCGACAGTTTCGATCCCGCCGATGCGGGATGCTGGATGGCGCGCGGCCGTCCGGCTCATCACGCCCATGCGTTGGCCGATGCCTGGCGCCGTTTCCCCGACCTGCCGAACGATGCGCCCCTCGACGCCCGCATGGCGCGTTCCCGCGAGCGGGTTCAGGCGCTTCGTCCCCTCAACGAAGCGATCGCCCAGGAAACCGAGCGCCAGCGCGTGGCCGCGAACTTTGCCTGCATCGAGCGCCAGATCGCCCAGGGCAGCACCGACAGCCGAAACCCCGCGATCCTCCATGGTCGTGACGTGCATGGCTATGGCTGGGATGCTGCCGTTGCCTACGCCGACGGACTCTACGCTGCCCGGGCGGGATGGGAATCCAGGCCGCCGTCACCGCCACGACTGGGTGATCCCGATGTCCGGCGACCTGCCTACCGCCAGGGATTTTTGGATGGCGGCGGCCAACCCGACGACATTTTCGACGTCGCCCGTCGAGCTTTCGCTGCCACACCCTCCGAGCCCAATCGCACCGAGAATGCGCAGCCGGGACGGCCGCTCCCCAGCGAGTGGTCGTACCCCACCGACGTCCCGGCACCGGCATCCTGGCATCGCCGCGTCCTTCTGCTCGGCGCGACTGAACTCGCGACGGGCACAATCGGCATCCTGGCCATGCTACGCGAACGATCCGGACACGAAGCTATCGCGCTTTATGCCGTCAGCGCCGAAACCGGGCTCCGCCCCTTTTCGCTCTCGTCCGGGCCCGCGCCGGCCGACGCGACGGTGACGCGCCAGGCTCTGCGCCAAGGCGACTATTCCGATATTCTCGTCGTCGTGGACCCCACTGAACTCGAACGGCTCGATGCGGACGCCGATATCCTCCCGCTCGCACGAACGATGGAGCGCACGCGCAATTCGGTGCTGCAACAGCGAGCCCAGTTCCGCCTCTGGCTCGCACGAGGCCGAGCGCCCGGCGATCAATTTGCCGCCGGACATATCCGATGGTCCAGGATGGCCGCCGGGCTGTCGGGCCGCCTCGGGGATTTCACCGCGCGCTATGCCGGCCCGGCGCTGCCCCGCGGCCATCGTATAGTCGTTGAGGACATAAGCGGCAGGTTGGCGCTCGGATACCGCACGCCGCTCGGCCGCGAACTCCAGCCCGAGATCGTGATCGGCAACAAGGCGCATGCCCGAACCGCGATGGCCGATCTGCTGCGCCAATATGCCGCTTCGCTTCGCCTCGGATGACCTGAGGCCTGAGACGAGGTCAGATCCAGGGCTCCCCGTCACACCCTGATCTTCGACCAGCCTGACAAGCTTGTGGGCCGCCGCGCTGCGCCCGCGAACCCATCAAAAAGGAAGCATTCCATGCGAAACAGTGCATCCGCGCTGGCTCTCCAGCTATGCCTCGACTTCGATCAGCCGGTCAGGCCGCCCGACCCGGCGCCCGCTGTCGCGCCCGATGCAGCGATCATCTCCCAGCATTGCGAGCCTACGCTCTTCTCGCTGGCGCCGGCGGAGGTGCTTGCCGGTCAGCCCCCGGTCGAACCCATCGATTTCTCCTTCGCCGCCGGGCGGATGCTGGCGTCCTCGTGGAAGGGCCGCGCGCAAGACAATGTCGAGGCGATCCGGCTGCTGAACCTGCTGGACCGCGAACAACGAGGAGCAACGCCGGCCGAGCAGGAGGCCATCGCGAAGTTCATCGGCTTCGGCGCCTCCGAGCTTGCGAACAACATCTTCGCCGATCGCGCGGGCACATTCCGCGATGGCTGGGAGGAACTGGGGCACGGCCTTGCCGCCGAAACGACCGATGCCGAACTTCAGTCGCTCAAGCGCGCGACGCAATATGCTCACTATACGCCCGAATATATCGTCCGCGCCATGTGGGACGCCGCCCGCATCCTCGGCTTCACCGGGGGCCAGGTTCTGGAACCCGGATGCGGCAGCGGTCTCTTCATGGGGCTGCGGCCCGACTGGCTGGCCAGTGACACGCTGTTCGTCGGTATCGAGAACGATCCCGTCACCGCCCGCGTCGCGAGCGCGCTCTATCCGGGTCAGATCATCCGCTGCATCGATTTCGACAAGGCGTCGCTGCCGCGCGACTTCGACCTCGCTATCGGCAATCCCCCATTCTCGAACCTCAGCATCCAGAACAAGACCAGCCTCGGCCGGCTCGGGCTGTCGCTCCACGATTTCTTCATCGCGAAATCGCTGGAGCACCTTCGGCCGGGCGGCGTCGCCCTGTTCGTGACCTCGCGCTATTCGCTCGACAAGAGCGATCCCAAGGCCCGCGGCCATATCGACGGCATCGCGGATTTCCTGGGTGCGGTGCGCCTTCCCGGCCGGGCCATGCGGCAGGAAGCGGGCACCGACGTCGTCGTCGATATCCTGCTCTTCCGCAAGCGCGAGCCTGATCTCCTCCGGCCCGGACACAATTGGATCGATCTGGCCGATGTTCCCGATAGCGACGAGGGTGAGGGACCGCTGCGGATCAACCGCTATTTCCTCGACAATCCCGCTCATGTGCTTGGGGCTCATGAATGGAAAAGCGGCCAGTTCGGCATGGACTATACCTGCGCCGCCGAGCCGGGTGTCGACATCGGGCAAGCTCTCACGACCACCCTGTCGGCAATCGCATCCCGATACGAAGGCGCCTGCCGCCCCGTCCATCGCACGACGTCGCTGCGTGACCGGGTCGACGTGTCGCTCGACATTGAGATCGGGACCGCTGCCGATGAAGCCGAGTTCAAGGAAGGCAGCTATCTCGTTTCCGGCGGTGTCCTGCACCAGATCGTCGACGGGATGCCGGCCATCGTCGACGTCAAATCGGGGCGTGGCACCACTGGCCTGTTTGTCAAGCACGCGAGCATCATCAAGGCGCTGATCCCGATCCGCGATGCGGTGCGCGCGATCCTGCGGGCGCAGCTGAACGACCAGCCCTATGCCGCGTCCCAGGAAAAGCTGCTCACGCACTACAGGCAGTTCACCAGGAAGTACGGCCCGATCAACCGGACGATCACCAGCATCCGCACGGATCCCGACACCGGCGCCGAGAAGGAATATCAGCGTCGCCCGAACCTCCAGCCCTTCCTCGACGATCCCGACGTCTGGCTGGTCGCGTCGATCGAGGCCTATGACGAGGCGAGCGATACCGGCACGCCGGGCGCGATCTTCACCGAACGTGTCGTCAAGCCGCCGGTCGCCCATGAAATCCGCTCGGCGCAGGATGCGCTGGCGGTGTCGCTCCACGAGCGCGGCCGCGTCGATCTCCCGTTGATCGCCGGCCTGCTCGGCGTCGCGCAAGCCGAGGCGCTCGCGGACCTTGCCGACGATATCTATCTGGACCCCGTCCGCACCACGCCCCACTTCGACCACTGGGTCACCGCGGACGAGGCCCTTTCAGGCCCCGTGCGGACCAAGCTCGCCCTTGCCCGCGAGAAGGCCGAAACCGATCCGCGCTTTCATGCCGTCGCCATCGCGCTCGAAGCGGTCCAGCCGGTCGACCTCAAACCCAGCGAGATCACTGCGCGTCTCGGCGCGCCCTGGATTCCTACCAGGGTCATCGAAACCTTCGTCGTGGAAATCATGGAGGTCGAGACCACCATCTTTCATACCGTCGATATTGCGAGCTGGACTGTCGACAAGGCCCCGTTCGCGGGACATGTCAGTTCCACCTCGACCTGGGGCACGGCGCGCCGAGGCGCGGCCGACCTGCTCGAAGATGCCCTCAATTCTCATATCCCCAAGATCTACGATGTTCACCGCGAAGCTGACGGTTCGGAGCGCCGCGAGCTCAATGTCACCGACACCGAAGCCGCGAAAGAGAAGCTTGCGAAGATCAAGTCGACCTTCGAGACCTGGGTCTGGCAGGACAGCGAACGCGCTGATCGCCTGGTCCGCATCTACAACGACGCCTATAACAACCTCGTTCCCCGGACCTTCAACGGCAAGCATCTGACGCTGCCCGGCGCGTCGACCGCCATCCAGATGCGCGATCACCAGAAGCGCGTCGTCTGGCGGATCGTCGCCGCAGGCTCGACCTATGTCGCCCATAGCGTCGGCGCGGGCAAAACCTTCAGCCTGTGCGCCGCCGTGATGGAGCAACGCCGTCTCGGCCTTGCCAACAAGCCGATGATGGCGGTGCCCAATCATTGCCTCGCGCAGATCGCGCGTGAGTTCCTGATGCTCTATCCCACCGCGCGCATCCTGGTCGCCGACGACACGAACTTCATCAAGGAGAAGCGGCGGCGGTTCCTGGCCCGCGCGGCGACCGGCAACTGGGATGCGATCATCATCACCCATGATGCGTTCAAGTTCATCCCCACCCCGGCAGCCTTCGAAAAGCAGCTGATCGAAGACCAACTCGCCAGCTACGAGGGGCTGATCGCGGGCATCGACAATGACGATCGCGTCTCGCGCAAGCGGGTCGAGCGCCTCAAGGAGGGGCTCCAGCGGCGGCTTGAGAATCTGCAGTCCCGCAAGGACGACCTTGTCCATATCGGCGAGATCGGCATCGACCAGATCCTGGTCGACGAGGCCCAGCAGTTTCGCAAGCTCACCTTTGCGACCAATCTTGGCGACCTCAAGGGCGTCGACCCGGCCGGCTCGCAGCGGGCATGGGATCTGTTCGTCAAGGGTCGATACCTTGCCGGCATCAATCCCGGCCGCGAACTGATCCTGTCGTCGGGCACGCCCATTACCAACACGCTGGGCGAAATGTATACGCTGCAGCGCTTCATGCAGCCCGATGAGCTACAGGCCAAGGGCTTGCATGAGTTCGACGCCTGGGCCGCGAACTTCGGCGACACACGCACCGAACTCGAACTCCAGCCGAGCGGCAGCTACAAGCCGGTCACGCGCTTCTGCGAATTCGTCAACGTCGCCGACTTGATGGCGATGTATCGTAGCGTCGCCGACGTCGTGCTCAAGGACGATTTGCGCCAATATGTCCGGCTGCCCACCATCAAGGGCGGCAAGCGCAAGATCATCGTCGCCCAGTCCGGGGCGCCCTTCAAGGCCTATCAGAAGGTGCTCGCCGGACGCATCAAGGCGATCGAGAACCGCAGCGGGCGCCCCCAGAAGGGCGATGATATCCTCCTTTCGGTGATTACCGACGGGCGGCATTCGGCGATCGATCTCCGCTTCGTCGATCCCATGATGGGGAACGAGGAGGGCAACAAGCTCAATCTCCTGATCGAGAATGTCTACAGTATCTGGCGCGATACGAGCGGCAATCGCTACACCGATCCGGAAACCGGGCGACCTTATCCGCTGCCCGGCGCCGTGCAGATGATCTTCTCCGATCTCGGCACCGAGAACGCCATCGAGACACGCGGCTTCTCCGCCTATGTCTGGATCCGCGAGCAGCTGATCGAGATGGGCATACCGGCCGATCAGATCGCCTTCATGCAGCATTACAAGAAGAACAGCGCGAAGCAGCGCCTGTTCAACGACCTCAATCAGGGGCGCAAGCGCATCCTCATCGGGTCCAAGCCCACCATGGGAACGGGCGTCAACGCGCAGCAACGCCTCAAGGCCCTGCATCATCTCGATGTTCCCTGGATACCCTCCGATATCGAGCAGCGCGAAGGCCGGATCGAGCGCCAGGGCAACCAGAACGACGAAATCGAGCTATACGGCTACGCGACCAGTGGCTCGATGGACGCGACCAACTGGCAGATGCTCGAAAGAAAAGCCCGCTTCATCAACATGGCGATGTCGGGTGATCGCTCCATTCGCCGGATCGAGGATGTCGGCTCCAACGTCAATCAGTTCGCGCTCGCAAAGGCGCTGGCGTCCGGCGACGATCGCCTGATGCGCAAGGCTGGGCTCGATGCCGAGGTCGCAAGGCTCGAGCGCCTGCGCGACGCGCATATCGACGACCAGTATAATATCCGCAGGACCATCAAGCGAACCGCGGACGCCATCATCGACGGCTCCAGTCTGATCGCGAAGCTGGAAGCCGATATCGCGCGCCGGGTTCTTCCGCGTCACGACGAGGTTCTGTTCGATTGCGGCGGCACCATGGTCACCGACCGCAAGGCCGCCGGCGAACGCATCCTGCGGCAGGCCTTCGAGTTGCGGCTGCACGGCGGCCGGGCACGCCAGTTGCTCGGCACCGTCAACGGCATCGATGTGGAGCTCTCAGGCTACGAGGCTGTCGACGATGATGGCGAGCGCGGTATCCGCACGTCCGTCGCGGCACTGCACCACGGCGAGCGCAATGCGTTCGAAGTATCCGACAGGACGCGATGGACCACGGCGTTGGGCCGGCTCGAATCCTCCATTCTCAATCTCGACGCTGATCTTGCGGCCGTCCAGGCCGATCTCGAAGCGAACGAGCGGCGCCTTCCGGCTTTCGAGGCGCGTCTCGGCCAGGAATTTCCCGATGCAGCCTTGCTGGAAGACAAGCTGCGGGAACTCGCGGAACTGGAGGCCGATCTGGCGACGACGAAGGGCGAATTCGAGCCGGGGAATGACGAGGACGCAACCTTGGCACCGCCTTTCGGCAACGAAAGTGCGGCTCCGCAAGCGGCATGACGGTCTCGACCATTGGACGGGACGATTCCGCGCGCACTCCTGGCGACGTTGGCAATGCGACAATAGCGGTCGTGTCGGTCGGCACCAGCTGCTTGAGCCATGGAAAGGGATTGAGATGGGCTCACCCTGGGCTGGCCAATTTCCATTGTGCGCTTTCAAGGCGTACATTCTTGACGGGGCACTATTCGATCATGTACTAATTGAAACTGTACAAACGGAGGCGTGCAATGCCGCGAGCTGTGGTGGAAGACAATAGGCGCATGAGCCTGCGCATACGACCGGAGCAAAAGGCTTTGCTCGCCCGGGCGGCGGCGCTCAGACATACCGATCTGACGACCTTTGTCACCGGTTCGGCGCTGCGCGAGGCCGAGAGCGTAATCGAAGAGGCGGAGCGGACCAAGCTGAGCGAACGGGACAGCCTGCTCGTTCTCGATCTGCTCGAAAATCCCCCTCCGGCGAATGCAAAATTGCGCGCTGCCATCGCCGCGATGCCCAAGCTCGCATGAGACTTCCGTCCTGGCACGAGGACGCGATCGCAAAAGCGCATGACCGAGCTTCCTTCGACTGCGGTGACAATGATCTGAACATCTTCTTGCGGCGCTATGCCCGGCAAAGCCATGAGCTGGGCGGGGCCAAGACGTTCCTTGCCGTCGACGACACCGACAACAAGACGATTCTCGGTTTCTACAGCATCGCTCCTGGCAGCATGGACCATGCCGACACGCCCGAACTTGCGAGGCGGGGCCTCGCCAGGCATGAAGTGCCCGGTTTCCGGCTCGCGCGGCTTGCAACCGATATTCGGGTGCAGGGGAACGGGCTTGGGGGGCAACTTCTTGGCGCCATCGGCCGCAGATGCATTCGCGTCGCGGCAGAAGTCGGCGGGGTGATGCTGATCATCGACGCCAAGAACGAGCGGGCTGCCGCATGGTATGCCAGCTATGGCGCCATAACACTGCACGACAAACCGCTGACCCTCATATTGCCTTTTGCGACACTTGAACGTGAATTGAGATCAGCGGGTCAATTGTAGGCGCCTGGTGCGCGATACACCGGTCAATTGCATTCGCGTTCGACGTGAATGCCGCATCGGGGCCATTCGTATGATGACATCCGAGCCGAGGCCCCGGAAATTTGAGATACGCCCCACGTTCGTTCACGAACCGGGAATACATGGCGCGGGCTTGACAGATAGGCGGCAAGCGATCCGTTCAGATCATTCGCTTAAAATGTCCGATGAGGAGGCGCTGTCCGCACAAGCCTCTGGTAAGAAAATTCCCAAGATAGTTTGCGATTTGAAAACAGTTGCACGTGCGGACATGTTATAGGCGACCTATGCTGCTGGCCTCTGGCACCTGGAGGTGAATCATGCGGCATTCGAACATCATCGCAGCCGGCCCGGAGCGGGATCGCGCGTTGGAAATGATGGAGCAGGTGCTGGCCATCATGGTCGCGCACCATGACGACGAAGGCGCGATCGCACTGCAGGCAATCATGGAAAGGACGATGGGCACGCACGCCGATCCGGAGCAGGACGGCGAGATATGGGATATGATCGAGACGCTGCCCCATTTCACCGAGCGCGTGCTCTATCTCCATCGGCTGAACGGCCTCACCATCAGCCAGATTGCTCGCAGGCTCGGGCTGAACCGGAAGGAGGTAGCGGAGCGGCTGTCCCTGGATTTGCAACTCGTTCGAGGCGCGCCGTAAACGCTTGGGCTTTCCGTCCGTCCTCGGTTTGGCGATGCGGCGGCACAGTCTCCTGCCGGTTTCAGAAAACCGCCATCCGCGTTCCCACTATCCGAAATCTTTTCCTGAAATCCATGTGAGGAAAGGGGAGATTGCCATCGCGACACTGGCTTACCCGGCCATTGCTCGACCAGGTTTCCAGGGGATGGCGGTCGCAAGGTAAAACCGCACGGAGATGCCGACAGCCTTTCGCGCAAGGTGGCCGCTCAGGGCGATGGCGAACATCGCGACGGCGAACGCGGCCGAGCAATCTCCCCCGCCCCGTGCGGCCATAGGGAGTGAAGGGGGAAGTAGGGAAGGGAGCAGGCGCGTGTGTCCAAATGGGCCACGGACCACCACACCCCGGTTTTGCGCGGCGTGGGCTCTCCCTTCTTCGGAGACGTTCCCCATGACCACTCCCAGATCCGCGCCATGGACGGCGCAGGAAATCGCTACGCTGCGCGCCTGGTATCCGGCCGAAGGGCATAGCGTTGCGCAGCGGCTGCCGGGCCGAAGCATCCATGCCTTGCAGGTCAAGGCCCACAAGCTCGGCCTGAAGACAGCCCATAGAAATGCCGCGCCCAGACCGCGCCTTGGTGGCGGGGATCTCGACGAAGCCATCCGACTGCGCGAGGTCGAGAACTGGTCGTTCAGCGCCATCGGCAAACATTTCGGTATCTGCGAAGCCAGCGCCTGCAATGCGGTGACGATCGCCCTTTGTGTCCGGCGTGGATATCGTCCCGCAGAGCGCGATCAGCATGGCCGCCTGACGGCCGAGGGCATCGAGCGGCTGCGCTATGCCTTGAAGAAGGGTTACAAGGGCATCGACATCCAGTTGCGTCTTGGCGTGTCGGCGGCCTGCGTATCCGAGCAGCGCCGCCGGTATAACCGTGAACTGCTTGCCCGCGGCAAGGCACCGCTGCCGCCGCCGGGCGGCGGTCAGGCCTATAGTGGCGTGAAGCTGTCGCCGGCGAAGCGCAGAAAGGTCGAGGACCTCTTCCTGCAGGGGCTTGGCACTCAGAAGATCGCCGATCGCACCGGCGTGTCGCGGACGAGCTGCACGCGCATCAGGGCCCGGCTTTTGCGGCGCCTGCGCCGCAAGGGAGAAACGCTCCCCGGATGCGATGCCGCCGGGGTCCGGCATGTTCATGCCCAGAGCGCCCGTTTCGTCACCGATGAGCAGAAAGACCTTCTGCGCGCGATGCTGCTCGATCACGTGCCCGTCCAGCGCGCCGCGCGCGAACTCGTGATCGGCGCATCGAGCGCCTATCGTCTTCGGGATGCATTTGCCGCCGAACTGGCGGGCGAAGGACAAGTGTTGCCGCCCCCCAGACGCCCCGGCCGGGCTCGCCATGCGCCGGTGCGTAGCTCGTCATGGCCTCCAGCTTCGCCTCGGGAGATCTATGCGTTCCGGCGTCTGCTCGGCACGATGGCCTTCGACGAGGCGAAAGCGCACTGGGAGGAAACGCGGCGAGCAGAGGCAAGGGCGGCACGCGATGCCGCCGCGACCCGCAAGCTCACGTTCGAAGAGCAGCTTGCCAAGGTTGCGTCCGGCGAACTGGGCATCACACGCGGCTTCGTTCGCAACCATCTCGAACCGCGGCGTCCCCTGCAGGTGACCATCGCGTGATCGCGACCGGTGTCGGCGCGCCCGTGCCGCCGGCATCTCCCGGCCGATCTTGTCAGTGCGCTGGCGTTCGCGCGCGGACTGGGCTGCAATTATCTGATCCTGGACCGCGACGCGTCCACGACCGATCGGCTCGCCTGCTACGAATGGTGACGGCCTGATCGAGGGGAGGGGGAAGGAGTGAGGCGGGCGTGATGATGCGCTCAGGTCTCAGGAGCAGAACCCCATGTCCTATGACGCCGCGTTTCGCTTTCAGCAGGCGCTCGACCCTTCCGCGCTGACCACGCTTGCCGGAGGGCTGAATGTCCTGATCCAGGCAATCGACGAGTGCCATCGCAACCATATTGACGTGGAGCGTGATCCGGCCGTCCTGTTGCTGGTGCGCCATCTCGGCAACATAGCAACCGAGAACCGTCCGCCCCAGACCGAGTTGCGCCGTGCCTGCGTCGAAGCCGTCGGCGCCGCCGAACGCACGCCTATCCTGGTGACGCTTGCACGGCGCGGGGTCGACTATGACAGCGAGGCGAAGGCCATTTTTCACCAGGAGGGCCGCGCCGCACTGCGACGGCTCGCCGAGGCGCTCGGCCTCCAACGGAACGAATTTCAGATTCGTTCAAATATGGCTGGGGGCGCCTGCTCGGGTGAAATTATTCTTCACGCCGCCCATCTCTATATCCAGCTCGATCTGGGCTGCATGGGCCCCGGCCACGAGGTGATGTTTCGTAGCTGCAAAGGCCGCGAGGATTATGTCGGCGGCCGCAATCACTTCGCTTCCGTGGCGGAGCTGATCGAGCCCGCTAGGCTCGCCGAACGTATCCGCCGCGACCTCGATCTTCCCCAACCGGACGCCGCTGCAACCCGGCTCTTCGCCTGAGGACAATCATCATGGAAATCATCGTCACCCGTTCCCGCATCGCGGGGACGCTGCCGCACTATGTCTATCGCGCGCTGGTCCCTGCCGACAAGGTCGCGGCCGAACGCCGGGCATTGACCGGCACGGTTGTCGGGCCGAAACATGTCGGGCGTCTCCCGTGCGTTCGCATCTCTCCGTTGCTGGCGCCCGATCGCTATTACGCGATGCCGCATGCCGAGCGGGCCGCGCTTGCCTCCCGCATCGCCGCTCTGGGACGCCGGATCGAAACCTTGATCATCCAGGCCAGCTTCCCGGAGATGACCGCGGCCTTCACACCCATCGTCTTCCAGCTCGATGCCGATCCCGGTGACGCCTTCACCTGGATCGACATCGATGATCTGACGGCTGCTTTCGACCGCCTCGAGCCGCGGTTCGCCGACCTCACCGCCTTTGATCTCGGCCTTTCCCAGGACGCTGCCCGCTGCGCCGCCTGATGCCCGCACCGATCCCGCATCCTCACTATCCGGAGAATTCGACATGGATATTTTCGTCGCCAACGGAACGCATTTCTCGCAACCGTCCAAAATCACGAGCTATCACACCAGCGAACGCGAAGCCCGGATTGCCGCGACCCGGTTGGTGAACCAGCTTCGCGCCGACCTCGATTCCGAGGCCCTGCCGCCGATCGACGTCGGCAGCTGGGAGATGGGGCTGATCGCGGCGCAATGCCGTCACCTCGCCGCGCTCGGCATCGACATCAGCGACATGGACCATGACGACCTCGCGGATGCGGCCGGCTGCGATGTGTGGATCGAAAAGGCCGACCTCCAGGGGGTAACGGTTCTCGCACTCAACGATCGGGAACTCTCGACCGTGCTTGCGGCATTGCGTGACCACCAGCGATGCCACTGTGGGGCCGACCTTGACGATGTCGCCAGCAATCTCGGTCGGCATGAGCCGCTGACTTCGGATGAGATCGATGGCCTCTGCATGCGGATCA
Source organism: Caenibius tardaugens NBRC 16725 (assembly GCF_003860345.1). Classification (GTDB taxonomy): domain Bacteria; phylum Pseudomonadota; class Alphaproteobacteria; order Sphingomonadales; family Sphingomonadaceae; genus Caenibius; species Caenibius tardaugens. The sequence goes on from NZ_CP034179.1 coordinate 3,607,844, forward strand.
ACGGCGGTGAACTGACTCCACAGGAAGCCAATGTCGTGATCGAACTCGATGGCGGTCTTGTCCAGGGCATCATCGCCGACAGGCCGATCACGGTGCGTGTCGTCGATTATGATGTCGAGGGCGCCGATCCCGATGATCTCCTGCTGGTCTCACGCGACAATGGCGATCCCGTCCCTGCCTCCATCAGCAGTTGGGCCGTGGAGGACGCCTGCATCGATCCGGATTGGATAGCCCGCCTCGATGCAGCCAGTGCCTCGGACGGCCGAGCCACGGCACAAATGGCAGCGGAGTGACCGCCATGGGCGTTATCGGACATAACTACATTCGCAAGGTCGAGAACTTCGACGGCTATGAGGTTCTCGCGCACCCGCTTGCCCATCGCGACGATCGCGTCTTCCATCGCGGTGAAGCCGAAACCTCCCGCGTCTCGATCACCTATGCATCGCATGATGTGCAGATAGCGCGACCGACAGGTATCGGAAGCAGGGGTCGCATTGCTATCCTGATGCACAGCGGTCTGGGTTGCCGCGTGCTCGAGTTCTACGAGAGCGCCTTGCCGATCGCCACAATATTGCTCTCCCTTCCGGAGCGCGAACAATATGCCCTTGCCTATGCGCTCTTCGAGCAGGCCGATGAATGCGCTGGCGGCGCTCGTGCGGCCGAAGCGCAACGATGGGCCGATGCGTTCGTGGACGGACGCATTCGCAAACGCCGCAGCGGCGGCAGGCGCTATGTCCATATCGAGACGCCAGACGAGAAAGCGCTTCGGCGTTCCTAGCCGCGGTTGGGGATACCGTCTGCACGACTGCCGGGTCCCGGCCGATTTCTGCGCTCATCATCCCGGCGGTGAGCCGGTGTATTCACCCGTTCCGAAAGGCCATATTCCATGGACAAACCATCTTCGTCGACGAGCATGTCGCAACTGCCGATCATGACCCGTGCCGATGCGGAAAGCATCGGCTTCGCGACCTTCAACCATGTTCCGACCTTGCCGGTCGATATTCCGGACGGCGGCTTCACCATCAGCGCGAAAACCAGCGAGGGGCTGCGCGTCACCTTCTATTTCGGGCCATACCACACAGGCGGGCCGCCGCGCTTCATCGACATCCAATATCGAGATTCGGCGATGACCGTACCCGGAGGCGACGGATCGCCGGTGCCGGTGTTCGATATGCTGACGATCGCGGAGAAGGGGATTCACCGCTACGACAGCCGCAAGGCCGATACTTCCGAAAAGCCGTCGATCGCTGTCGTGCTGCTCGAAACGCCGGAAACCCGCGGTGAATGAGGTCGTCGTCGAATTCGCCTGAAAAGGCGCCTGAAGCTGCCCATCCCGAAATCCTGGCGCGAATGGTTGGGCGCGCCGGTCGTGCCGCCCGCGCCGCGGGCCATCCCTTGCCACCCACCATTTCCACAAGGAGCATCTGCATGACGACTACCGACATCGATACCGCGACCGCCGAGCAACTCGCGCCCATCCTCTACGCAGCCATTCAGCGCCTCGGCCAGCTCGGCCGCACCGGGGCGGTCGCGCTCGCCGCGTTGGTCGAAGACGACGACGCTGATTTTGAGGAAGCCTCGAGCTGGATTGGCGACATAGCCGCAGGAGACCTGCGCGAATAGCCCATCCGACACCAACATTCCCCGTTTTCCACGAAGCCCGGCCATCGCGCCGGGCTTCGTGATTCCGGGGAGCGCAGATGCACCGCCTTGCCCCGAAACCTGATGATCGCGGACCGCTCGAAAAAACGATCGATGACCAGCTTTACCGCAACCTACAGCCCCGAGGACAACAAGATCCGCATTTACGCATCATCGCGCCTTGATGCCGAGACCTATGCACAGGTCAAGGAGGCCGGGTTCAAATGGGCTCCGAAACAGGAGCTGTTCGTCGCGCCCAGGTGGACGCCGCAACGCGAGGACCTGGCCATCGAACTGGCTGGCGAGATCGAGGCGGAAGAGATGACCCTGGCCGAGCGCGCCGCGATGAAGGCCGAACGGCTCGAGGGCCTTGCAGACAAGCGCCACGCCCAAGCCAACGCCTTTGCGCGCCGCGCGGACGAACTGTCGCAGGCCTTCTATATGGGCCAGCCGATCCTTGTCGGTCATCATAGCGAGCGCGGTGCGCGCAAGACCCAGGAACGCATGCACTCCGCCATGACAGCGGCCGTGAAGGCCGAGAAGGCCGCGGGCTACTGGCTCGGCCGCGCGAGCAGCGCCGAGCATTACGCCAGCAGGAAGAGTGATCCGCGCGTCCGCGCCAACCGGATCAAGATGCTGCTGGCGGAACTGCGCGACCTTCAGCGCGGCATCAACAGGGCCCATGCGGCGCTGGCGATCTGGGAGGAGATCACGACCGACGAACAGATCCGCCATGCGCTCGGCAACAGGGATTCCCGCGAACTCTGGTCAGGCTATGATCTCTACTACAAGGTCGACAAGGGCGAGATCACGCCTGCCGACGCACGGCAGCAATGCATCGACGGGGCAACGCTCGCCGTCAACGGCCCCAACCGCGGCCGCTGGATCGAGCACGTCCTGCACCGGCTCGCATTCGAGCGTTCCATGCTGGGCGACGTGCCGCGCTATGATGGCGAACTGACCCCGGTCATCATCCAGGCCTTCGCTCGTGAGCATGGCGCGGAAAGCCCCAAATGCACCGCGATCGCGGCGGCAGTCTTCCGGCTCGAAAGCCCGGTCCCGCTTCCGGCGCATATCGCGTCGGCATCCACCCTTGAATTGAGCGAGAGCGACTGGCGCGACCTGATGCAGGGGTGCGGCTACACGGTGCCCGAGAAAAAGACGCGGCGTGCTTCGCGTAAGCCGGATGCCGTGCCGCTGATCAATCCGTCCGCCGAACAGGCCCGGCAATTGCAGGCCGTCTGGAATCTGCGGATGGTCGCGGCCTGCAAGGGCAAGTATGGCGCAGCCAAACCCGCGGAAATCTATACGACGACGCAGGCGATCTATTCGGAAAACTCCAAAGGGGACTATGCCCTCTTCAAGACCGTCGAGATAGCCGCCGATGGCCGCCGCGTCCGGATGGATTGGCAAGGACATGAGCGCGTGCGGTCTGGCGAGCCGGTGGCCCGCATTCGTATCTCGACGATCGGCAGCGAGTTCTACAAGCCGGATTCAGTGGTGGTGATCACCGACAAGCCGGGCAAGCCGCTACCGATCGACCTCGATGCTCTGGAAGCCGACGCCCGCCATGCCGCGGCCGAGGAGACCGCAGCATGAAAACCGGCGTCTCTTCCCGGCCCGCGGAGCCATCACGGATCGCTGTCCGGCCGCGCAGCGTCTGCGCAAAGGCTGAGATCGCGCCCGCTGCGGAAAACCGAAGCCGCGCGATGCTGATGGATAGTCTCGAAACCGCTGCCTGCCTCTGGGAGGCCGTGCTGACATTGCGCGATCATCCCAGTTCCGATCCCGACGCTATCGCCCTGGCGCTGGCCATCCGCCAAACCTGCAATGCGGTCGGCACGGCTGACCTGCGCTTGACCGTCGTGGGCTGGGCCAGCGCGGTCGAGGCGGCCTGGAGCGTTGTCGCCAACAGCTACGACCTGTGTTTCGACTGGGACTTCGTGCCGGACTGGATCGTCGATCATATCGACTGGTCCGATCCTTTCCATCCCACAATAAAGCCGGAACCCGTGCCGCAAGATCCGGGTCGTGCTGCGGCCGATGAACCTGTCGCCGCCCAGCCGCCCGCCTGGCGGCCGTCTGCCGACGAAAGGAACTGACCATGGGACGCTCGGTATCCCATCCCGGCGGAGCGCATGTCGCGTTCTCGCAGTGGGACGCGGGCTGGATCGAGGATGACGACGATTCCGGCACCCGCCATTTCGATGAATTTGCCGCACAGGATGACTGGGACTTCATCGTCGCGGATTTTCGGGAACAGGTGCTCGCACTCTATCCTTCGGCATGGGCGCATGACGGCTGGATCGATCGTGAAGACCGGATTGTCGCCATGAACGGCTATGCCCGCTTCGGCCTCTCGGAATATTGCGGTTGCATAGCCTATTGGGTGGTCTTGCGGGACGATATCGATGTCGGCCAGGAAGGGCTGGCACAGCGATGGTTCGACCGGATCGGGCCAAAATTCGAGCAGCGTTTCGCGACCCTTGTCCGCCTGGGCAGCTTCTCGAACGGCGAGTCCGTCTATCGGCGCATCGCCGCCTGACCGCCCGACTCGCCGATCCATTTTTCGTCCATTCCGCGCTCGCGGTGCCCCATCGGGGTGCTGCATCCCAATCGCGCAATCGCGCCGCGAAGGGGAGGGGGCGGGATTTGGGGGCGATGATGAGGTCGCAGAAATCCGGAGGCTCCCATGACCTTTCCCACGACAATCAATACGATGGTCAGTCCGTCGCTGCTCACCAAAATCAGCCGCTTCAGTGATGGTGGGGTGCTGGCCGCCCTCCTCGAAATTATCCAGAACGCACGTCGAGCTGGCGCGAAGCGCATCGATATCACCCAGGTTAAGGCCGATCAGGGACTTGTGCTGCGCATCCGCGACGACGGGTGCGGTATCGCCGATCCGGTCAAGTTTCTGGCGCTCGGCGATTCCGGCTGGGATGAGAAGATCGCGCGATCGGAGGATCCCGCGGGCATGGGTGTGTTCAGTCTTGCCGGCCATCATGTGACCGTGCGCTCCCATCCCGCCGCGATCGGCGCGGCCTGGCAAGTGTCGATCCCTCCGCACGCATGGGAAAGCGGCCAGGCGCTCGACGTCATCCCTTCCTCGCTCGACCAGGGCACGGAAATCGAGATCGACCTGCCCGAGGCGTGGGCGCAGCAATTGGAACAGTCCGTCAAGAGCGCGGCTCGTTTCTGCCCGGTGTCGATCTGGTTCGATGGCAACCGGCAACCGTACGAGAATTTCCTTCATGGCGCCGTGCGGATCGAGGAATGGGAAGGCTGCCGCATCGGCGTCTTCACCGATAAATATGATCTCCATCGCGAACAGCCCAGGATCAACTTCCACGGGCTTACCGTGTGCTGCCGGCTGCCGTTCGTCAGCGACGCCGATGGCGGCCGGGGCTGGTATGCCAAGGTCGATATCGTCGACACCTGCCCAATTCGGTTTGTCCTGCCAGCGCGCAAGGAAATTTTGCAGGGGGCCGCGCTCGAGGCGCTGCGCGAAGCCTGTGAGGCGGCGATCTTCCGCACCATCGCCCGCAAAGGCCACCATCGGCTTTCCTTTGCCCATTGGCAGCGCGCCAGGGCACTCGGCATATCCCTGCCGGAAGCAGCCCCCTGGCTCCATGAATGGACGCCGCGCACGGCGGAAACCGATGGCGTTCCGATCGGCGAACGGGTGGCGGGCGAGCCGATGATCCTGATGCCGGCGGACCAGACCCACATCGAGCAAGCCGTGAACCGCGCGGTTGCTTCAGGACGGCCGCTCGGCGCGGCGCTGGTACGTCCGATCGACGATTTCGCGGGATATGTCTGGTATAATGCCATCCCGCGGGTGCTCGGCTGTTCCTTCCGTATCGAGCGGGGTGAAGGCGACATCTGCGACTACGGTGCGGACATGGAACCGCCATCCGATTTTCGCTCCGGGCGGGTCGAGGCAATCTCCCTCGAAATCGCCGTGCAGGGGCAGGACGTTCCCACCGAAAACGTCGATGTGATCGTGCTTCCCGCCGATGTCCTGATCATGCCACCCGATCGCTGGACCGATCTTGAGGAGGTCATCATCCTGCTCGGAGCCGACAGCGCGATCACGCCCTGCGAACTTGCCTCGCTGATCGAAGCTGCCTGTTTCTATCCCGATGAGGATTGCGATGCCGACAGCTATCATACCCAGCAGGCGGCGTTCGAGATGCAGGCGCGCTTCGTCGCGAACATGTTGCTGCTCGGTGAGGATGCCGCGGTCCTCGAACGCGTCCGCGAGGCGATGCGCGAGCATGTCGCCTGGCTGATCCCCAAGGACCGGGCGATCAGGATGCAGGCTGTCAACCATCGGGTCGAGGCCAGCTTCGCGGACAATGACGACATGTCCGTGCTCAGCGCCGTCGAATAGCCCCTTCCCATACCAGCCTGCCAGGCGTGCTGTCGCGCGCCGCGGCGGGCCATGTCCATGAGGAACCGCCCCATGACCCAAGCTCCGCCATTCAGGAAGATTTTCGACGGCGTCGCGACGCGCGAGCAGATGTTCGAGCTGTTCAACCGCGTCCCAGACTGCCCCTGTGAGGATCGTATTTCGGGAAAGGCCTTTGAGAATAGCTGGTTTGAAATCGAGAGCACCTCCTACGAATACATGCTCGAGATGCTGCCGCCATTGTTCATGCGCGCCGGGATGTTCGCGATGTCCGAACTCAAGGCCGGTTTCGTCGGCTCTGTCTTTTTCGAGATCGTGATCGGACGCACCCGCTGGTTCACCGGCTATTGCAACCTTGGTCACCGCCATAGCCCTGACGCGATGCGCGCGGCGATTGTCGAGCATGAGACAACGGGCACCGCCGGCCTGTCGCGCGACGCAAAGCTCGACCTGATATGGGCGCGCACGCCTGCCGACTATCGCGGTCTTGCCGGGGAGGCCGCTCCCGATTCCTGGCCTCCCGAACACCGCGGCAAGCGTGTCATCCTTGTCCATCAACCCGGCGTCGGCACGGTCCAGAAGCTTCTCGAAGATCTTACGGACGACGAGATCAGCGCCCGGCTGCCCATAGATCCGATGATCTAGCCGGTCGGCAACCATGCGGACCAACATCCCCAAAGGAATTTGCCATGACAATGCAACGCAAGGTGCTGGTCGTGATGCGATCCAGCCATCTCCACACCGAGCTGGTCGAGGTGACCGCGAAGGTGAACGTGATCGGCGACGCCATGAACCCCAAGGTCGAAGCAGACCTAGCGGTGATCGAAGGTCTCGCGCGCAAGGCTATGCGACAGCAAGAGCCGCTGTCCGGCCAGGAGCAACCCGGCTTCGGCCCTTTCGGCGACCCAGAGGCCGCCTTCGATCTCGATTTCGTCCTGTGCGCTCTGATCGACGCCGCGATGAACCGGGGCCGGATCGTGCCGGTCAAGCAGGTCGCGACGGAGACCGTCGAGCGGTGGGGCAGGGGATCGGAGACGAACGATGCCTAGATATTCCGTCGACGTGAAAGCGTTCATCTCCGTCATCGTCGATGCGGATGACGCCACCGAGGCGCGGGAACGGGCCGATCATTTTGTGGAATGGCTGTCCCCGACAATCGAGCAAATCGACGACTAAAGCGCCAACCATGATCCGATCGATACCGATACCGGCCCGTTCGATATCGATGGCGAAAGCTGCGTCGAGGCGATCGGCGACTGAGCCGGCTTCGTGCTCTCGACCTCCATTCTGTCCTTTTCATCGAGGAGCCCGAAAATGGCCAATCACTATCTGCAAACGGCGTTCGCCATTCCGGTGACGCCGGCGGAAGCGTTGCTGCTCAAGGAATGCTTCGCCGTGTCGGCGCAGCTGTCCAGCGACTTCGCAGAACTCTCGTCTGACAGCCTGCAAGCGGTGAAGACCTGTTACGCGTCGCTCAGCGAAGCCTTCAGGAACACCTTCCCGAAAAAGCCGGAAGAGGAAGATCCATTCGCGGACTTTCTCGATCTCTGGTCCGACCCGGGCTTCCCCGAGTTCGACGCCGACCTCATTATTCAAGGTGACCCGGAGGCCAGGACACAGTTCGCGTTCATCAGCGGCCATGAGGTCGACGTTCCGGCTCTCGCATCACTGATCCAGAAGGTCTGCAAATCCGCGCTGCCCTTCGGTTTTCAATGGGCGGAGGTGGCTGACAAGGACATCGCCGGCGCTTTCGGCGGCGGCTATTATGTCGTCACCGATACGGAAATATTCGGCGGCTCGACCCGGTGGCTCATGGCGGAGACGCTGCAAACCGCGCGGGCGGGCGCGACATGAAGCCGCTGCTCACGCGGCCGTGCAACGAATGCCCCTGGCGCCGCGATCATCCCGCCGGTTGGCTGGGCGGCTACCGGCCGGAGGATTTCACGCAGCAGATCCAGTTCGACGGGCCGCCGCTGCCTTGCCACAAGACCATTCCGGGCGACGGCAGCGATGCCCGCGCCATGTGCGCCGGCGCGCTCATCTTCATGCGCAACAGCTGCAAAGGCGCGCACCATCCCGATTATGGCGACGCGCTCGATACGGTCGAGCCGGATACCGAGACGGTATTCGCGTGGTCGCAGGAATTTCTAGAGCATCATAACAACCCGGCACAATGGATCGAGAGCGTCCGGGCCAGGATGATGCAGCGGCCCTGAGACCGCCAATAGCCTTCCATCCCCGATACAAGACCGGGCGCCTCGTGCGCCGCGTCCGGTCGAATCCGCCAGGGAGACATCCGATGAACGACGATCATTTCGACGGGCTGGTCAATGACGCGACCCATGCGGTCACCAACCTCATTCCCGACACCGTGCTGGACGGTCTTCGCGATAGGGAAAGGTCGGACCTGCTTTTCCAGATCAATGACGCGCTGACACCGATCCTGCGCGATGTGATCGACAGGACCGACACCGACAATCCGACCCGCGCCAGCACGGTTGCTGCCCTGATCTCCGAGTTGCTGGAGACCCATGCCCAAAAGTGCGACGAGGGCGGCGATTGCGAGGATGACCGTCCGCCGCACGTGATTTCGGAAATCCACGGCACCAGTGCCAATATCGACAGCATCGCGAGCTGCGACATGGAGACGGGGACGCAGATCTACCTCGTGCTGGACGATCGCACCTCGTTCCGCATCACCGTGGAAGCGATTGCCGCATGATCGAGATGCACATGGCGCTTCGCGCGCTCAGGCAGATCGCACTCGCTTCCACCCAGAGCGAACTCGATGTCGCCAGGATGGATGCCGCCGATATCCTCGACGAGGCCGGTTGGGAGAAGTCGGCGCGCACCGTCATCGACAGTATTGGCCTTCCGGTCGCCTCCGACGATGCGGAAGGCACACAGCAACAAGGCTGATCCCGCTGCCTATGCCCGCCTGCCGGGCACAAAGTTTCCTCACCGCAACATCATGGAGGATATCATGGCCCAACTGTCTCCCCTTCGTGGGGTCTTAGCAAGCGCGGAGCACGCATATGCCTGCGCGATTCAGCGCCGCAGCGCCACCGGCCGCAATCAGTATGTCATCCGCACCGGCAGTTCGATCCAGCCGTTCCGTGTGACGGAGACGCGTCCGGCGAAGGACGAGAATCTCGTCCTGCACGTCGCCTGACGGAATTCCCATCATCGAGGAGGCGCCAATGAACACTGCCGATCGATACCCGATTGCGCCTGGCATGTGGATCAGGACCGAGGAGAACGAGAAGCTCCTGTTCCTGCGATATTCCTCGACCGGCCACTGGGGCTTCTTTTCCGAGGACGGCCATCACACCGCGCGGGAATACAAGCTGCCGCTCGCGGGCCTCAAACCCTGGTACAAGGAACGCCGCCCATGAAAACGCACGCGCTGGCGAGCGGCCTTCGGGTCACTCTCAACAAGACCGAACTGCAGGCCTTGCTAGCGCTCGCGCGATATGGCGCCGAACAGATCGCGGCCGCACACCACTCCTATATCCTGCCCAGGCGGGGGGAAGCCGTGGCGGCGGACGTCATCCAGGGCCTCGAACAGGGGCTGTCGTCGGTCCGTTGGAAACAGGCAGAGGCCAAGGCACGACGCGATGCACCCAAGCGCGAAGCCGCGCGGCGCGCAGCACGCGAGCATTATGCCGTGATTGATGGATATAACGTGTGGGGCATGTTGGGAGACTGGACCGATCTCGCGGACGATCCCGACCGGCGCCAGTGGGCGGACCTGTTTAATCCTCTCACCGAAGCCCGTGAGCAGGCAGAAGTTCGCCGTAATGTCTGGCGGATATATATCAGCAAAGGCAGCGCGGCGGCGGACGATCTCATCGTCTATCCGGGCGATTGCACGCAGACCGCCGATCGGGGGGAAATCGGCGAACTCGCCCGACGTATCATCGCGCAACATCGGGAATGACGGCATCGGCCGTTCCGAAATGGCTCGCATGGAGAAAGGGGGAAGGGTGGCGGTGAACTTCCCTGGGAGCTTGCCATGACCGCCAGCGATTTTGCTACATACCATCGACCGGCTACGCCGCCTGTATTCATTTCCGGATCGCTTTCCATCCGGCAGCTTCCAGCCTGCGTGATGAAGCGGCTTGGCGTGATCATCGACCAGGAACTGCCTGTCGTGATCGGTGATGCCCCCGGCGCGGATGCTGCTATCCAGCACTTTCTTGCCGAGTGCGGCGTGCGTCACGTCACGATCTTCTGCGGTGGTTCCGTTCCCCGTCACAATATCGGCATATGGCCGGTCCGGCAGATCCGGGCCGATGCTCCTGCGGGCACACGCGCGTTCCATAGTGCGAAAGATCGGGAAATGGCCTGCCTCGCCGGCGCCGGGTTCGTCATATGGGACGGAGCAAGCCATGGCAGCCGCGCCAACATTCGGCGCCTGTGCGAGCGCGGGCGGTATGTCGTCGTCTATCTTCGCCCTGAAGACCGGTTCGTCACCCTCGCCAGCGATGCGGAACGGACGGCGTTCCTGGCGTCCGGCCGTCTCGGTTGACATTGCCGCGGCATAAGGGGCGCGGGGCTTCGCCATAAACCGCCTCACTCTTGAACTACCCTGACAGGAATAACGCCAATGACCGAAACCATCCGATTGTCCGCCGGAGATATCCGGCGACTACGAGAGATCGCCGAACGCATTGCTCGCCGTGACAGTTCGGCTGCCCGCTTTGCGATCGAGATTGCCGAGCGCGTCAGCCTCGTGACGGGCGATGCCGCCCTCAACATCCTCGCAATCAGCCAGGACCCGGATTGGGCGGACACCGATCTCAATCAGACATTCCCCTGGTCGCGCATCCGCGAGCGCCATATGCTTGTAAACGCCCGGGCGCTCTTCGACCTCTATATCTATGAACGGCCCGGCATCGGCGAGACCGGCGATCTTGTCTGCTGTGTCCAGGCCGAACTGGATGGACAGGGCCTCGTTGCCGTCCACGCCGACAGCGCCAGGGATGTCTGGCGCCGGTCGGATCTGTAGACTGTCCTCGGGCCCATTCGATACGATGAGTGCGATCGCGCACAGCAACCATGTCTTCGGGAACCCCGCCATGCGCCTATTCGGACTCTATGCCGGAAGCCGCGATGGCAGTTCGGTCTGGCTTGGGGCGGGGGCCTGCGACGCCGACGCCCGCGCGTTGGTGATCCGCTTGCAATGATGCGCCAATCCATCGGCCCAAGTGACTGATCGGCGATGATGAGATGCCGTCTCGCGGTCAGGAGTGGAGGGAGGGGGCGATAGTGATCCAAAATGGAGAACATCGCCATGTCCACCAGCGAAGAATCCTCGAAGGCTGTCGGAATCGTCGTGACCATCCGTGTGATCACGACCACTTCTGATATCGACATCGCAACACCGGAGCAGCTTGCACCCGTGCTCCATGCGGCAATTCAGCGCCTTGGGCAGCTCGGGCGGACGGGATCACTCGCGCTCGCCGCACTGGTCGATAGCGAAGACGACGATTACAATCATGGTTCCTTCTGGATCGACAGCATCGCCGAAGGCGTCAGCCACAGCTATTTCGAACGTCGAAAGGGACGTGCGATGTGGAAATTGCGATACTTCGCGAACGCAACCCGCCTGCTGTTCAAGGGCAATATCCGGTGGGTCATCTACCGCAAAGCTTTGCGCGAATGGCCTGTTGCCGTGGCCGGTAAGGACGGCGCCTATCAACTGGATCCCGATTTTTCGGCCCGCTGGTAGCGCCTGCATCCACGGCGCGCGCGCAAGCGCTGGCGCACAGACCGCTTGAAAGACAGGCTTCTCCTTCTTAGATAGTGAATCGAACGATTCGACCAATTCGGTCGAATGGAGGCAGCCATGCAGACCATCACCGCCAATGAAGCCAAGACCCGCTTCGGCGAACTGATCGACCGTGTACAGCGCGAGCCGGTGCGCGTGACCCGCCGCAATCGGGTTGTGAGTGTGATGGTTTCCCCGGAAGACTATGCAGCCATGCGGGCGTTCTACGCGGACAGGCTCGCCAGCACGCTACGCGAAACCGCCAACGAGGCCGCGCAGAAGGGCCTTACCGATAGCGAACTGGAGCGTCTGCTGTCCGATGAAGGGTGACAGGTTCGTTCTCGATACGAATGTCCTCATCAGCGCCGCGCTTTCAGCGGATTCGACCCCCGCAAGGGTGACGCTCTGGGTGATCGCCCATGCCCGGCTGATCTTCGCCGAGGCCACTTTCGAAGAATTCCGTTCCCGTCTTTGGCGTCCGAAATTCGACAGATATCTGACCATCGAGCGTCGAAATCAGATTCTACACGATTTCAGCGCAATCGCCGACTGGGTGGAGCTGAATGACGATGCTCTTCCGGTCAGCAGCCGAGATCCCGATGATGATATGTTCATCCGCGCCGCCATGGCCGGCTCGGCTCGCTGGCTGGTGAGTGGCCACAAGGATTTGCTGGACGTTCAGGGATTGCCGGCGATTACGATCCTGACGCCGGCGGACATGCTGAAGCGGATTTCCGCATAGCTCTGCCGACAAGGCGCTGGCGGCGGTCAGGCTCCTTCGAGCAGCCGCTCTCGTGCGAGATCAAGCGCGTGCGACAATCGCATCGCCACCACCTGATCCTTGGGGCCGGTCAGGCATTCGAGGGCCGCCTCCATCAGCTCGATGGCTTTTTTCAAACCTGGCTTTTCGTTTGTCATGTCTGCTTCTCCGTCCCGTCGCGCTCAGTCGGCGGGCACCCTCCCCGAAGGAGGATGCCGGCCCCTGAGCCGGACGGTAGAAAGACGCGAACAATAGAACGCGCGCCTGATCTTTAGCCGGAGCCTGGACATAATCAGGCAATCCGGCTGCAAGGCATGCGCCGACTCTATTGTTCGGAGTTTCTACTCTCCGGCCCACCACCGGCGGACACGCTCCTCTAAACCAATCGGGCAGCAACTGCCAATCGGTTCCGGGCGAAATTACCGGATGCCGCAGGTGGGGGCAGGATATTCAGCGTGTCGATAGACGCGCCGCTTCGACCGGCCGATACATATCCGCGCGATCACGCATCAGCTCCGTAAGCCAGACGAGATGGCTCGCCGCGTCCGCCAGCGGCAACGTGGCCACCGCATCGAACAAGCAGCGCTGATAAGGTGAACCGCGATCAAGAATATCGGCAAGGCGCTCGCGAGCGGGGCTATGGAGATCGCTGATCCCGGCATTGGCTTCGCGGGCCGCCTCCAGAAAGGCTTCGGCCAGCTCCTGCGTCTCGTAATATCCGGAATCCAGACCTTCCCCGAGGGCGAGGGCGGCGATCTCGCTGCGCACATCCGCGATGTCGGGATCGTTGACCGCATCGATCAGGGGCAGGCTGAAATCGAACCCGGTGAGATAGTCCGCAATCATGGGAAATCCTTTCTTCCAGGATTGGAACATAGGTCGAACATGTTTACAATCGGAATGATGCCCCGCAATAGGATCGTCGTGATCATATGCTTTTCCTCTTCCGCATGGGCCGCCTCGACCGGCGGATATCCCGCGCCGTGACCGCGGCGGCCGTTCCCCTGCGCCTTCAGGGACGTCTGCGCCGATCCGAGCGCGGTTTCCTCCTCGAGATGGAGGATGGCCACGTCTGGCGCCTCGAGGGCGCGCAGGATTTCCCGCCGCTGGTGGACGCGACCGTCATCGTCGAGGGACGCAAGGCGAGCCCCAGCCTCCTCGACGTTCTCTGGCTCGGGCCGGCGTAGCATCCCCAGAGGCACGCTCTGTTTCCTTCCTCAAGCGTCGCGCTCGCGGCACCGTTGCCGCGGACCTCGGCGAGGACGCCTCGGCCCGCAATCAGCGTCGCACGCGGTCTGTCATCCCACCCTGCGCCGCCTCGCAGGGTCTCGGCGTGCCAGGGCTGGTCCGGGCAAGCAAGGGCTGCCTCCGCCCAAGCTGCGGTAGAAGAAAATGGGCCTGCCGACGGGATTGCCTGATCCAAAGGTGTCGGCAGGCCCATTTTCTTCAACCTCCACTAGGGCGCAGCGCGACGTCCCTTGCTCACCCGGACCAGCCCTGACCCTTGAGCCCCGGCGAAGGCGGCTCCGGATGGGATGACAGACAGGCCCCGTCGCGTCCAACGCTGATCAGGAAGGAATGGCTTCGCCATGCTTTTCTTTGTTCGGGACGCTGCCGCGTCCGTTTTTCTTGGCTCAGGCTCACCAAATAGGATGAAAATCTGGCAAGAAAACAATGGCATATACTCGAAAAGGGGGAGGGGGTATAAGTATAGGTGCGGATGGGGATTGGCCCCGGAAGCATTTTTCAGGAGTATAGGTCATGAATATCGGTGAGTTCAATTTGAAGAAGGGCCGCCTGATTGGTTCGATTGCTACCCGTGCAATCGACCTGCCCAAGCTGGCCTTGCGTCCCGTCGAGAGCGACAACGAACTGGCCCCGGCTTATGAGATCGTCGCGCCCAATGTCGGGGGCCGCGTGGTGCAGATCGGCGCGCTTTGGGAAGCCACGGCCAAGCGGACCGGCGAAGTGTTCCTGCAAGGGAATATCGACGATCCGTCCATGTCCGAACCGCTCCCCATCGCGCTTTTCGGCACGGTCGAGGAAGGCTATCGCGTGGCATGGCGCAGGCAGGACCAGCGCGACGATTTCGGCCCTGCCGTCCGCTCCCCGCGCGACAATGCACCGTCCGGTTCCGGGCGCGGCGATGACTACGGGTTCGGGGACAGCACCGCCGATGCAAACGGCGGATTGTCGAGCCAAGGCGCCGCCGCCGATCTGGACGATGAAGTCGCGTTCTAGGCGCTGAACCAAGACGGGCCGGGGGAGTGGTGGAACACTTTCCCGGACCCTGACCGATCATCGAGCATCAGGAGCCATACCATGAGCAAGCAATCAGCTAAGGTAGCCGTTAGCACATTCGCCGACCTGCCGGAACTCTACGCCGAAGCCATCGCGACGAACCCGTTGGAAGCATCCTTTGGCGATCCGTTGCCGCTGTCGATCATCGAACCGGGCGACGAGCCGGGGGAATATGAGATGCCCGAACCCTTCGCGGCGCAGAAGGTTTGCGGCGAACTCATGACTTCGCTGCATGGCCTGCTGCACGACACGCGGCTTGACCCGCTCGCCCCGCAAATCGCTTGGGGTATCGTCAACAGCTTCCATTTCGTTGCGGGAACGCTGGAGCGTCAGGAGGATCGGCTTGCCGACAAGATCCGCGACATGACCCGGCGCATGGAACCGGGGGAGGTGTTCAACAAAGACCTTGAGGATACCCAGTTGCTTTGCCAGTCGCTCACCGAACAGCGCGCCGCTATCGAGGCGATGCGGGATTATGCCGCCGCGCTGTATCGCGCTTGCTGGCGCAAGGCATGGGCACCGACCAAGGGCAGCAAGGCTTCATCCGTCACCACCGCAAGCTATGTGAACGCGTTGGATTTCTTGCAGGAGCGCGCCCTTGCCAAGCGCGAGAAGCACCAGCCGCAAGGCCCTGTCGTCATCCTGTCCGGCCCCGCCATGTGGGAGGAATGGGAGCCGCTTTGGGCCAAGCTGGACGAGATCAAGGCGCGCGTGCCGCATATGACGCTTGTCACCACCGGGCAGCGCAAGGGCGTTGACGCCATCGCGGCGGCATGGGCGGCAAGGCAGGGCGTGCCCGTCGTCGCGTTCGGCCTCTACGGGGGAGGGAAGAAGCCCGCCTTCACCCGCAACAAGAAGCTGGCCGAGCTTGGCGCGGTGGAAGCCGTCCTTTGCGAGGGATCGGGCATTCAGGCCAATCTCTACCAGACCTTGCGCAAACAGGGCGTTCCCATTCACGCCTTCCGCAAGCCCAAGGATGCCCCTGCATCCCGCAAGCCGCAGGACGGCGAAGGCGATACATTCAGGCGCGCACGGCGCAGCGCCTGACAGCAGACAGCGCGGCGCTTCCCCCAAAGCGCCGCGCCGCTGACAGGACAACAGACCGGCCAAGGCTGGCGCGCATCCTTGCGCGCTGGCCTTTTGTCGTGCCGCCGGCCGCCGCCGCGCCTGACGGCGCGGCGGCGGGGAAGAAAAGGGAAGGGCCGACAGCTTCATGCCCCCGCCAAGGGCGTGGACGTGGCACCATCATTCCCCCTTGCGGGCGCCGGCGCGGCTGGCGCTTTCCCCGAACGGGAGACCTCGGGCGCGACCGACGCCCCCTTGAGCGCCGCCAGCGCACCCGCGCCGCCCAGCCGCAGCACATGGCCCAGCACGTCCCGGAACTCGCGTTCCGTCAGTTGCTCGATCGGCAGCGCTGTCACGATTGCCGCATAGCGATCGCGCAGCTTCTGGCGCGTGGCGGCAATCTCGCCCGCAATGCGTTTCTCGCGCGCTTCCAGATCAGCGAGCTTATCGCGTTCAGACATTTTCGGCATGACCAGTTTCCTTGTTCAGGCTGGCCCGCTCGTCACGCGATCCTTGTCGCACAGGCGCATCCGCGCCACAAGCGACCCCGCCGCATAGCGCGGCCTATCTCCCCTGATCGACCACCACCGCCATGGGTGCGCCCGGCAGCGGTAGGGATGACGCAGCGACGCTGTCGCTGCGGGCAAGCGACGCACGCGCTGCGCGGTTTGTAATGCACCGTACGCACGGGTGCTGTGGCCTGAAACTGCCCTATAATCAATGGTTTCCGTTGGCAGACGCGTCAGCCAGATTTCACGTTATTTGGCTGACGCGTCTGCCGCCTCAGTACTATTGCCCGAAAAAGCCCCGCAATTCCGTCGTTTCCGGCTGGCAGACACGTCCGCCACGCTGATTTTATTGTGATCGTCGCTTGTCTGCGCTATAGTTGCTGTGCGTCGTGACCTCCTTGTCGAAGCTCCAGTCGGAGCATCACCTTGGCAAGGGTCACAATCCGGATCGACGATGCCCTTTACGAGCGGCTGCAGCGCCGTTCCCGTAAAGTCGGCGTCAGCGTCGCCGAACTCCTCCGCCCCGCGATCGACCAGACCGCCGATCCCCGCGGCGGCTACGTCTACACGACGCAGGACGAAATCCTCTCCTGCGTCCTGCAGACGCTCTCTATCCTCGCGGCATCGGTGCGACGCCGGTCGCCCGAGACGCTCGAACAGGGCATGGCCGACGCCAGGGCGCTGCTCCTCGAAAAGGGGCTGCTCTCACCGGACGAACAGCCATGACCCGGCGCGCGGATCCCCACCTCACGGACACATGCCCGGCCTCGCGTTCCCCCTCGGCGGGCTTCCCGTCCGGCCGCGCGATTGCCTGCGATTATTCCCTGCCGGTCAGGGCCATCCCAAATCGGGGGGCATGCCGTAGCGCACCGCCAGCCGTTCGGGGGAGGGGCCGGCCATGAGCATCTTCCGCAACGACACGTTGGGGAGCTGGACGCGGGGCGGGCAGGCGATCGTCCACAATGTCCGCATGACCACCCAGGTCTTTTTCCAGACCGTGCTGGCCGGGCTGATCCTCTGGTTGATGGGGACCGGCTGGTATGCGTTCGAAAAGTCGACCGACTATCAGCGCTTCGTCCTCGCCAAGCTGGTGGAGGCGACCATCAAGGCGGATGCGGCGCCGGGGACCAATGACCCGGTGCTGTTCCGCACCCCCGACGGGCGCCAATACTGGACCTCGGCCGACACCCTCGCCGACTCCGGTGTCGCGAAGCAGGCGCTCCACAAGCTCGAAAAGGACCTCATCCACGGGGCGGCCATTGCCGGTGTGGTCGCCCTCTTCGGACTGGTCAGTGCCTGGTTCTATTTTACCCGAACCGGGAAGGGGCTCGGCTCCAACGAATATCTGCGCGGCGCCCGCTTCGGGACGGCCTCGGAAGTGCGGCGCGCGCTCCGAGGGCAGAAGAAGGGGGCGCTCACAATCGGCGGCGTCGCCGTGCCGGAAGCCTTCGAGCCCGAACATATCCTGCTGGTCGGCGCGCCCGGCACGGGCAAGACCAACCTCATCACCACCATGCTCGAAGGCATCCGCAAGCAGGGTAAGCGGGCGATCGTCTATGACACGGCCGGGAGCTTCGTCGAGAAATTCTATCGCCCCGGCAGGGACATCCTGCTCAACCCGCTCGACAAGCGCACCGACATCTGGAGTCCCTGGGTCGATGTTCCGCGGGAGTATCATTACGACCAGATCGCGGAATCCACGATCCCCGACAAACATGGCGATCCGTTCTGGAGCAAGGCCGCGCGCGGCACGCTGGTCGCGGTCCTGCGCAAGCTCGCGCGGCAGAAGCACACGCTCATCTCGGTCCTGCTTGATCGGGTGCTGCGTTCCCCGCTCGCCGATCTTGCCGCCTATGTGAAGGGCACCGATGCCGCCGCTTTCATCTCCGCCGAGGGGGAGCGCACCTCGGCCGGCGTCCAGGCCGAGCTTGCCTCGGTCATGCGCAGCTTCGCCTATCTCGACGATACCGAGGACGGCTTCTCGATCCGGCGTTGGGTCGAGGACGAGAAGGACGACAGCTGGCTGTTCGTCACCGTCAAGGCCGACCAGCTTCCTTCGCTGCGCCCCCTGATCACGGTCTGGCTCGACATCGCGATCAGCGCGATCATGAGCCTCACGCCCGACCGCGACCGGCGGCTCTATTGCGTCATTGACGAATTGCCGACGCTCCAGAAGCTCCCCAGCCTATCCGACTTCCTCGCCCGTGCGCGCAAATATGGCGGCTGCGGCATATTGGGGTTCCAGTCCTATCCCCAGCTGACCGCGACCTACGGCAAGGAGGATGCGGCGGCCATCACCGGCTACTGCTCGACCTGGGTCGCGCTCCGGGCGAACGATAGCGACACCTCGGAACTTATCTCCAAAAACCTTGGCCGGGTCGAGCAGGTCGAAGCCAACGAGGGGATGAGCTACGGCGTCAATGACATGCGCGACGGGGTGAACCTCAGTCGCATGCAGGTGACCCGCCCGCTGGTTCTGGACACCGAGGTCACCCATCTGCCGAACCTTTCGGGTTTCCTCCGTTTCGGGCGCAATCTCCCCGTCGTCCGTTTCACCGATCGCTTCAATCCGCTGCCTTCGATCGCGGCCGCGTTCGTTGAACGCACCGAGCCCCCCAAAAGGCTGCCGCTCGGCAAGGCCATCATCTCCCAGGCGTGGGCAGAGCGCCGCGCGCGCCAGGCGCGGGAGGAGGCCGCGAGGCGAGGGCAGGGTCCGGGACATCCGGACACGCCGCCGTCTCCCGGAACGGGGCAAGGCGATCTTTTTACCGGCGAGGCCAATCCCCCGCCGGCGCGGGAGCCGACCCAGGAGCCGCCCAGCCTGCCGGATCCCCAGGACGCCGTGCCGCAGGATGAGGTGTTCGGACCCACCGACCACAGCGATTCCGGCATGACGGACGAGGGAGCGCCGATCGACGATCATCCCGACGAGGAGAACAGGGTTGCCACCCCCATCCCCTTGTTGGGGGCGACGCGCGGCACGATCCGTGTGCGGCTCGACAGCCATGGCCGTTCCGAAGGCCCGCGTGAGAAGGCGAAGCCGGCATGATCCATCCTCGCCGCCTCAAGGGGACACCCGCCAATATCGGCCGCTACTATACAATCGGCGACTATTATACCAAGGGCGGCAACGAACCCTCCGAATGGGGCGGCAAGCTCGCCGCCAGCCTCGGCCTGTCCGGGCCTGTCGACCCCAAGCAGTTCGAGGAACTGCTCGCCGGCAAGGTCGGCGACCAGCAGCTCGGTCGCCGGCGCAAGGAAGGCATCCAGCATCATCCCGGCTGGGATTTCACGATCAGCGCGCCCAAGTCGATCTCGATCCTGGCGCTGGTCACGGGCGACGAGCGCATCCTTGCCGCGCACGAGCGGGCGGTCGGGGTTGCGCTTGCCTATGCCGAGGAACATGCCGAGCTGCGCCGCCGGGTGGACGGCGAGATCGTCCACGAGACGACGGGCCGGCTGCTGTTCGCGCGTTTCACCGAATATGCCAGCCGCGAGCACGACCCGCAGCTCCATACCCATGTCGTCATTCTCAACATGACCAACCATCTCAATGGCGACCGCATGTCGAGTCTCGAGACGCGCTCGATGTATGCCGAGCAGCTCGTCATGGGTCAGATCTATCGCAACGAGATTGCCCGCGACGTGCGCGCGCTGGGGCATGAGATCGTGTTCGATCCGCGTAAGGGGCTGTTCGAGGTCGAAGGCATGCCCGGCCAGCTTATCCGTGACTATTCGCAGCGCGCCGAGCAGATCAACGAGCATGCCGCGGAGCACGGGCTTGAGGGACAGGCCCAGCGCCGGATCTCCTTCTTCGCGACCCGAAAGGCCAAGGAGACGATCGGCCTCGATGACCTGCGCGAGCAATGGCGCGTGCGTGCTGAACCCTATCGTGAAGATCTCGACAGGCTCCAGGCCGCGGCGCAGGAGCGGGGTGAACGAACCATCGAGACCGATCCGCGCGTTGCCCGCCGCGCCGCTCTGTTCGGCATCCGCCAGAATGAAACGCGCGAGGCGGTCAACAATATAGGCCGTCTCTATCGCACCGCGCTCGCATCGCATGTCGGTGAGGTCCGCCTGGGCGACGTGCGGCCGCTCTACGATGCGCAGGAGAACAAGGGCAAGCTGCTGGTCACGGTGCGCCAGACCGGCGACCAGCCGCTTCCGCGCGGCCGGACATCGCGCCGGACCGCCAAACTCGAACTCGCACTGTCCGAGCATCTGTCTCTGGCCATGGGCGATGCGAAGCCGGTTGCCACCCGTGAACGGCTGGAAGAGGCTGCGACGGCCGCCAGGCTGAAGCCCGAACAGGCGGCCGCGCTGATCGCCATCGGCAGCGGCACAAACCGGGCGGTCGGCGTGCATGGTGTCGGCGGCGCAGGCAAATCCACCCTGGTCGCCGCGTTGGTCGATGCGACCCGCGACGACTATACCACCGTGGCGCTCGCACCGACCTCTTCGGCGGCGGCGGAACTCGGGCACAAGGCGGGCATCGAATCCCGCACGCTCGCCTCGCTGCTCGCGAGCGGCGGTTATGGCATTACCGACAGGCATATTCTCGCGCTCGACGAGGCGGGCCAGCTCGGCAACCGCCAGGCGCTGCGCGTGCTGGAGATCAGCCGCGCGACCGGCGCGCGTCTCATATTCCTCGGCGACAATAAGCAGACGGGCGCGATCGAGCAGGGCAAGGCCTATTGGCTGCTCCAGCAACTCGGGCTGCCGACTAGCCAGCTCAAGGAGTCGCGGCGCCACCTGACCGACGCGACGCAGGAGGCCGCGGACATGGCGCGCAAGGGCGACTATGCCGCGTCGCTCGCCGCGCTGGATCGCGTGACCACCGGCGACACCGCGGAGAACCTCGCCAAGGCGTTGGTCGCCGATTGGACCCGGCTCAAACCGGAGACACGCGACGAAACCAATATCCTGGTCCTCGACAACGCGACCCGTCTGATCGTCAACAGCCATATCCGCGAAGTCCTGAAACGCGAGGGCACCGTCGCGGCCGAAGACCATCGGCTCGAAGTGCTGACCCCGTCCGGCCTGACCGACCAGGAAAAGCAGATGGCGCGCTTCTACAGCGCGGGCCAGGTGCTCAAGTTCACGCGCGACAATCCCGGGCTGGGGATCGCGCGCGACGCCGACTATCGCGTCGTCGGGGTCGGCCGGAACAATCATGGCCGCCAGGTCGTGCGCCTGGTTGACGAGCATGGCCGCCAGATCGAATGGCGTCCGGGCCTCGGCAAGGCGGCGCATGTCAATGTGTTCCTGCCTGAGAAGCGCGACCTTGCCCAGGGCGACCGCATCCAGTGGCGGCTGGTTAACAAGGAACTCGAGGTCAAGAATGCCGAACGCGGCACCGTTCTGGCGCTCGAGGGCAATATCGCGACGATCAGATGGGACCGCGGCGAGCGCGTCCAGCAGGTCGATCTCTCGGCCCACCGGACCTGGGATCATGGGTATTCGGAAACCGTCTATTCGTCGCAGTCCAAGACCTATGACCGCGTCTATGCGCTAGCGCCTGTGGAATCCGGCCTCGTCAACGGTCAGAACTATTACACCGCCATCACTCGCGCCGCCTATGGCGTGAAGCTCTGGACCGAGAGCCAGCAACGTCTCGCGGAAAAGCTCGCCTCGCGATCGGGCGAGAAGACCTCGTCGCTCGAAGGGCTCGGCCGGATCAGGGCCGACAGCCACAAGATGCGGGGACTTCGCCACAAGGACCGGCACGACCGCTCCCGCGAGGAGAATGCCCGCGAGCGCGACGCCCGCAAGGCCGAGCGGGAGCAGCGCGAGCGGAAACGGCAGGGCCGCTCCGAACCCCGCCCGAACAGTCTTGCCGAGATACTCGCCGGCCGCGCGCAGGAGGCTGCTTCGCTGGTCGACCGCTTCCTGCGCGGCACGATCGAACGAGACCGTCAGCACGCACCGGCGGAGCCCGATCGCGGCGGCGCTCGCGAACCTGCCCAACAGTCAGAGGCTAGGCCAGATCCCCAACCGCAGCATGATCATGGCGGTCATGGTGGTGGACATGACCGATAGGAGAGAATGATGGAACAGCTGCTAATCGCGATATTCGGTGCCGCTCTGCTTACCCTGATATACCGCAGCTATCGCATACCGATCACCCATCGCTGGCGACGGCGACAGGCGCGCACGATGTGCGAGCAGTTATGCGGACGCGATCGCGACCAGCCCGCCGCGCTGCATTATGCACGGCTTCGCGCGATGGACCCGCTGGCGTTCGAGGAATTGCTGCTGGAGGCCTTCGAGCGGCGCGGGCACCGCGTGATCCGCAATCGTCGCTATACCGGGGACGGCGGGGTCGATGGCGAAGTCATCATCGATGGCCAGCGCTGGCTGATCCAGGCGAAGCGCTATCGCGACGCCATCAAGCCCGAGCATGTGCGTGAGTTCGCTATGCTCTGCGCCACCCGGAAACGGCGCGGCATGTTTGTCCACACCGGCCGCACCGGCGGGATGAGCCGCACAGTCTGTTCCGGCGCGGACGGCATCGAGATCGTGTCGGGACAGCGATTGCTGGCGCTTCTAACTGGCGGGCCCTTCGAACCCGGCCGCTTCTCGCCGCGGGATCGCGTCGGACGCACACCGTCCAGCTATCGTGATCGGACGCCGCTATGAGCGGTCGTCGACGAGGCCCGAACCGCCAGTCGATGTTCGGCACGGTGCTCGCGGCGATTGCGTTCCTGCCCGCCGCGCTGACGCCCGCGCCTGCGCTGGCGAAACCGGGCGCGCCTGGCGAGGCGGCTGAGATCGCTCGCTGCATTCGCGTCGCCGCGCGCGGCTATGGCTGGCTCGAAAAGACGCTCTGGGGCCTGCGCGAGCAAGAGGCGGGCTGGATCGGCGCAGAGGTCGCCAATACCAACGGAACGCACGATCTCGGGCCACTCCAGATCAACACATGGTGGGTGCCGCGCCTAGCTCGAGTAATCGATAGGCCCGAGCATCAGGTCCGACACTGGCTGCGCTACGACGCCTGCTTCAACGCCGAAGCCGCACGCTGGATTTTCCTCTCCGGGCTGGAGGCGACTGGCAATTATTGGGCGGCGGTCGGCATCTACCACAGTCCCACTGCGTGGCGGCAGCGCAGTTATGCCTCCAAGGTCGCCACCCACATGCGCAAGTTATACGGCAGAGATGTGTTCGCGCCCCGTAGTTCGGAACGAAAGAGGTAGAGTGGATGAGGCCGTGAGCGCGGTCGGCAGTGGCGCCGGACCGGATCGTACACGGCTCCACTGTGCGGCTATGAATGCCCTCGATCCTCCAATGGGCTCGTCCGGCAATCGGGAGGCGTAGAAATAATCAGCATCAGGGCGGGCAGGCTCATGTCACTTTGGTCAGCAACGGGCGCGGACTAGCATATGTTCCTGCCATCCAGCACGGCACCCTGGCCTCCGGCCCGGCCCAAGGGCGCCTGTGTCAGGCGGCCTCGGCCTCGGCGGGCGTCCATGACGGGAATGGATCCCTCAGGCCCATCCAGAGTTCCGGGGTGAACGTGCGGACCGGCATCAGGCATTCATCGAGCCGGGGCCGGATGCGGGCTTCGTCCATGCCGATCCCGATGAACACCAGTTCTTGCCGCCGGTCGCCCCACACATTGTCCCAGTGGGCCGCGACAAACCGCTCGAAGCGATCATCATCGGGCCATTGGTTTTTGGGAATGCTCGCCCACCAGCACCCCATGCGCGAGGTCATCGTCTGCGAGCCAGCAACGGCCAGCTCGCCCACCCACTCGGGCCGCGTCGCCAGCCAGAAATGCCCCTTGGCGCGCACGACATTGTCGAGACCATCCGTAACCAGGAATGCATGGAGCTTCGCTGGGTCAAAGGGTGCGCGCGCACGGTAGACGAAGCTTTCGATGCCATATTCCTCGGTCTCCGGCTGATGGCTGGCGTAGCCGTAGAGCTCCTTGGCCCAGAGCGGATGCTGCGCGGCCTTCTCTTCATCGAACAGCCCGGTGTCGAGAATGGCGTCGAGCGGCACGCGGCCGTGATCGCAGGTCAGGATGCGCGCATCCGCATTGAGCGAGGCGATCAGTTTCTTGACGGTCGCAAGCTGATCCGCGGACACGGCGCTCGCCTTACCGATGCGTCCAAAGGCGCGTTGCTTCGGATCGAGGCGCGCGGCTTGCCGCCGGGTTGGCACGGCGTCCATTTCCACGAGAAGGCGGATTGCGGAGACGCGGCTTTCCAGGGCGCCGGTGGTCATGTCCATTCGGAAAAGCCGATCGTGCATGGATTCCGGGTCGAGGGTGCAAACGATGCCGGCGACCTGCCCAATATCCATGTGCAGGAAGACGGCAGTGTCACGGTCGAGCTCTACTCCACGCTGGTTTCGGCCAGTGGTGCCGATGGTCGACCTGCGCTCAAAGATGCGGACGGGTCGGCGCCGGTAATCCACGCCAATCCTGATGACTATAGGACGCAACCGATCGGGGGGCGCCGGCGAGCGAATCGCCTGTGCGGTCATTCCATAATCATCTTTGTTCAATGACCCGTACCCGCCAGTTCTATGCCGACGCCATGCTGACGATTATCGCCGCTCATTGCCTCGGGACGCTCGATGCGTTTCGCGCCCATCTGGCATCCTTGGCGCAGATTACAGTGCGTTTGCTTTCACCGCTCACATCCGACGCTACCGTCTCGGAGAACCCATTGCACGACTAGTTTCAGGAACGGGTGAGCGGACAAAGAGCCACGCGCCCGACGAGGAGGAAGCCATGTATGTCGGACCGCACCTGCGCAAAGCGCTCTCACGCCTCAACAGGGCATCCTCGATCGAGGCACTGCGCGACGGACTAGCCGATGCCGCGCGGCAGATGGGCTTCCCCTTTGTTGCGCTCGTTCAGCATGGCGGTCTTCCACGGCTGGTCGAGCGTTCTATGGTTGTCACTAACTATCCTGCGGAATTCGTCCAATCCTACATCGAGAACCACTATTTCATCATCGATCCGGTATATGAGGTAAGCTATCAACTCGACCGACCGTTCGGCTGGGACGAGATCACCAACTACGTCGAGCTTGCCGATCACCAGCATGCCCTTTTCGAGGAAGCGCAGGGCTACGGGATCATTCACGGCATCACTGTGCCGCTGCACATACCGAGCGAGACATACGCATCCTGTACCTTTTCCCGCCCGACGCCGATCGCGATCACACCGTCTTTGATGACCACGCTCCAGATCGTCGCAGGCTTCGCGTTCAAGACTGGCCTTTATCTTCATCACGCCATGCAAGGCCGCAATGTTCCTCGGCTTACGCGCCGCGAGGCCGAATGCACTGCGCTGATCGCGCTCGGCAAGACCGACTGGGAGATCGGCGAGATCCTCGGAATTGCTCAGACCTCGGTGCGGTATTTCATATCCAGAGCCAAGCAACGCTACGGTGTTTTCCGGCGCTCCGAGCTCGTCGCTCGCGCTATTGTTGACGCCCAGATACCGATGAACTGACTTATTATCGTTGACCCTATGCGAAGAAGGTCGCAAACCACATGCGTCGGCGGTTTGGTCCGGACGTGTTTGCGGCAAGCTGCGGGAACTTGGTGAAGTAGTTTTGGGCGATGAATACAAGCGGTTGAATAGCTTTCAATGCTGGCCTCCAAGGCTGGGCAGGCAGCCCGTTCGCTGCATCTGCCCTCCGAGGTCAACCCTTTTCAGCGAACACTGGGATCGTACCTAAGGTTGTGCGCTGGCCACCTGCGCTTTGCAGCTTCCACCCCAATTCAGCGATGCATCGTTCGCCGTCCTCCAGCGCCTGCGCGGAAGTGTGGACGGAGTAGTAGCCTGGATGCAGCTTGTGCGGAGACGCAGGCTGCCAGGGTGGCGCCTGAGGCTTGAAACGCGGCTGCCGCGGCGTGAATGATCCGTGAGATACTGACAATGGGCGACCCAAGTGATCGCGGCGCATCCGCGGACGACAAACGCCCTGCTGCTCGCTGGCGCGAGAAATCGTTAGTATCCATCTGCGAGGGGCGCGGTGCCCGCAAAAGAGGTCGGGCGTTTGGTGAACCCTGGGTCAGCGGACTGGTTTCGGCCGCCATTGCGGCACCACATTCGTGGGCGCTTTACGGAATGTGAACAGACGATGCTTAATGGATCGTTGCGGCGTGACAGTCGGGTCTGGCCGGAGGAACAGTGAGAGAGAACGAATTTCGAGCGTGGCTGATGGCCAAGGGCTATGCCGAGCATTCGGTAACCAGCGACATCAGCCGGATGCGCCGGGTCGAGGCGGCGATGCCCGACTATGGCTTGGTCGACCGGGATCTGGACCAGGCCTATGAACGCGACGCGATGGAGGCGCTGCTCGCGGCGCTGCGGCAATCGATCGACGATCTGCCGCACAATACGCCGCCTGCCGTGCTGGTTCCGCGTTCGAACAATTATGATGAGCGGTTGCGAACGGCCTTGCGGGGTGCGGAGGCCTATCGGGAATTTTGCCGGGGCGAGGCGGGGGAAGAGCAGGGAGACGCCGACCGGGTTCGCCGGCATGCGATGGAGCATTATTTTGCGCCGGCGCGCGGGGCGGGCGAGGCCATTGTGGAGATCCCCGTCCGCGAGATCAACGCCGCGCTCGAGCTCAAGAACCACTACAAGAATATCTGCCAGGCCCTTGCCGGTCCCAAGATGCAGGCGCTCGCCGATGTTCCGCCGCCGGTGCGGACGGGCAAGAACGACAGCCCGTTCACGATTTTCCGCTACACGCTGACCCGCTTCGACCGAAGCATGCTTGAGCGCCTGCGGAAGCTGTTCGTCGAGAAGCATCCCGACTTTCGGGATTTCGGCGACAGTGCAAGCTATGCATCGGCCGAGGATAACTACAAGCGCGCGCTTCTCATTCGCGCCGAAGAAATGATGGAGGAACATCGCTCGTCCGACGATGCGGTGCTTGGCGCTGCTCTGCTCGATCTCGCGTCGGGCAAGGCCGGGCTTGAGAGCAACCTGCTCGACTGGCGCGTGGCCAGGATGGTCGCCGATATCCGCGCGAGCGACCCGGGCGTGATGGAAGAGTCCGCTGGCAAGCTGGCGCGCGCGCCCGATGCGATCGCTGCGGTGACCGAATGCGCCGAGCGCATCTGGCCTCATCTCTGCGAGAAATGGACGACAAGCCGGCCTCTGGCGGAAAGCCGCACGATCCCCACGATGATCCGGGCCCTGGTCGATCCACGGGCGATGCTCGGCATTCGCTCGAGACCCACCGACAATGCCGCGCGGATGCTGATGGGCTCCCCCGCTTTTGGCGCCCAGCCTCTCGGTGCGGCGGAACTGGCGGCGGTGCTGGATCTGGCGAGGCGCATCTTCGCGATCATGGAGGAGGAATGGGGCTGGAGGCCGCGCGACCTGTGGGACGTGCAGGGCTTCATCTGGGAAACCTGCCAGGAGCGTTTGCCGCCCGTCGAGGAGAAACCGGCCGATCGGGCTGGAACGAGAAAGAGAATGACCATGCCGACCAACCTCATCCTCTACGGCCCTCCGGGGACGGGCAAGACCTATGAGACTGCGCGGGAGGCCGTGCGCCTGTGCGGTGAGGCGGTCCCGGAGGACCGTGACGAGCTGATGTCGCTTTATCGCGCACTGAGCCAGAAGGGCCGCATCGAGTTCGTCACCTTCCATCAGAATTTCAGCTACGAGGATTTCGTCGAAGGCCTGCGTCCCGTGTCGGGCGAGGGCGAGGATGGCGCCGATGCGCCCGCCGGCTTCAGCCTTCAGCCCCAGGACGGGATCTTCAAGCGGATCGCCGATGTTGCCGGGAGCAACCGCGGCAAGGTGGGGCAGGGCGACCGGGCCGTAATCGATCGCAGCCGCAAGGTGTTCAAGATGTCGCTCGGCCGGAGCTGGTCGTCACGTGACGACCTCATCTACCAGGAAGCCATTCGCGAGGGCTATGTGGTCCTCGGCTGGGGCGGCGACGTCGACTGGTCCGATCCGCGCTACGATCAATGGGACGCGATCAAGGAGCGGTGGCGGCAGGATCATCCCGACGCCAGCGGCAACGACCCGAACATGTCGCAGATGTTCACCTTCCGCATCAACATGGAGATCGGATCGCTGGTCGTCGTCTCCGACGGCAACCGCAAGTTCCGTGCGATCGGCGAAGTCACCGGACCCTATCGGTTCGTGCCCGGCGTGAACGGCGAATACAACCATCGCCGGGCGGTTCGCTGGCTCTGGCACAGCGACGAAAGCCTGCCCCGCGAGCAGGTCTACAATAAGGAGCTGAGCCAGGTCTCGGTCTACCAGATGGACAGCCGTCATGTGAATTGGGACGGTCTTGAACAGACGGTGGCGACCGGCGACGACGGGAGCGGGACGGGGACGCCCGAAGGCCATGTCCTGATCATCGACGAGATCAACCGCGCCAACATCTCCAAGGTGTTCGGAGAGCTGATCACGCTGATCGAACCCGACAAGCGGCTCGGCATGGGCAATGGCCTGACCGTCCGCCTGCCTTACTCCAAGGCCCCGTTCGGGGTGCCGGCCAACCTGCACATCCTTGGCACGATGAACACGGCGGACCGGTCCATCGCCTTGCTCGACACCGCGCTGCGTCGGCGCTTCACCTTCCGGGAGGTCGCGCCAGACCCCGAACTGCTCGTGGACGCGGAGGGGCGTTCCGCCGTGCCGCTTCGGGAGGCTCTCGAAACCATCAACGAGCGGATCGAATATCTGGTCGATCGCGAGCATCGCATCGGCCACGCCTTCTTCATGCATTGCGCGTCGCGCACCGATGTCGACGCGGTCATGCGCGACAAGATCATTCCATTGCTCCAGGAGTATTTCTTCGAGGACTGGGGACGGATCCATGCGGTGCTCGGGAGTGGCTTCATCGGTCAGCGCGTGCTGAAGGCGCCGCCGGGAATCGACGGGCTGGAGCGCAAGAGCTGGTTCGTGCGCGTGCCCTTCGCAGACGATGCCTATGAGGCGCTGGTCGGGAAGGTTGCCGCGGCACAGGACGGCGTGGCCGATAATCCGGCACCGCAAACGGCGTGACGCATCTTGCGGTTCCCGAATGGGGCCGGGCGCCGGTTGGCCCGCAAGGTTTCTCCGTCGCGCAGGCCGAGGCGCTTGTCGCCGCGGCGAGGGGGCATCCGCTTGGCGGCGCGGATGGATCGGGGATCGTCTCCGACCATCGTCATTACCTGCAGGCCCGCCAGATGGTCGGAGTGCTTGCCGCGCCGGGATGCAGCCTCGAAATCCTGCCCAAGGTCGATCCCGACGCGCCGCACGAGGACATGCCCACGGTCCGCCGGCGGCTGGTCGCGCTCCTCGACCTCGCCCTGGGTCTCGACATCGGCGCCGGCGCCGCGACGGCGATGGGGTGGGGGGCCGGGAATCTGCTCGAGATTCTCATCAGGATATTCGCCGACCGGCTCCTTGTCGAAACCCGGCGAGGCCTCCCGCGGCGCTATCTGCCGCATGAGGACGATCTGTCGGCGTTGCGGGGGCGTCTCGATGTCACCCGGCAGTTCACGCATCATGCGGTCCGGCCCGATCGGCTCGCCTGCCGGTACGATCAGCTCTCGAGCGATCTTCCGCTGCTGCAGGTCATGAAAGCGGCCGTGCTTGCGCTGCGCCGGCTGAGCCGCGCGCCCGACACCCAGCGGCTGCTGGATGAGCTTCGTTTCGTGCTCGCCGGCGTCTCCGATATCCCCCTGTCGTCATTGCCGTGGGATCGGGTCAGTATAGATCGGACCAACCGGCGCTGGGAGAGCCTGTTCGCCCTCGCCCGTCTGCTTGTGAGGCGCGACTGGCAATCGACCTCGGCGAGCGCCGGCGGCGGGGAGGGTGTTGCGCTGCTGTTCGCGATGAACGACCTGTTCGAAGCTGCGGTCGCCGCGCTGCTTCGCCAGGATCTTGCCGGCAGCGGCATCGATGTCGTCGCGCAGGGCGGCCTGCGCTATTGCCTGGGCGACTGGCGTGGGGACGAGGATTGCACGGGGCACCTGTTCCAGACGCGGCCCGACATCCTGCTGCGCCGGGACGGCGAGGTGGTGGCCATCGTCGATACCAAGTGGAAGTCTCTGAGCGGAGATCCGCTCGATCGCCGCAAGGGCGTCGGCCAGGCCGATGTCTACCAGATGATGGCCTATGCGCGGCTCTACCGCTGCGACCGCCTGATGCTCCTCTATCCCGCGCGTCCGGGATCGGGAGGCGCCGTGGTGCGGGAGTTCGGTATGGATGGCGGCAGGGAATTACTCGTGTTGGGGCAGGTCGATATGTCGGGCAGCCTGGATGACGCACGAACCGGGCTTTCCGGGTTGGTTGCTGGGATGCTTTCGCCTTTGGCGACGTGACCATCGGCGCCGTCACAAATCTGGTCGGGCTTGCGTCAGTGTACTCCTTCGATGGGGCTGGCGGACTTGCACAGCTTGGCAGGCTTGGTGGACGGCCTGTGATCTGCTGATCGGTGAAACTGACGACAGGCAGGCAATGGCGCGATAGGGTGGCCACGAGGAGGGACAATGTTTCATGGAAATGTCAGCCTAGCACTACTTTGGCAGAATTGCAGGATGTGCAGTTGCCAGGCATCCTCCGCAATGAGGGCAATGGCGCGGCGGCGCGCGCGATAAGCGGTCAAGGATAGCTTGGCGTACAGCCGGTAGGCTCGGCTGAGGGGGCGGACCGGAGACTCTTTTTTTTCCGCCCCGTCTGAGCGAGCCTTCGTGTTTGCAGGAAGGCATAGGCGATCATTGTCATGAGCGCATGGCGATGCAGCCCGGTCCACGAGCGGCCCTCGAAATGGTCGAGACCAAGTTCTTCCTTGAGTTGCTGATGCGCCTGTTCGCAGACCCAGCGCGCCTTGATGGCGCCGGCGACATCTTTGGCTGGCGTGTCGGCGGGAAGGTTGGAAAGATAGTATTTTCGCTCGCCGCTGGAGCGATGCTCGCCCACCAGCCAAGCCTCTTCGCCTGGCATGTGCTGTGCGCCAGCAGCACCGATCCGCTGTGGCGCGCCATCAGCGATCCGCACGCGCATGACAGCGAAGCGGGCGCTCAGACGGCCTTTGGTTCCGCGGCGCCAACTGATCTTCCGCCACTTCGCCTCCTCCAGCATGGTATGGGCGGCCAGGGATTTGACGTCGGGTACGTGCCGGACACGCGGTCGTCCACGTCCCGCCACCGGGAAGATCAACTGCACGTCTGAGGGATAGACCTTCTGGTGGCGGGGGATGCCGACCGCCCAGCAGAGGCCCCGTGCGCTGAGCGCCTGCCGGAACGGTGCGGACAGGCCATAACCGGCATCGGCCAGGACGCAGCCAAAGCGCACGCCGGCAGCGATGATGCGGTCGATCTCCTCAATCGCGATGTCAGGCTTTGTGCGATAGGCCCGAAATGCTTCGGGCACAGCCGCCTTGGCCATCCGTGCAGTGTCGCTGGTCCAGCTTTCCGGCAGGAACAGCCGCAAACCCAGCATGACCGGAACTTCTCCCGAGGCCAACGTCACCGATACCAAGGTCTGGCAGTTGGCGTTCTTGCCCAACACCGTGGCGTATTGCGGCGCGACACCGACCGAGGCCTTGCCCTTCTTGGGTAGCGCTGTGTCGTCGATGATAAGCCAGGCCTTGTCGCCGCCGACCAGCTCATCAGCCTGTCGCCACAACGTCGCCTCCAGCGGCGCGCTGTCCCAGATCCCTGCTCCGACGAAATGGTGTAGCCGGTCATAGCTGAGCGCGTCGATGCGTGCTGCCATCGGCTGGATACTCTTGCGATCGCCCGGGCCTATCAATCCGGCGATATAAGCCGGACACATCCGCCGCCGCGTCTTGTTGGCCAGAGCCTGCAAATACGGCTCAAGCCACTGTTCGAGGTCCCGCCGCCAATCCTCTTCCATCGCCAGCCTCCACAAAAGCTGGCTCCCTATGAATCACGCATTCCTCCGAAGGGGAATCCCAAAAATTACACTTCTGCCAAAGTAGTGCTAGGCGGCGTGGACAAATTTGAGCCAGTATCTGGCGGTTGCGATGTGGACCATGCCGAGGAAGCTGTTGGCCAGTTGATCGTAGCGGGTGGCGATGGCGCGGTTGATCTTGAGCTGCCCGAACATGCGCTCAATGCGATTGCGCTGCTTGTAGAGCACTCGATCATGCTCGATTTTCACGCGGCGGTTTGATCGCCCCGGAATGACGGCTGCGATATTCCGTTCGGCAAGGTCAGCGCGGATCGCGTCGGCGTCGTAGCCCTTGTCGGCGAGCAAAGCGTCAGGTGCGCGTTCGGGCAAGCCGATCAGGGCCTCATACGCCTTGCAATCTGCCGCCTCGCCAACCGTTAGATGGAAGGCGAGCGGTCGTCCGAAGGCATCAGCCAGGCAGTGAAGTTTACTGGTGAACCCGCCCCGCGAGCGGCCAAGAGCGCGTCGATGAGTCCCCCTTTTCCGCCCGCTGCCGAAACGTGGGCGCGGACTGTGGTGCTGTCGATGCTGTAATGGCCACTGTCCGCCATGATCTCGGCCAGCGTCACCGCCACGGTTTCCCAGATCCCGGCTTCACTCCAACGCCGGAACCGCCGATAGATGGTGTTCCAACTTCCATATTTGGACGGAACGTCGCGCCATGGCGCTCCGCACCGGAGCCGCCAAAGGATGCCGTTGACGATTAAGCGGTTCTGCTCGGGCGGACGGCCTCGACCACGGTTCTCAGGCTCGATCGGCAGCAAGCCTTTCAGAACGCGCCATTCTACTTCGGTGAGATCGCCCCTGCTCAAGTCTGCCCCAAAAAAAGCAGCCTTGAATCAACCTCCTCGCTTCGCGTCAATCTCGCTATGCGTTTCCTTCTGTAGTCCGATTGCGAAACCCGCCCTTTGGGGAAATAAGTTCATCCATGACAGCCGTGCCAATAGACGAAACTACGCCGAAGGCATCGACACTGAAACTGGCGCTGATGGGGCTTCTGACCTTCTGGTGCCCGTATGTTTTCGTCTGGTTCATCCAGAAACCAGAATACCCAGCGGCGTTCCGCCGGGCCTTCACCGCATGGGCGATCTTCTGGTGCGGATGCGCAGTCCTGTTCTTCGTCGTGCAATTCGTAACGGGCGATCACCCCAAGTAGGCATTCAGCCCGCCCCGAATTTGTCCACGCCGCCTAGCACTACTTTGGCAGAATTGCAGGATGTGCAGTTGCCAGGCATCCTCCGCAATGAGGGCAATGGCGCGGCGGCGCGCGCGATAAGCGGTCAAGGATAGCTTGGCGTACAGCCGGTAGGCTCGGCTGAGGGGGCGGACCGGAGACTCTTTTTTTTCCGCCCCGTCTGAGCGAGCCTTCGTGTTTGCAGGAAGGCATAGGCGATCATTGTCATGAGCGCATGGCGATGCAGCCCGGTCCACGAGCGGCCCTCGAAATGGTCGAGACCAAGTTCTTCCTTGAGTTGCTGATGCGCCTGTTCGCAGACCCAGCGCGCCTTGATGGCGCCGGCGACATCTTTGGCTGGCGTGTCGGCGGGAAGGTTGGAAAGATAGTATTTTCGCTCGCCGCTGGAGCGATGCTCGCCCACCAGCCAAGCCTCTTCGCCTGGCATGTGCTGTGCGCCAGCAGCACCGATCCGCTGTGGCGCGCCATCAGCGATCCGCACGCGCATGACAGCGAAGCGGGCGCTCAGACGGCCTTTGGTTCCGCGGCGCCAACTGATCTTCCGCCACTTCGCCTCCTCCAGCATGGTATGGGCGGCCAGGGATTTGACGTCGGGTACGTGCCGGACACGCGGTCGTCCACGTCCCGCCACCGGGAAGATCAACTGCACGTCTGAGGGATAGACCTTCTGGTGGCGGGGGATGCCGACCGCCCAGCAGAGGCCCCGTGCGCTGAGCGCCTGCCGGAACGGTGCGGACAGGCCATAACCGGCATCGGCCAGGACGCAGCCAAAGCGCACGCCGGCAGCGATGATGCGGTCGATCTCCTCAATCGCGATGTCAGGCTTTGTGCGATAGGCCCGAAATGCTTCGGGCACAGCCGCCTTGGCCATCCGTGCAGTGTCGCTGGTCCAGCTTTCCGGCAGGAACAGCCGCAAACCCAGCATGACCGGAACTTCTCCCGAGGCCAACGTCACCGATACCAAGGTCTGGCAGTTGGCGTTCTTGCCCAACACCGTGGCGTATTGCGGCGCGACACCGACCGAGGCCTTGCCCTTCTTGGGTAGCGCTGTGTCGTCGATGATAAGCCAGGCCTTGTCGCCGCCGACCAGCTCATCAGCCTGTCGCCACAACGTCGCCTCCAGCGGCGCGCTGTCCCAGATCCCTGCTCCGACGAAATGGTGTAGCCGGTCATAGCTGAGCGCGTCGATGCGTGCTGCCATCGGCTGGATACTCTTGCGATCGCCCGGGCCTATCAATCCGGCGATATAAGCCGGACACATCCGCCGCCGCGTCTTGTTGGCCAGAGCCTGCAAATACGGCTCAAGCCACTGTTCGAGGTCCCGCCGCCAATCCTCTTCCATCGCCAGCCTCCACAAAAGCTGGCTCCCTATGAATCACGCATTCCTCCGAAGGGGAATCCCAAAAATTACACTTCTGCCAAAGTAGTGCTAGCACTACTTTGGCAGAATTGCAGGATGTGCAGTTGCCAGGCATCCTCCGCAATGAGGGCAATGGCGCGGCGGCGCGCGCGATAAGCGGTCAAGGATAGCTTGGCGTACAGCCGGTAGGCTCGGCTGAGGGGGCGGACCGGAGACTCTTTTTTTTCCGCCCCGTCTGAGCGAGCCTTCGTGTTTGCAGGAAGGCATAGGCGATCATTGTCATGAGCGCATGGCGATGCAGCCCGGTCCACGAGCGGCCCTCGAAATGGTCGAGACCAAGTTCTTCCTTGAGTTGCTGATGCGCCTGTTCGCAGACCCAGCGCGCCTTGATGGCGCCGGCGACATCTTTGGCTGGCGTGTCGGCGGGAAGGTTGGAAAGATAGTATTTTCGCTCGCCGCTGGAGCGATGCTCGCCCACCAGCCAAGCCTCTTCGCCTGGCATGTGCTGTGCGCCAGCAGCACCGATCCGCTGTGGCGCGCCATCAGCGATCCGCACGCGCATGACAGCGAAGCGGGCGCTCAGACGGCCTTTGGTTCCGCGGCGCCAACTGATCTTCCGCCACTTCGCCTCCTCCAGCATGGTATGGGCGGCCAGGGATTTGACGTCGGGTACGTGCCGGACACGCGGTCGTCCACGTCCCGCCACCGGGAAGATCAACTGCACGTCTGAGGGATAGACCTTCTGGTGGCGGGGGATGCCGACCGCCCAGCAGAGGCCCCGTGCGCTGAGCGCCTGCCGGAACGGTGCGGACAGGCCATAACCGGCATCGGCCAGGACGCAGCCAAAGCGCACGCCGGCAGCGATGATGCGGTCGATCTCCTCAATCGCGATGTCAGGCTTTGTGCGATAGGCCCGAAATGCTTCGGGCACAGCCGCCTTGGCCATCCGTGCAGTGTCGCTGGTCCAGCTTTCCGGCAGGAACAGCCGCAAACCCAGCATGACCGGAACTTCTCCCGAGGCCAACGTCACCGATACCAAGGTCTGGCAGTTGGCGTTCTTGCCCAACACCGTGGCGTATTGCGGCGCGACACCGACCGAGGCCTTGCCCTTCTTGGGTAGCGCTGTGTCGTCGATGATAAGCCAGGCCTTGTCGCCGCCGACCAGCTCATCAGCCTGTCGCCACAACGTCGCCTCCAGCGGCGCGCTGTCCCAGATCCCTGCTCCGACGAAATGGTGTAGCCGGTCATAGCTGAGCGCGTCGATGCGTGCTGCCATCGGCTGGATACTCTTGCGATCGCCCGGGCCTATCAATCCGGCGATATAAGCCGGACACATCCGCCGCCGCGTCTTGTTGGCCAGAGCCTGCAAATACGGCTCAAGCCACTGTTCGAGGTCCCGCCGCCAATCCTCTTCCATCGCCAGCCTCCACAAAAGCTGGCTCCCTATGAATCACGCATTCCTCCGAAGGGGAATCCCAAAAATTACACTTCTGCCAAAGTAGTGCTAGCACTACTTTGGCAGAATTGCAGGATGTGCAGTTGCCAGGCATCCTCCGCAATGAGGGCAATGGCGCGGCGGCGCGCGCGATAAGCGGTCAAGGATAGCTTGGCGTACAGCCGGTAGGCTCGGCTGAGGGGGCGGACCGGAGACTCTTTTTTTTCCGCCCCGTCTGAGCGAGCCTTCGTGTTTGCAGGAAGGCATAGGCGATCATTGTCATGAGCGCATGGCGATGCAGCCCGGTCCACGAGCGGCCCTCGAAATGGTCGAGACCAAGTTCTTCCTTGAGTTGCTGATGCGCCTGTTCGCAGACCCAGCGCGCCTTGATGGCGCCGGCGACATCTTTGGCTGGCGTGTCGGCGGGAAGGTTGGAAAGATAGTATTTTCGCTCGCCGCTGGAGCGATGCTCGCCCACCAGCCAAGCCTCTTCGCCTGGCATGTGCTGTGCGCCAGCAGCACCGATCCGCTGTGGCGCGCCATCAGCGATCCGCACGCGCATGACAGCGAAGCGGGCGCTCAGACGGCCTTTGGTTCCGCGGCGCCAACTGATCTTCCGCCACTTCGCCTCCTCCAGCATGGTATGGGCGGCCAGGGATTTGACGTCGGGTACGTGCCGGACACGCGGTCGTCCACGTCCCGCCACCGGGAAGATCAACTGCACGTCTGAGGGATAGACCTTCTGGTGGCGGGGGATGCCGACCGCCCAGCAGAGGCCCCGTGCGCTGAGCGCCTGCCGGAACGGTGCGGACAGGCCATAACCGGCATCGGCCAGGACGCAGCCAAAGCGCACGCCGGCAGCGATGATGCGGTCGATCTCCTCAATCGCGATGTCAGGCTTTGTGCGATAGGCCCGAAATGCTTCGGGCACAGCCGCCTTGGCCATCCGTGCAGTGTCGCTGGTCCAGCTTTCCGGCAGGAACAGCCGCAAACCCAGCATGACCGGAACTTCTCCCGAGGCCAACGTCACCGATACCAAGGTCTGGCAGTTGGCGTTCTTGCCCAACACCGTGGCGTATTGCGGCGCGACACCGACCGAGGCCTTGCCCTTCTTGGGTAGCGCTGTGTCGTCGATGATAAGCCAGGCCTTGTCGCCGCCGACCAGCTCATCAGCCTGTCGCCACAACGTCGCCTCCAGCGGCGCGCTGTCCCAGA
Organism: Caenibius tardaugens NBRC 16725; assembly: GCF_003860345.1. GTDB lineage: Bacteria > Pseudomonadota > Alphaproteobacteria > Sphingomonadales > Sphingomonadaceae > Caenibius > Caenibius tardaugens. The sequence goes on from NZ_CP034179.1 coordinate 3,645,410, forward strand.
TCCCTGCTCCGACGAAATGGTGTAGCCGGTCATAGCTGAGCGCGTCGATGCGTGCTGCCATCGGCTGGATACTCTTGCGATCGCCCGGGCCTATCAATCCGGCGATATAAGCCGGACACATCCGCCGCCGCGTCTTGTTGGCCAGAGCCTGCAAATACGGCTCAAGCCACTGTTCGAGGTCCCGCCGCCAATCCTCTTCCATCGCCAGCCTCCACAAAAGCTGGCTCCCTATGAATCACGCATTCCTCCGAAGGGGAATCCCAAAAATTACACTTCTGCCAAAGTAGTGCTAGCACTACTTTGGCAGAATTGCAGGATGTGCAGTTGCCAGGCATCCTCCGCAATGAGGGCAATGGCGCGGCGGCGCGCGCGATAAGCGGTCAAGGATAGCTTGGCGTACAGCCGGTAGGCTCGGCTGAGGGGGCGGACCGGAGACTCTTTTTTTTCCGCCCCGTCTGAGCGAGCCTTCGTGTTTGCAGGAAGGCATAGGCGATCATTGTCATGAGCGCATGGCGATGCAGCCCGGTCCACGAGCGGCCCTCGAAATGGTCGAGACCAAGTTCTTCCTTGAGTTGCTGATGCGCCTGTTCGCAGACCCAGCGCGCCTTGATGGCGCCGGCGACATCTTTGGCTGGCGTGTCGGCGGGAAGGTTGGAAAGATAGTATTTTCGCTCGCCGCTGGAGCGATGCTCGCCCACCAGCCAAGCCTCTTCGCCTGGCATGTGCTGTGCGCCAGCAGCACCGATCCGCTGTGGCGCGCCATCAGCGATCCGCACGCGCATGACAGCGAAGCGGGCGCTCAGACGGCCTTTGGTTCCGCGGCGCCAACTGATCTTCCGCCACTTCGCCTCCTCCAGCATGGTATGGGCGGCCAGGGATTTGACGTCGGGTACGTGCCGGACACGCGGTCGTCCACGTCCCGCCACCGGGAAGATCAACTGCACGTCTGAGGGATAGACCTTCTGGTGGCGGGGGATGCCGACCGCCCAGCAGAGGCCCCGTGCGCTGAGCGCCTGCCGGAACGGTGCGGACAGGCCATAACCGGCATCGGCCAGGACGCAGCCAAAGCGCACGCCGGCAGCGATGATGCGGTCGATCTCCTCAATCGCGATGTCAGGCTTTGTGCGATAGGCCCGAAATGCTTCGGGCACAGCCGCCTTGGCCATCCGTGCAGTGTCGCTGGTCCAGCTTTCCGGCAGGAACAGCCGCAAACCCAGCATGACCGGAACTTCTCCCGAGGCCAACGTCACCGATACCAAGGTCTGGCAGTTGGCGTTCTTGCCCAACACCGTGGCGTATTGCGGCGCGACACCGACCGAGGCCTTGCCCTTCTTGGGTAGCGCTGTGTCGTCGATGATAAGCCAGGCCTTGTCGCCGCCGACCAGCTCATCAGCCTGTCGCCACAACGTCGCCTCCAGCGGCGCGCTGTCCCAGATCCCTGCTCCGACGAAATGGTGTAGCCGGTCATAGCTGAGCGCGTCGATGCGTGCTGCCATCGGCTGGATACTCTTGCGATCGCCCGGGCCTATCAATCCGGCGATATAAGCCGGACACATCCGCCGCCGCGTCTTGTTGGCCAGAGCCTGCAAATACGGCTCAAGCCACTGTTCGAGGTCCCGCCGCCAATCCTCTTCCATCGCCAGCCTCCACAAAAGCTGGCTCCCTATGAATCACGCATTCCTCCGAAGGGGAATCCCAAAAATTACACTTCTGCCAAAGTAGTGCTAGAGATCGCGCGAGCCCTGAAGGTTCTGCGCAGGCGCATCGAAGCGGCGCAGATCCCCTCATCGAATCTCGATGAGACGCTCAACATCGCCACCTGGAATAACCGCAGAACTATGTCCTGTATGATCTCGGCAAGCCGATTCTTGAGATATTCTTGAGATAAAGCGGCTGCGATATTGAGAGACTGGGCGATCAATTGAAAACATTTGGGATGAGTATGACGCCCGCGCCCGCAGCGGAATGATCATGCATTTGTGTTGCCCATGACCTGCTCTCGATCTTGGGCCATCCGGCCGGAGCTGATCCGGTCAATCTGATGATCGAGCTGAAGTCCATCGATACACTCAGGAGCCTTACGTAGTGACGTTGCCAGTCGGCGCGGTGATGGTGACCACAAAAGAGGTGGCTGGGTGAAACCTTGAGGCGGCCTCTGGCACCTTACGCAAGCTGGAGATGAGCTATGTCCAAGCCGATGATTTTGTGGTTCGAAGACATCGGTATCGCTGATGTGCCGGCCGTAGGCGGCAAGAACGCGTCTTTAGGCGAGATGACCGCGGCCCTCGCTCAGAAGGGCGTGAAGGTGCCCTCTGGCTTTGCCACCACTGCGGACGCTTACAGGGCGTTCGTTCACGACAATGAGCTTGCACCCCGCATTACGGAACATCTCTCCGCCTTCCACTCCGGCGGATGCACCCTTCAGGAAGCGGGGCAGGCTATAAGGAGTCTGTTTCTGGAAGCGGAAATGCCCTCCCATATCGCCGAGGAGATTGTGTCCGCTTATGCGGAACTTGGCCGGCGTACCGGCACAGAGCGTCCCGCCGTTGCCGTGCGCAGCAGCGCGACCGCCGAAGATCTGCCGGATGCGAGCTTCGCGGGCCAGCAGGAAACCTTCCTCAATGTCCGGGGCCGGGCCGCACTTCTGGCGGCCTGTCGTCGATGCTTCGCCTCGCTGTTCACCGATCGCGCGATCAGTTACCGCGATGCGAAAGGCTTCGATCATCTCGAGGTTGCGCTGTCGATCGGCATTCAGCAGATGGTCCGTTCGGACCTGTGCGGATCGGGCGTCATGTTCTCGATCGATACCGAAACCGGCTTTCCAAATGCTATCGTCATCAGCGCCGCCTGGGGGCTGGGTGAGACCGTCGTCCAGGGGAGCGTAAACCCGGACAGATATGTCGTATTCAAACCGCTTCTCGCGCAGCCGGGGACCGAACCGATCATCGACAAGGAGTTGGGCGGCAAGGCGTTCCGCATGGTCTATGGGGAAGGCGGAAGCCACCGTACGAGGATCGTCGAGACAACCGAGCAGGAGCGTCAGAGCTTCGTTCTCGATAACAGCGATATCGTCCAGCTCGCCCGGTGGGCCGTGGCGATCGAGGACCATTACCAGCGTCCCATGGACATGGAATGGGCGAAGGACGGCGAGACTGGTGAACTCTACATCGTCCAGGCACGCCCCGAAACGGTTCAGGCCCAGGCCAGCACCTCGACATTCCGGCATTACCGCCTCAAGGAGAAAGGCGACCCGCTATTGACGGGCGCGGCGGTGGGAACAGCCATCGCTGCTGGCAAGGCTTGTGTCATCCGGACCGCCGCCGACATCGCCCAGTTCCGGAACGGGTCTATTCTCATCACTGAGACGACCGACCCCGATTGGGTTCCGGTCATGAAACGCGCGGCGGGGATCGTGACCAATCATGGCGGCACCACCAGCCACGCCGCCATCGTCAGCCGCGAACTCGGTGTTCCCGCAATCGTCGGCACCGGAAACGCGACCGAGATCATTGCCGAGAACAGCGAGATCACGATCAGCTGCGCTAACGGTGACGTCGGAACAATCTACGCCAGCATACTCGATTTTTCCGTGACGGACGTGGATATCGGCTCCCTGCCGGCCACCCGGACGGACATCATGGTCAATATCGCGAACCCGGCGGCGGCATTCCAGTGGTGGCGGCTTCCTGCCCGAGGGGTCGGCCTTGCGCGCATGGAGTTCATCATCAACGCGCATATCAAGGTGCATCCGATGGCACTGGTTCACCCGGATCGCGTGAGCGCTGAAGCTCAGCGGCAAATACGCGATCTGACCAAGGGGTATTCCGACCCATCGGAGTTTTTTGTCGATGTCCTCGCGCGCGGCATCGCGAAGCTTGCAAGTCCCTATTACCCGCACCCCGCCATCGTGCGCCTGAGCGATTTCAAAACGAACGAATATGCGCACCTTGTGGGCGGCGACGCCTTCGAGCCGGATGAGGAGAATCCGATGCTCGGCTTCCGCGGCGCCTCGCGCTATTACGATGAACGGTATCGCGAAGGCTTCGCTCTCGAATGCCGCGCGCTCAAGCGGGTCCGGGAGGAACTGGGCTTCTCGAACGTCATCGTCATGGTCCCCTTCTGCCGCACGCCGGCCGAGGCGGATCGCGTGCTCGAAGCGATGGCCGAGAACGGTTTGCGCCGCGGGGAGAATGGGCTGCAAATCTACATGATGTGCGAGATACCCTCGAACGTCATTCTCGCCGAGCAGTTCGCTACGCGCTTCGACGGATTTTCCATCGGCTCCAACGACCTCACCCAGCTTGTGTTGGGTGTCGACCGCGATTCCGGGATTCTGGCCAATCTCTTCGATGAAAGAGACGAAGCCGTCACCCGCATGATCTCGGAAGCCATTCGCAACGCGCACGCGGCGGGCATCAAGATCGGCATATGCGGCCAGGGGCCGAGCAACCATCCGGACTTTGCGGCGTTCCTGGTTTCGGAGGGTATCGATTCCATGTCGCTCAATCCCGACAGCTTCGTGCGAACGATCAAGGCCGTCGCGGAGGCGGAGGGACAGTCGGGCTGAGCGCCGGGTGAAATGACACTGATGCGAGGTACAGGAAATTGCGTCTACCGGTGATGATCCGCCTGGGTTCACCCGCATATTGTCGCGCAATCGCGAGCTCGGGAAGGTTACCCGAGAACGTCGTCTGAGTCCGGCGGCATTCGTAAAAGCCCTAATGGCCCCATCCTGGAACCGCCGATAGCCTTTGAGTGCTGGCTGGAATCGGGGAACAGGGTCCGGCCAGATGACGTTGATAGCAACAGTCGGAATGAGCGCCGCCGGTAGCGGGGAGACGGACGGCAACAGGAGGTTTTCCTATGTCTGCCGTATCTGCCTTTCCATCCTTCTCCCAGCCCCGAATGTCCGCGAAGACATCCGGCGTCGTCGCGTGCATCGATTGCACCGATCGCAACGCGTGGATCTATCCACACGCTCTTGCTCTGGCTTCAACGCTCGACGTTCCGGTAACGCTGCTTCAGGTCTTGGACAGAGACGCGTCGCCCGACGCACGGCCTGACCCCATCGAGTGCAATCTTCGTCGCCGCGAGGCCATGCGGGTGCTCGATCGTTGTGCTGCGACGATCGAACCGTCCTCATCTCAAACGACCATTGAGCTCGCAGAAGGACCGGCGGCGGAGGAAATCTGCCGGTACGTGCGGGAGTGTGACGAAGGGATGGTCGTGCTGGGCAGGCGCGGACGAAAGGAAGCCGGCCGCGACGGCGTGGGGGGCACGGTCCACAAGGTGCTGTCCCAGGCACCAGGCCCTGTCCTGCTTGTTCCGGTGGAAGCGCCCGTCCCGGGTTCGGCCTATCGACGGATCGTGGTGCCGCTCGATGGCTCGCGCTGGGCCGAAAGCGTGCTGCCCCTTGCGGTGCGCCTCGCGAAGGCAGCCGACGCCGAGCTGCTGCTCGTTCATGTCGTCCCCACGCCCGAAATGATCCAGGCGCGACCCCTGGAAACCGAAGACGAGACGCTGCGCGAAAACCTGATCGAACGCAACGAGCAGGCCGCGCGCAGCTATCTGGATCGGACCAGGTCCAATCTTTCGGCGATGGGCCTTCGCGCTCGCGCGATTGTCATCCGTGGCGGCGACGTTCGCGACACGCTTTGCGCGTTGGTCGATCGCGAAGCGGCTGATCTCGCGGTGATGTCCGCACGCGGGCACGGGCATCAGCATGTCAGGGACGTCCCGTACGGAACGGTTGCCTCCTATCTGATGGCCCATTGCAGTGTCCCGATGCTCGTCCTGCCTTCGGCGAGCCGCAAGGCGCAAATGACTTCGCCTGCCGCCAGCCAGAGCGTGAGATTGCCAACGGCCATTCAGGTCTGATTGATGGCCGATTATGAGGAGCGCGATCCGCTCGCCGGGGCGGCGGAGGAGGTCGCCGACCGTCATCACCTGACAGGACTGCTCGGCAAGTCGGTGCCGCTGCCCGCATGGGCGCATCTCGAGGAGATGAAGACGTGGCTGAGGCAGGCCCGACAGGCGGCCGCCAAGGCCGACAAGCGCGCAGGCGCCGCGGCTGAATGGCTGCTCGACAACGATTATCAGATACAACGCGCCATCCTGCAGATCCGCGAGGATCTTCCCGAAGAGTTCTACGCGAAACTTCCGGCGATCTCCGGGGACGGGCTCGGTCGCCCTCGCGTGCATCAGCTTGCCCATGCCTTGCTGCAGGCTTCTCACCTGCAGGTCTCGCTGAATGGCGCGGTGCTGTTCGTAGAACAATATCAAAAGACGATGCCGCTCAGCATCGCCGAGACCTGGGCCTTCCCGACCATGCTGCGCATAGTCTGCCTGGAATTGCTCATCGGAGGTTTCAGCCACCTCTTCCCGGAGGTCGAGCCGCCCTTTGAGATCGTCGAGACGCCCGACACGGCGATGGTTGGTTTTGACGATACGGAATGCGTCGCGCGCGCAATCGCGAACCTTGGCGTGATCGCGACGATTCAATGGAACGACTTCTTCGATCGAACGAGCCAGGTCGAAGCCATCCTCCGGCGCGACCCGGCAGGCGTCTATCCACATATGGACTTCGATACGCGCGATCGATATCGCCATGCGGTCGAGCAGCTTGCCGACCAGTCGGGACTCCCGGAATGGGATGTCGCCGAGCGTGCCTTGCGCCAGTGCCATAGCAGCGACGAAGCGCCATCGGGCCATGTAGGCTTCTGGCTCATCGATATCGGACGGCCTGCCTTTGCCGACGCGATCGATCCTCGTCCATGGACGCCGGGCTCGATATTGCGACGCGCGCTGCGTTATCCAGGCCTGCTTTATGCAGCCGCCTTGCTGCTCGCGGGCCTTGCGGGCTTTGCTCTACCCGCAGCCTATCTGGTTTCCACCGGCGCCACCGCCGGATCCTGGCTTCTAGGGATCGCGCTCACCCTGCTACCCGCATCGATCCTGAGCATCACCTTCGTCAATTGGCTCGTGACCCACATCGTTCGGCCGAACGTACTCCCCAAGCTCGATTTCAAGGAAGGCATCCCCGAAAGTTCGGCGACGGCAGTCGTGATGCCTGTCTTGGTCGCGCGATTGTCGGACATCGCGCCGCTGCTTCGGCGCCTGGAGGCGCACCGCCTTTCCAATCCCGACGCCGCGCTCGAATTCGTGCTGCTCAGCGACTTCGCCGATGCATCACAGGAAAGTGTCTCGGTCGATGCCGATATCGTTCGCGCGCTGACCAGCGGGATCGAGGAACTCAACGCGCGCTTTGCCAATGCCAAGGGACGTGGGCCGTTCCATTTGCTGCATCGGCCACGACGGTTCAACGCGGCCCAGGGCTGCTGGATGGGCTGGGAGCGAAAGCGCGGAAAGCTTGAGCAGTTCAACGCCTTCATCCTGAACGGAGATGCGTCCCCCTTCAATGTGACCGTCGGCAGCATCGAACGGTTGCGGCGATGCCGTTTCGTGATGACGGCCGATGCCGATACCAGGTTGTCGGCCGGCATCGTCCGGCGACTGGTGGGGACGCTATCTCATCCCCTTAACCGCGCCCACTTCAACGCTGCGACCGGCGCGGTCGAACGAGGATATACGGTTCTTCAGCCGCGCGTTGAGCTGGCGCCGGAAGCGACCGGCCAATCCTTGTTTTCGCGCCTCTACGGGGGCGACACGACCATCGATATCTATTCGCGCGCCGTATCCGACGTCTATCAGGACCTGCTCGGCACAGGCGTCTACGTGGGCAAGGGCCTCTATGATGTGGCGGCCTTTCATCGGAGCCTCGAAGGGCGCGTTCCCGAGAATACACTTCTCAGCCATGACCTGTTCGAAGGACTGCACGGGCGAGCGGCGCTGGTCAGCGATGCGATCGTTTATGAGAGCTTCCCGACCAGCTATCTCGACTTCACCTGGCGCTGGCACAGATGGGTCCGTGGGGACTGGCAGATCCTGCCATGGCTCTTTCCCTTCGTGCCCGGCGGCGATGGCCGATGGCTGCGCAACCGGCTCGGCTGGTTCGATCGGCTGAAGATATTCGACAATTTGCGGCGCAGCATAATTCCAGCGAGTATTGTGGCGCTGCTGGTGGGTGGATGGTTTCTTCTCCATGGGCAGCCCTGGGTCTGGACCTTGCTTGCCGTCATCGCGCCCGGTGCATATCTCTTTACGGACCTCGTGACCGGCCTCGCGCAGGGCCGCCGCCGCGGCGTCATGCAGAACCTGCTGCGACGTCTGGCGGATCACGCGGGTCGCTGGTTTCTCGCTATCGTCTTTCTCGTCAGTGACGCGATGATAGCGCTGCATGCCATTGCCATCACCCTATGGCGTCTCCATTCGGGCCAAAGAAAGCTCGAATGGACGTCGGCCGCCCACATGGCGACGCGCAACGCGGCGCGACATCCGCGACTGGCGGCATGGCGTGACATGGCCGCCTCTCCGGTGTTCGCGCTGATCATCGGCGCGGGTCTGTTCCTTGCCGCGCCCGCTTCCCTGCCTGTCGCGGCTCCCCTGCTGCTGCTCTGGTTCATTGCGCCTGAGATCGCGATCCGGATCAGCCGTCCGATTGAGCCGGCAAAGGACACGCTGTCCGAAAACGATCGAAAGTTCCTGAGACTGATGGCGCGGCGCACCTGGCTCTTTTTCGAGACCTTTGTGCGCCCCGAGGACAACTGGCTGCCACCCGATAACTATCAGGAGCCGCCCGACGAGGAAATCGCGCACCGAACCTCGCCGACCAACATCGGAATGATGATGGTATCGGTCCTCACTGCCTGGCGCCTCGGACATATCGGCCTCAACGAGGTTGCGACACGGCTTCACAACACGCTCGATACGTTGGATCGCCTGGACCGCTACCGCGGGCATATTCTCAACTGGTACGAGACGAGAACGCTCGCGGCCCTGGAGCCCCGATATGTTTCGACCGTCGACAGCGGAAATCTCGCGGTCAGTCTGATCACCGTCGCGCGAGCCCTTCAGGAAGCCAGAAGCTTGCCACCGGTCGCCACGGATTTGTGGCGAGGGTTTGACGACAATATCGAGTTGCTCGCCGAAGCGATTGCGACGATCGACCTCGAAGCGGCCTCCGCCGCCGGCTCGATCCTTGAGGCTATGCGGGAAACCGCCCGCAGGATTGAGGAAGGGAGGCAAGACTGGGCCGAGAGGATCGACGATCTCCTGTCGACCGATCTTCCTCGCCTGCGCGAGCAGATTACCCTGATGGCCGAAAGCGTCGGCGAGGATGAAATCGCCTCCCTGCGGAATGTCCAAGCCTGGCTGGAGCGGCTCGAACATCATCTGTCCGGCATGCGGCGAGACCTTCGGCTGTTCTCGCCCTGGTGGGAGACGCTCGCGCCGCATCCGGCAGAGTGTTCGAACGTCGCGGCAAAAGTCGCCGACCTGTTGGCGAACGACCGGCTGCCGTCCACGCACGCGGGCGCCGCGGCAGCAATTGGCGTCCTCAATGCGGCGAGAGACCAGCTACCGGCGGAAAGCCGGCAATGGGCGCACGATCTCCAGGCGGTGATCGAGGAAGGCCAGGCGGCCCGGCAAGCGCTTCATGACCGCCTCGATGACCTCTCCAGTCGCGCTAACGCCGCCGCGCACGCCATGGACTTCTCGTTCCTGTTCGATGCCGGCAGCCGGCTCTTTCATATCGGCTACAATGTGAGCGCCGATCGAATAGATCCGCACCACTACGATCTGCTCGCCAGCGAAGCACGCCTCGCCAGCTTTTTCGCCATCGCGAAGGGCGACATAGAGCCTCTGCACTGGTTCCATCTCGGGCGGCCCATCACCAAGCAGCACGCAGGCCTGGCGTTGATATCGTGGAACGGCTCGATGTTCGAATATCTGATGCCGAACATCTTCCTGCAGAGCGATCCCCAAACCCTGCTCGGAATGAGTGACCGGACCGCGATTGCTATCCAGATCGCATTCGGGCGGTCACATGATATGCCTTGGGGTATTTCGGAGTCGTCCTTCGCATCGATGGGCGAGGACCGCGTCTACCGATATCACGCATTCGGCGTCCCTGCGCTCGGCCTCCAGCGAGGTCTGGGGCGCGATCTGGTTATCAGCCCCTATGCGACGGCGCTGGCGCTGACGATCCGGCCCGCGCTGGCGACGCGCAACCTTCAAACTCTGGCGGATCTTGGCCTCATCGGCCGATACGGATTTTTCGAAGCGGTCGACTTCACGCCCGAGCGGGCGCCTGACGGTGAACGCTTTGCCGTCGTGCGCTCCTACATGGCTCATCATCATGGCATGAGCCTTGCCGCGCTCGGAAACGCGTTGTGCGATGACATGCTCGTGCGCTGGTTCCACACCGATCCTCATATCCGCACCGTCGACCTGCTCCTTAACGAAAGGATTCCATGGGAGCTGCCGCCCGAGATCGCGCGGCTTGAGGTTCGTGAGCCACAGCCGGAACCCGACGAACTGATTCCGGGCCTTTACGGCTGGGCACCCACTCGGCGCCGTGGGGAGCACGCGTGGCAGATTCTCGGCAATGGCCGGCTTTCGAGCCGCATTCGGACAGACGGTGCAGGTGGGCTGAGCTGGAACCAGCATGCCCTGACCCGTGGGGACGCAGGTTTCTGGATCTATCTGCACGACCGGGATGCAGATGTTACCTGGTCGGCAACGGGCGGCCCCTTTTCTCGACCCGAAGACGCGCCGGAGGTGATCTTCCAAGCGCATCAGGTGGAGTTCCACCAGCGCGCCCACGGCTTGTCGGTCACGACAACGATCAATGTCGCCAATGCCGACGACCTGGAGATCCGGCGTGTCGCTCTTGTCAATGATAGCGATAAGCCCCGGACCATCGAAGTCACGGGCTACGCGCAGATCGTTCTGGCTCCGGCCCAGGACGCGGCGCGCCACCCTGCCTTCAGCAAGCTGTTCGTGGGGGCGGAAGCCTTGCCTGGCAATGACGGCCTGCTTTTCACGCGGCGGCCGCGCAGTTCGGCGGAACGTCCGCCCGTCCTGCTGACCCGTGTGATCGGGGATGAAGATGGCGTTACCCTGCTCGGTCTCGAAGCCGATCGCAGCGCTTTCATCGGACGATATGGGTGCCCCAGGCGGCCCGCATTGTTGACCGGGGAACTGCCTGGTGGCCCGCTCGGCTGGACGCTTGATCCGATCTGCGCGATCAGGATGACGGTGGAACTGCCTCCGCGCGCGCGACGTGAATTCGCCTTCGTCACCATTGCGGCTGGATCCCGGCAATCGGCCCTCGAACTTGCCGAGCGCTTTACCACCCTGCCGTCACTCGACTGGGCTGTGAGCGATACGGCAAGTGCGGCGGCGCGCGAGATGCACAAGCTGGGCCTGCAGCCGCACATCGTGCCGCAGGCGCAGGCGTTGCTGTCCACTCTTCTCACCAGAGCGGCAGAGCCGGGATCGGCCGGCGCGCGCACATTTCGGCGCGGGGACCTTTGGGCGCTCGGGATATCGGGCGACCATCCTATTTTGATGCTGCGTTCCGGAACCGCGGAGCAGCAGGACCTGCTTCGACAGCTTCTCTCCTTCCACAAGCTCATGCGGCAGCGTGGTATGCCGATCGACCTGGTGGTGACGCATGAAGGAACGTCGGGCTATATCGAGCCCGTCCGCGAGCGTCTTCTGGAAGTGCTGAAGGATGCCGGGCTACAGGATCGCCTTGGCACCCATGCCGGGATACACCTCGTCGGCATCGGTCCATCCGATGGCGAGCGGGCGGCGCTTCTCGATCAGGTTGCCCGCCTCATCCTTGACGAAGCCGGCGGCAGCCTAGTCGACCAGCTTGCGCGATACGACCAGCCGCCGCATCCGGGCCCTCTGTTCGCGCCGGTCGGGGCGAACTCCGGTACAATCATGACGGCGCCCGTACCGCGCCCGGCTGATCTGCAATTCGATAATGGGTGGGGAGGCTTCGATCCGGATACGGGCGACTATACTATCTATCTGGAACCCGGTGCGCCGACCCCTGCGCCCTGGGCCAACGTCCTCGCCAACGACGGCTTCGGGACGATCGTGACCGAGGGCGGTCTGGGCTTCACCTGGGCGATAAACAGTGGTGAAAACCGTCTCACGCCGTGGTTCAACGACCCTGTCGAAGATCCTCAAGGCGAACGCCTTTATCTGCGCGATGAGGAAAACGCACGGCTCTGGACGCCGACGCCGCTTCCGGCCGGTGGAGACACGGCATGCCGCATCGATCACGGCCCCGACCGTACGTCCTGGCACCGGCATAGCGAAGGCCTTGAACAGGAGCTCTCCGTCATCGTGCCGACGCACGACACCGTGAAGCTTGTCCGGCTTCGCTTGCGTAATCAGTTGCCGCGTCCGCGCCGGATCACGGCTACCTACTATGCCGAATGGCTGATGGGCGCTGTGCAAGGAGAACAGGCGCCCCTGCGCCGCTCATTCTATGATCCGATCTCGCACGCGATTCTCGGCCAAAATCCCTGGACCGACGAATTTGCCGACCGCATCTCCTTTCTTGCTTCGACACTTCCGGTCCACACGCTCACCACCTCACGCTACGATTTTCACGGCGATGACGCCGACCCCACCAGTCCCCTCGGACTTCTGAACTGGGATCTTGGTCACCGGCAGCATGCTGCCGGTGACGACTGCTGCGCCGCCCTGCAGGTCCATCTTGATATCCCGGCTGAAGGAACCGCAGAAGTTTGCTTTGTGCTGGGGCAGGGCGACGACCTGGATCACGCGCGTGACCTTGTCCGTCGCTGGCAGGACCCATCGGCCTTCGAGACCGCGGCGCGGGAGTGTGCCGGTTTCTGGAAGGACAGGCTGGACGCGGTGCAGGTCAAGACGCCCGATCCCGCCTTTGACCTGATGGTCAACCGGTGGTTGCCGCACCAGTCGCTCAGCGCCCGCATCCGCGCCCGCGCGGGCTTTTATCAGGCGAGCGGCGCTTTCGGTTTTCGCGACCAGCTGCAGGATGTTCTGGCACAGATCCATGTCGATCCGAATGCAACACGGCAGCATATCCTTGCCGCGGCTGCCCATCAGTTCGAGGAAGGCGACGTGCTGCATTGGTGGCATCCGCCATTGGATCGCGGCGTCCGCACGCGCTGCTCGGACGATCTGGTCTGGCTACCGTACGCCGTTGCTCATTATGTTGAGGCGACCGGAGACAAAACCATCCTGAGCGAGCTGGTTCCTTTTCTGCGGGCGCCCCCGCTCACGGCCGAAGAAACCGATCGCTATGCGCGTTTCGAGGTGAGTGACTACACGCAATCCCTGTTCGTTCATTGCGAGCGCGCGCTTTCCCACGCCTACCGCCTCGGGTCTCATGGCCTCCCGCTGATTGGTGCAGGGGACTGGAATGACGGCATGGATCGCGTGGGCAACCGGGGGCATGGCGAAAGCATATGGCTCGCCTGGTTTCTCATCGCGACCATCCGAAATTTCACGCGTCATTGTGTGGATGCGGACCGGAACGAGTTCCGCGACCATTGGAACGGCCGCGCAGAGACGCTCGCGGCCGCGGTGGAACGGTCGGGGTGGGATGGCGAATGGTATTTGCGCGCATTCGACGACGACGGCCGCCCATGGGGCGCGTCGGAAGAACAGGAATGCCGCATCGATTCCATCGCGCAGTCGTGGTCCGTATTGTCGGGTGCCGGCAAGGTCGAGCGTACCCGATCGGCGCTCGCTTCGGCCAGACGATATCTGGTTCGGGATGACGACAGTCTCGTGCGTCTGCTGGATCCGCCCTTTGACCGCACGCCGCGTGAGCCGGGTTATATCAAGGCCTATCCGCCGGGAATTCGCGAGAATGGAGGCCAGTATACTCACGCGGCAAGCTGGCTCGCGCTCGCGCTCGCGCGCACGGGGGATGGTGACGGGGCCAAGGCGCTCTTCGACCGGATCAATCCTATTCAGCATGCCGCGACGGCTCGCAGCGCCGCCCATTATCGAACCGAGCCTTATGTCGTGGCGGCTGACATTGCCGGCATGGAGCCCTACCTCGGCCGAGGTGGCTGGACCTGGTACACGGGTGCCGCAGCCTGGACATGGCGGTTGGCGGTAGAGGAGATTCTTGGCGTTCGGCTCGTGGGCGGCGAACTTCAGGTGCGCCCCGTCTTGCCCAGGGACTGGGAGAGCGTCGAATTGACCCTGCGGCGAGGCCGTGGATCTATTCATGTAACGATCGAGACGGATGATACTCTGGAGAGCGAAGAACCGGTAATCGAGGTTGAAGGGACGCTCTGGGACGCACGCGGAATCCCGTTCCCCGAGAACGATCATACGCGGATAGTCGTCGTGCGGGTTGCGCAGCGAGCCTGAAGAGCAATCCAGGACTGGGGCCAACGTGTATCCGGTGCTTTACGTAGCGCCCAGTGCTTCAGGCTCGGCTACAGGAACACTTCTCAACACCTTGTTGCCGGGGAGCGACCGATGAGCACCATTGAAGAACTTAAGGCTGATCTTGCCAAGCTCCGGGACGAAGCCAAGGTCCAGGTGCATCTGGGCGCGATGGAAGCTCGCGAGGAGTGGGACGAGCTCGAAACCAAATGGCACCATTTCGTTGCAGAAGCTCGCCTTCAGGAGAGCGGCGGTAACATCAAGGCCGCGCTCCAGGTGCTCGCTGATGAACTTCGTTCGGCTTACCTGCGTCTGAAGAAGGCGCTATAAATCTGCACCGAACCCCAAGCCGATTTCGGTACCTACTGTTCTGAAGGAATCTCCGTGACTGACACAGCCGCCATAGAAGAGCGCCTGACAGAGCGACTGTCGGAACTTCGCGCTCGGCTGACGCGAGTGAATGCGGATCTGGCTGAGCCCCTTAATGCGGACTCATCGGAACAGGCCGTCGAAGTCGAAGATGATGCGGGTCTGGAAGCCGAGGCAAGCTTGATCGTGCGGGAGGCCGCTTCGATCGATCGTGCCCTGGAGCGAATTGCGAAGGGCACCTATGGCGAATGCGTTCGTTGTGGGTCGCAGATTGCACCGGCTCGGCTGGATGCACGGCCGGAGGCAGCATTGTGCATCGATTGCGCACGCGCCGAACAATGATCGGCATCGCGACCTCACCGGATGGAGAATCCCTTCGGCTGGGGCGACATGCGCGGCTTGCATCATTCCCCGTCACAAATGGCGGACATCCAGGACGTCCATGACCTGCGTTGCGACCGTCTTGCGGTCATCCGCCGCGTTGACGCGGTGCCAGTTGATGTGACCCAGATCGTAGCGGGTCTGCATCGCGACAACAGCTGCGTTGGCATCCGAAGCGTCATGTGTCCGGCTGGATACCCTCGCGGTCAGCATATCCGGCGACGCGTTGAGCCATATGCCATCGAAGCGCGCATCTCGTCGCAGTGCGACCTCCTGGATCGCCGTGCGCTCTTCAGGCTTCGCATGGACAGCGTCGGCCACCACCGAATGCCCGGCGTAAAGCATGTGTCCCGCCAGCCGTCTCAGCTCTGTGTAAATCGCTGCGTTCGCGGACAGGGTATATGCGTCTTTGGGAAGCGGCGATTCTGGCGGCACGCCGGCAAGTCGCTTCCGCAGCACATCGGATCTCAGAATACGCGCGCCTGGAACCTCGCCGAGGGAATGGCCGATCAGTTTCGCTATTGTGGACTTGCCGGACCCGGAGAGCCCGCCAATGGCGACGAGCCGCGCGGGCACCGGTTCGAGCACTGCGCGCGCCAGCGTCAGATAGGCGCTGGCCTTTTGGGTCAGAGCTTCGTCTGAACCATCGCTCGCCTGTGCGGCCGATGTATGGGCGCGAATCCCGGCTCGGATCGAAAGAAACAATGGCACAAGAGCCACGCCGGCCTCGTCTTGAGGGGAAATGTCCAGATAGCGATTGAACAGGGCATTCGCTTCGCAATGAAGGCCGCGGCCCCATAAATCCATGAGTAGGAACGCAAGGTCGTAAAGGACATCGCCGGTCGCAAGTTCGGGACTGAATTCCAGGCAGTCGAACAGGACGGGGCTCCCGTCGATCACGGCAATGTTACCCAGATGCAGATCGCCATGGCCATGTCTCACGCGCCCGCTTCGCGCACGTGAATCGAGCAGATCGGAGTGCTGGGCCAGCAGGGCGACTTGCCTGTCGATCAGGTCTCTCACGAGCCGAGCGGGAAGAATGTCGGGGAATCGAGCCATGCTTCGATCATTCCCGGCAATGACGGCTTCCAAACGGCTGCGCCCCGATCCGGACAGGCAAGTCTCGGCGCCATCATGAAATGCCTTGATCCGGTCTGCGAGCTGCGTGATCAGCACATCGGTCAGGCCACCTTGGGTTGCCACATGATCGAGCAAGGCGTCATCGGGAAAGCGGCGCATCTCCAGAAGCCAATCGACAGGTTCTCCCTCGCCATCGAGGTTCAGGCAGCCCGCCGAATTCTTGGATACCGGGCGAACCGCCAGGTAGAGTTCCGGCGCGGTCCTGCGATTAAGCCGTAGCTCCGCTTCCAGGGCGGCGCGGCGTCTATCGGCGGTTGAAAAATCCAGATAGTCGAACTGGACGGCACGCTTGAGCTTCCATGCACGATCGCCGACGAGGAACACACGCGCCGCATGCGTGTCGATCCGACGCATGGTCTCTCCAGAGCCGAAGGCTCGTCCCTCGAGAAGGGTTATGACGTCGGCTTGCGGGTCTGCGTGGTGCCGAGGTCCCGTCGAAGCCTCCGGCAAACTGCTATGCCTGCCCGATTTCGATCTTCCGACTCCGCGCTGGCGCATTTTCATCCTTGGTCAGTGTGACGGTGAGGACACCATCCTTGAATGCAGCGGTGATCCCGTTCGGGTCAACGTCGCTGGGCAAGGATACCTGGCGCCGGAAGGAGCCATATCGCCGTTCGCTGAATACATAGCCCTTGTCCTTGCGTTCGGTCTCCTCCTTCTTTTCGCCGGCTATCGTCAGGAGACCGTCAGCGACGCTGATATCGATATCATCATCGGACAGGCCAGGGAGCTCGGCGGTGAGGCGATAGGCCTTGTCCTCATCGACAAGTTCAACAGCCGGAACTGGCGCGATTGAAGATCGATTGCCGACACCGAACAGACTGGCGGCGGGGCGGCCAAAATCTTCGAAGAGGCGGTCAATCTCCGTGCGAAGCCAATCAACCGGATGATCGAGAATTGGGCTGATCGGATTGGCCTTGGACGTGGTCGCTGGAACCTGATCATTCATGGCGGACCTCCTGCGAAATGAATGCTCGAGGTCCGGATTGGGCGGGGGGGGGGGATGGCCGATGAATCAGGCCAACAGCGATCCGGCCCTCGAGCGAGGAGGAGGCTATGCGGTTGCCTGGGTGGGCTCTATCCGGAAAGTTACTGAGGGGCGTTTGGGGCGCTCACCATCTCACAATGGACCCGCGGGTCCATTGGTTCAGGTAGCAGCGCGCAAGTTGCACGGATGATGACAATCCGAAGAGCCCGGCCTAAAGAACGCCGACGGTTTGAAGCTCGTGGATGCGACGGTCTGGACATGTTTCCAGCGCTGAACTCCAAAGCAAGTAACATCATCGTTGAGATGGTTGCCAATTTTAATGGATCGCACGAGGCGCTGTTGATAGGCTTGAGACAGAAAGGGGTATCAGCGCTTGCTGCTTCCTTCTGACGACGAAGAGGCAGAGTCATCATTAAAACCGCTCCGCGATCCGGGAAATTCCTCCATTCATGGCAAGCGGGTGCCATTGCGCCACTGGTTGACCGTTCGATCCATGCCCGGCTTTTGACCGCGTCCCTCGCGGGACTGGCTATCGCCGTCATCGCGGTGGTCACACGATGGCAGCTTGGCCGGCAGATCGACGAGAGCGTTCATTATTTCGTCTCTCTCGGCGTGGCCGGTATGGTGCTCGTGGCGCTCAGGCCGGATATCGTGGTGTTGGCGGGCGTCACGCTCGTTACCCTTACGACGCTCGCAATCGTTGACGGTTGGCCGACCGTGGCAGAACAGTGGGTTGCCCTGTTCCTGTTTCTCGCCGCCATGGCTCTGCTTTGGCGGAATCACCATCGTACTCTCTCACGCGCTCGCGATCTCGCGGACGGGACGAGGATGCTGGCCGCAGAACTGAACCTGCTCATCGATGGGGCGGAAGATTATGCGATCTATATGCTCGATGCTGAAGGGCGGGTCACGATCTGGAACGGGGGCGCCGAGCGTCTGAAAGGCTGGACAGAGGTCGAGATGGCCGGCCAGCTTACAGATCGGTTTTATCCGGCCGATGTCGTCGCCAGCGGCAAGCCGACGTCCTTGCTTGCCGAAGCACAACACCGTGGCAAGATCGAGATCGACGAGTGGCAGATTCGTAAGGATGGCAGTGAGTTTCTGGCTCACATTTCCATCACCGCGTTGAAAAAACCCGACGGATCGTTGGGCGGTTTCGCGACAGTTGTCCACGACATCACCGACCAGCGAGCAACGCTGAGCTCTCTTCGCAACAGTGAAGCGCATCTTCGTTCGATTTTGTCGACGGTCCCCGATGCAATGATCGTCATCGATGAAGGCGGCACGATGGTGTCGTTCAGCACGGCGGCCGAGCGTTTGTTCGGTTACACTCAGGAGGAAGTCCTGGGTTCCAATGTCAGCATGTTGATGCCCTCGCCTTATCGCGAACGCCATGACGGTTTTCTCGAGCGCTATCTGCGTACAGGAGAGCGGCGCATCATCGGGATCGGACGCGTGGTTTTTGCACTGCGAAAGGATGGGACGACCTTCCCGATGGAGTTGTCGGTTGGAGAAGCGGCCGGCGAGAGCCAGCGGCTGTTCACCGGCTTCATTCGCGATCTGACGGATCGCCAAAGGACACAGGAGCGGCTAGAGCAGCTTCAATCCGAACTGATCCACGTCGCGCGCGTCAGCGCGATGGGGACGATGGCGTCGACGCTCGCCCATGAGCTGAATCAGCCGATCACCGCCGTAGCCAACTATCTCGAAGCGGTCCGGGACCTGCTCGACCAGCCAGATCCCGATGATCTGCCCGACATCCGGGAGGCGCTGACAGACGCCGCGGGGGAAGCGATGCGCGCGGGTCATATCGTGCGCCGTTTGCGTGATTTCGTTGCCAGGGGGGAGGTCGAGAAGACTGTCGAGAACTTGCCTAACCTTATCAACGAAGCGGCTGCCTTCGGCCTGATGGGCGCGGGCGAGAAATCGATCGAAACCCGCATGGACATCGATCACGAAGCTGCGACGGTCCTCGTCGATAAGGTCCAGATCCAGCAGGTCCTCGTGAACTTGATCCGCAATGCGGTCGAGGCCATGAATGCGCGCGCCAGGCCTGTGCTCACCATCCGCACCGGTCCCGACCAGGCGGGTTTTGTGCGTGTCACGGTGTCCGATACCGGCACGGGAATGGCCCCCGAGGTCGCTGCCCAACTCTTCAAGGCCTTTGTCAGCACCAAGTCGGACGGCATGGGGTTGGGTCTTTCGATTTGTCGAACGATTGTCGAAGCCAATGGCGGGCGCATCTGGATGGAGCCTGCGGAAGGGGGCGGCACGCAATTCCATTTCACACTGGTCAGGGCAGATAGGGAGCAATCTTATGGAGGATAAGCGGATCGTCCACATCGTCGACGATGAAGATGCAATCCGTCGATCTGCCGGTTTCATGCTCAAGAAATCAGGTTTCTCGGTCGAAACCTGGTCCTCCGGTGTTGAATTTCTGAAAGACGTGAGGAACGCGGCCGAGGGCTGCATTCTCCTCGATGTGCGTATGCCTCAGATGGATGGGCTCGAAGTCCAAAAGGAATTGAACGAACGCGGTATCGCGATGCCCGTCATCATCCTGACTGGGCATGGCGATGTGTCGATCGCTGTAAGCGCGATGAAGGCCGGCGCAGTCGACTTCATCGAGAAACCGTTCGAGAAGGCGGTGTTGCTCGCGGCTATTGAAAGTGCCTTCGAACGGCTTGCCGACGTTGAAGGCAGGGCAACCCGCGCCGCCGACGCAACGATCCGCGTCGCCGCTCTGTCCGGGCGCGAACAGGATGTGCTCAAGGGGCTTGCGCGAGGACTGCCAAACAAGACGATCGCTTATGATCTTGGGATTTCGCCGCGCACCGTAGAGGTGCATCGCGCCAACCTCATGACCAAGCTGGGCGTTCGCAGCCTGTCGGAGGCGCTCCGTATCGCGTTTTCCGCGGGGATCACGGGCTGAGGATCGGGACACTTACGTAGCGACCCGGGGATCGTTTCCTGACATCGTCCGAGGGACCAGCAATGCCGCTGGGCCGATGGTGTGAGATGTCAGGCGAGAATATTGCGGCCCCGTTGCGGGAACGCCCGCGTCTTCTTCTGGTCGAGGATGACGCCGGTGTTCGCCGTTCACTGCAGCTTCTCTTTCGTGCGCAGGGTTTTGACGTCCGGGCCTATGCGGCTGGTGCGGCGCTTCTGGACGATCCGTTATCGGGGGATGCCTGCTGCTTCGTTGCTGATTTTCGATTGGAGCAGAGCGATGGCATCGAGGTGCTTTGCCGCCTGCGCGAACGTGGCTGGCCGGGTCCAGCCATACTCATCACCGCGTTCCCATCGGCCGAACTGACCGAGCGTGCCTTGGCGCAGGGGTTCGCCCATGTTCTGGAAAAGCCCCTGCGGGAACATGCGCTGACTGGCGCGCTTGCCAGGCTGACGGGCGTGGGAAAGCGCATTTGAAACGACGCTCGACCAAAAGGGAGTGCGCAGCATAACAGGAGAAACGTGTGACAGCAGCGGAACAGAAACAGCAGGCGCCCTATGATCTGGTTGGAGGGGCCGTCGTCGTCCGGAATATCGTAGACCGCTTCTATGATCTGATGGATCAGGAGGACGCCTATCGGGAGTTGCGTGCGCTACACGCCCCGGAGTTGGGGCCGATGCGCGTTTCGCTTGCCGGTTTTCTCAACGCATGGCTGGGCGGACCGCGAGATTGGTTTGATGATCACCCTGGCGTTTGCATGATGTCGGCCCATGCGCGCCTGCCGATCACTGGTGAGACAGCGGATCAGTGGTGTGACGCGATGCGCCGCGCCATCGCTGATTCGACGGTAGATCCTGCCCTGGGCGTCAAGATGGCCGAAGCCTTGTCGAACATGGCGCAGGGCATGGCGGCGCGTGCCGCGTCGGCAGCGTGACCCCGCGGCGCGAACAGGCGAAGAAATCACTATGACCGAGATGTTCGCGATGCAGCTCGAAGCGGTCGGCACGCCGCTGCGGCTCGTCGCGCGACAGGTTCCAACGCCTGGTCGAGGCGAGCTTCTCATCGAGGTCGCTGCTTGCGGCGTCTGCCGAACCGATCTGCATATCGTCGATGGGGAGATCGAATCCCGCCTCCCCATCGTTCCCGGGCACGAAATTGTCGGCATCGTTGTTGCGGCGGGGGAAGGGGTCGCCGATGTCGCGATCGGTGATCGCGTCGGCGTTCCCTGGCTCGGACATAGCTGCGGCCATTGCGACTATTGCCGAACAGGTCATGAAAATCTGTGCGATAGTCCCGCATTCACGGGATGCACCCGGGATGGCGGTTATGCGACCCATACGGTTGCGGACGCTCGCTTCTGCTTCAGGATACCCGACGCCTTTTCCAATGAAGAAGCCGCGCCCTTGCTGTGCGCCGGGCTGATCGGCTGGCGGTCCCTGCGCGCTGCGGGGGAGGGAACGCGGATCGGTCTCTACGGATTTGGCGCCGCCGCGCATATCATCGCCCAGATTGCGCTGTGGCAGGGCCGGGCGGTTTATGCCTTTACCAGGGCGGGAGACGACGAGGGACAGGCTTTTGCGCGATCACTCGGCTGCGCCTGGGCCGGATCATCGGAGGATGACCCGCCCGTGGAACTCGATGCGGCGATCCTCTTTGCCCCCGTCGGTGATCTTGTTCCGCGCGCGCTGCGTGCAATCCACAAGGGAGGCAGGGTGATCTGCGCAGGGATCCACATGAGCGACATTCCGTCGTTCCCCTATGCTGACCTCTGGGGTGAGCGAACCATTGCATCGGTGGCTAGGCTCAGGACTCGTTGATCAGAGCCAGAAGAGCACTGTTGCCGCGAGCGCGAGAGCGGAGAAGAAGACGGTCGGGCAGCGGTCGTATCGCGTTGCCACGCGTCGCCAGTCCTTGAGGCGACCAAACATGATCTCGATGCGGTTACGGCGTTTGTATCGGCGCTTGTCGTATTTGACGGGCAAGGATCGAGATTTCCGGCCGGGAATGCAGGGTTTGATGCCTTTTTGCTCGAGTGCGTCCCGGAACCATTCGGCGTCATAGCCCCGGTCGGCAAGCATCCATTGCGCCTTGGGCAGATCGTCGAGCAAGGCTGCCGCGCCGGTATAATCGCTGATCTGTCCAGCGGTGATGAAGAAGCTCAAGGGGCGGCCATGGGCATCGGTGATGGCGTGAAGCTTGGTATTCATGCCGCCCTTCGTGCGTCCGATCAGGCGGCCGCGATCCCCTTTTTTACCCGCAGGCTCGAAGCCGTGCGGTGTGCCTTCAGATAGGTCGCATCGATCATGACGGTCGTTGGCTCTGCGCGTTCGGCAGCGAGGCCTTCCATCATGCGCCCGAAGACACCCATCTCGCCCCAGCGCTTCCAACGGTTGTAGAGCGTCTTGTGCGGCCCGTATTCCCTGGGAGCATCCCGCCAACGCAGGCCGTTCCGATTGACGAAGATGATCCCGCTCAGGACCCGCCTGTCATCCACACGAGGTTTGCCGTGGCTCTTGGGAAAATACGGCGAAAGTCGCGCCATCTGCTCGTCGGTCAGCCAGTACAGGTCACTCACGCTCAGTCTCCTTGCGGAGCCTGAATCACAGACCACTCAGCCAATCAATGGGTCCTGAGCCTAACACTACTTTGGCAGAAATGTGATTTTCGGGATTCCCAAAGGGCAGAATCCCTGATTCATGGGGAGCCAGCTTTTATGGGGGCTGGCGATGAACGGGGATTGGCGGAGCGAACTGGACGCATGGCTTGCGCCGTTTGTCGTGGCTTTGCGGAACAAGACGCGCGGTCGGATGTGCCCTGCCTACATAGCAGGTCTGATTGGACCTGGTGACCGCAAGAGCGTGCAGCCGATGGCGGCGCGGGATGGCGATGTCAGCTACGACAAGCTGCACCACTTCATCGGCAGCGGCGTCTGGGATGAAGCACCACTGGAGATGGCGCTGCTTGCCGAAGCCGACCGGCAGGTGGGTGCCAATGACGCCTGGCTGATCATCGACGACACGGCCTTGCCTAAGAAGGGACGGCATTCGGTTGGCGTGGCGCCGCAATATGCTTCGGCCCTCGGCAAAAACGCCAACTGCCAGACGCTGGTGTCGCTGACTCTGGCTTCGGGCGAGGTGCCAGTCATGGTGGGCTTGCGCCTGTTCCTGCCGGAAAGTTGGACGAGCGATATGGCTCGCCTGGAACGTGCCGGAGTTCCCGAGGACTTCCGGCACTACCGGACCAAGCCGGAGATTGCGCTGGCCGAGATCGACAGGGTTCACGCAGCCGGCGTCCGCTTCGGCTGCGTGCTTGCCGACGCAGGATACGGCCTTTCCGCGCCGTTCCGGCAGGGCCTGAGCAAGCGTGGCCTCACCTGGGCAGTTGGCATACCCTTCAAGCAGAAGGTCTACCCCGCCGACGTCGCGATGGTCTTTCCGGTCGCTGGCCGGGGCCGCCCTCGCAAGAACGCGATACCCAACATCACGTCCGTATCGGCGCAGGCGATGTTGGAGACTGTGCCATGGCGCAAGGTCAGCTGGCGGCGTGGAACCAAAGGTCAACTCTCGGCCCGTTTCGCCGCGGTCCGCGTCAAGGTTGCTGACGGTCCGCCGCAGCGCATTCATGACATGGGCGCCCAGCACCTGCCGGGCGAGGAAGTGTGGCTCATTGGCGAGCATCGCTCAACCGGCGAGCGCAAATACTACCTCACCAACCTCCCAGTCGATACTCCGATCAAGCAGCTTGCCGGCGCCATCAAGGCCCGCTGGATCTGCGAACAGGCGCATCAGCAACTCAAGGAAGAACTCGGGCTCGATCACTTCGAGGGCCGATCATGGAAGGGCCTGCACCGGCACGCGCTGATGTCCATGATCGCCTTCGCCTTCCTCCAGTCACTACGCCTCAAGCAAGCCAAAGGGGGGAAAAAGAATCGCCGGGCCGCCACCGAAGCCGAGCTTGCCGGCGATCCGGCAAGCCATCATTGACCGCCTCTCCAAGCCGCCCGATCGGCCATGTCCGCACT
This sequence comes from Caenibius tardaugens NBRC 16725, assembly GCF_003860345.1. GTDB lineage: Bacteria > Pseudomonadota > Alphaproteobacteria > Sphingomonadales > Sphingomonadaceae > Caenibius > Caenibius tardaugens. Next base: position 3,669,569 of record NZ_CP034179.1, read on the forward strand.
GCGGACGTAGTCCTTTGGAAACTCCTCGGCAAAATCTGCCAAAGTAGTGCTAATCTGACCCGCGAAGACGGCACAAGCTTTTTCGAGATCGCGCAGAAAGCCAACGTCAAATCCGTGACGACGGTCTTTCCGCTGGCTCAAGCCAATGTCGCGCTTGAGCGGTTGCGCAGTGGCGCCGTTGTTGGAGCGGCCGTCCTGGTGCCATCGAACTACGCGAAGGCTTGCGTATGCACTCGCCGCGAAGCGCCCTCTTCACGGCCCCAGGGGCGAGTGCGCGTCACGCGGTGCCTCTGTAAAGTTACGGAGTGCGGTCATCAATGGCCGGGGCCATGATGCGATCATGAGCAGCATTTCACAGATCAAACATGTGCTCGTCGTCGTGGACGGTGCAGAGCATTCCCTGACCGCCGTTGATCAGGCGCTTGCCTATGCCGGTATGCATGAAGCGGCGCTTACGATCGTCGTCGTGACCGAAAATCTCGCATTCGCCGCGGCGGCCGATGCCATGGCTTTCGCGCAGGCCATCACGGTATCCGAGGACCAGCGCGACGAACATCTGGCGGCCGTTCGCGAACGAACCAGGAATACCGCGATCGAAGTAGAGGTTCACTCGGTGTTCGAGGCCAGCGGGCTGATACCCGGTCTCGTGAAGGCTGAAGGCCAGTACGCGGATATCGCGCTGATTCCGGGTGTCGGGCGCTGGCAAAGGGATGGCTTGAGGCGCCGTATCTCCGAGGCGCTTCTGTTTACGGGCGTGCCGACGGTCATTTTGCCGGCCTCCTGGAATCCTGGTCCCATCGATCACGCCGTATTGGGCTGGAACGCATCACTTGAATCGTTCCGCGCCGCGAGGGCGCTTCTCAATCTGGCCGAACCCGATGCCCGTATCGACGTTGCGATTGTCGATGATCCGGGTGTCGAATCCGGGGAGCACCGGGGCGGTGTCCAGATCGCCCGCCTTTTCGCGCGACATGGCCATAGCGGCGGCGTTTGTCCGATCAGCTCATCCGGTAAGGATACGTCGGCTGTCCTTCAGAATTACGCAGTGGAGCAGAAAGCCGATGTGCTCGTGATCGGTGGCTATGGGCGTTCGCGCGCACTCGAGTTCGTGCTTGGCGGCGTGACGCGGGAACTGATCGATCATCAGCGCCTGCCGATCGTTTTCGTACACTGACTGGCGAACCCGTCTAACGGTTGAACGGAGGAGATCATGAAAGCTCTCGTTTATCATGGCCCCGGCGAGAAGAGTCTCGAGGATCGCCCGAGGCCGGCCTTGCAGGCACCCGGCGATGCGATCGTGCGGATCACGAAGACCACCATTTGCGGCACCGACCTGCACATCCTGAAGGGGGATGTGCCGACGTGCGAGCCGGGCAGGATCCTCGGACATGAGGGTGTCGGGATCGTGGAGGAGGTCGGAACCGCGGTTGGAGCCTTCAAGCCCGGAGATCATGTCCTGATCTCCTGCATCACCTCTTGTGCCCGGTGTGAATATTGCCGGCGCGGCATGTATTCGCATTGCGTCGAGGGCGGCTGGATATTGGGCAACAGGATCGATGGCACGCAAGCCGAATTCGTGCGCATCCCCCATGCCGACAACAGCCTTCACGCGATCCCGCCGGGGGCCGATGAGGATGCCCTCGTCATGCTGAGCGACATTCTTCCGACGGGCTATGAGTGCGGCGTCCTGAACGGGAAGGTTGCACCGGGCAGCAGCGTCGCGATCGTCGGCGCTGGACCGATCGGCCTGGCGACCCTGCTGACTGCGCAATTTTATGCACCGGCCCGGATCATCATGATCGATCTCGACGACAATCGCCTCGCCGTCGCGCGCAAGTTCGGCGCGACGGACACGTTCAACAGCGGACGTGATCCGGTCGTGAGCCTGGTTCGAGAGCTCACCGACGGCAAGGGGGTCGATACGGCTATCGAAGCAGTCGGGATCCCTGCGACATTCGCGTTATGCGAAGAACTGGTCGCGCCCGGCGGGGTAATTGCCAATGTCGGTGTCCACGGCGCCAAGGTCGACCTCCATCTGGAGGAACTCTGGTCGCGCAACATCACCATCACCACCCGGCTCGTCGACACCGTCAGCACGCCGATGCTCCTGAAGACGGTCGAGGCCAAGCGCCTGCGGCCCGAACAGCTCGTCACCCATCGTTTCGCGTTGTCGGACATGTTGGAGGCGTATGAGACGTTCGCGCGCGCAGCCGATACTCATGCCTTGAAGGTGGTGATCGACACGTGATCGGGGTTTCCAGCGATATTCCGGGCGATGCGCAGCAATTCCATCCGAATATAGGGAGTTCCGAACCGGCGGAACCATCGTTCGCGCGCGCGCGCCGGCTGCGCCTTCACACGCATCATGAGCTGGTCGCGATCATGCGGACCGACAGCCCGGTGTGCCATGCCGAGGGCCTTGCCGCGCACACCCAGGTCTATATCCGCAACGGCAGCCAGCCGATCGCGGCCACGCTCTATCAGGTGGAGGGCGACTTCCTGGCCGGCGACGAGATCGGTCTGTCCGAAGCGGCCTGGGTCGCGCTTGGCGTGGAGGAGGGAACCGTTGTCCAGGTCGGTCATGCGCCGCCCCTCGAATCGATCGCCTGCGTCCGCCAGCGCATCTACGGACACAGGCTGAACGGGGCCGCGCTGACCAGCATCGTCGGTGACGTGGTGGCGGGCCGCTATGCCGATGTGCACCTCGCCGCCTTCCTCACGGCTACCGCCACGCTTCCCTTCGACGAGGACGAGACCTACCATCTCACCAGGGCGATGGTCGAGGCCGGCGACCGTTTGCGCTGGCCGAGCGAGATCGTCGTCGACAAGCATTGCGTTGGCGGTCTGCCGGGCAACCGCACGAGCCCGATCGTCGTCGCCATCGCTGCCGCCTGCGGTCTGACCATGCCCAAGACGTCGTCGCGGGCGATCACGTCCCCGGCGGGAACGGCCGATACCATGGAGACGCTCACCCGGGTCGATCTCGACCTTGGCGCCATGCAGCGCGTGGTGGCGGTCGAGGGCGGCTGCCTCGCCTGGGGCGGCGCGGTCTGCCTCAGTCCCGCCGATGACATCTTCATCGGCGTGGAACGCGCGCTCGACATCGATACGGAGGGGCAGCTCATCGCCTCCGTTCTGTCGAAGAAGATAGCGGCGGGCGCGACCCATGTGGTGCTCGACATTCCGATCGGGCCGACCGCCAAGGTGCGCAGCGTCGCGGCGGCCGAACGGCTGGAAGCCACGCTTGGCGCCGTCGCCGCCCGTTTTGGCCTTGTTATCCGCTGTGTCCAGACCGATGGCACCCAGCCCGTCGGCCGGGCGATCGGGCCCGCCCTGGAGGCGCGCGACGTGCTGGCGGTGCTGACAGGCGATGCCGATGCTCCGCCGGACCTTCGGGACCGCGCCTGCACGCTCGCCGGCGTGGTGCTCGAACTCGGGAAGGTCGCGGAAGAAGGCCAGGGACGCGCGCGCGCCGAACGCACATTGGCCGACGGCAGCGCCTGGGACAGGTTCCAAAGGATATGCCAGGCCCAGGGCGGCATGCGCACCCCGCCCACGGCCAGGCTCACCCATCCGATCCTGGCGGCGCATAGCGGCCGCGTCACCCATATCGACAATCGCCGGATAGCGCGCCTTGCGAAGCTGGCGGGCGCGCCCGACTCGCCGGCCGCGGGCATGCTTCTTCATGTTCGCCTGGGCGACGACGTTATCGCTGGCCAGCCTTTGCTGACCCTCCACGCCCAGTCGCAGGGTGAAATGGCTTATGCGCTGACCTACGCCGCCGCCAATGCCGACATGCTTGCGATCGTGCCATGACGGCGATGCTGTTTTCCATGCCCGGGAACGAACGGCTGACCGCATCCATCGCGGAACATACCGGGTGGGCGACAGGCACGCTCGAGGTTCGCCGGTTTCCCGATCAGGAGAGCTATGTCCGGCTCCGCTCCGGGGTGTCGGGATCAGCCGTGGCCGTCATATGCACGCTCGCGCGGCCCGACGACCAGATCATGCGGCTGCTCTTTGCTGCAAGGCTGCTGCGCGAGAGCGGGGCGCGGTCGGTCCATCTCGTGGCGCCTTATCTTGCCTATATGCGACAGGATCGGCGGTTCAAGGATGGCGAAGCGCTGACGTCCCGCCAGTTCGCCCAGCTCCTTTCATCCGAGTTCGATGGGCTCGTGACCGTCGATCCGCATCTCCACCGCTACGCGGATCTGGGGGAGATCTATTCGATGGAGACGGCTTCGCTCGCGGCATCTCCGCTTCTGGCGGACTGGGTCCGGGCCAATGTCGATGCACCGCTCATCATAGGACCCGACAGCGAGAGCGAGCAGTGGGCGGGCGCAATCGCCAGGCTTATCGGAGCGCCCCATGCGGTCTTCGCGAAATCGCGGCGCGGTGATCGGGACGTCCTTATCGCGGCCTCGGACCTGGGGGCATGGAAAGGCCGCACGCCGATCCTCGTCGATGACGTGATCTCGTCGGGACACACCCTTGCCAACGCCGCGCGCGAGATCATCGACCAGGGCTTCCCTCCGCCGATCTGCCTGGCTGTTCACGGCCTCTTCGCGGCTGGTGCCGAGGCTTTGCTCAGGGAAGTCGGCTGCCGCATGGTTACGACCGAAAGTATCTCGCATGCCAGTAACGCGATCACTCTTGGCGCACTGCTTGGCGATGCGCTGGCCCGGCAGATGGAAGGGGGCGCCGGTCGGCTACGTATAACACCCGAATGAATCCCATCACGGCGCTGGGTAGCAGGAATAGCTCAAAGCTGGAGGGACATATGGCTATCAAGGACATTCTCGCCGTCGTCGATACCGGAGACAAGGACGAGCGGTTTTTGCGCGATGCGCTTGCCTTTGCCGAGTTCCACGACGCCAGCCTTGCCATCGTCGTGCTGTCGGCTCTCCCCGCGAGCGACTATGCCCTGACGGTTGCACTGCCTTATGTACTTCTTCCCGATTATACTGAAGCGGTGGAGGCGAAGCAGCAGCGGATCGCGATGCTCGCCCGCTCCACGAACGTAGAGGTGAGGACGATTTCGGACCAGCCGGCGGTGATCTTCGCCAAGACCGCGGTCTATGCCCGTTATGCCGACCTCGTCCTGTTCGGTCCTTCGGACAATTACGACCATCCGCCAATTCGACGTGATACGCTTGAGCGTTGCCTGTTCGCATCTGGGCGTCCCGTTCTGATCCTGCCCACCGGCTATAAACCGGCCGCCATCGATCACTTGGCGATCGGCTGGAATGCGACCCGCGAGGCGACGCACGCGCTGCGCGACGCGACCATGTTCGCGGCGCCTGGGGCAAGGATCGATATACTCATCCTCGATGCGAAGCCGACGGCCCAGGGCCACGGTTCCGAACCGGGAGCCGATGTCGCCCACCATCTCGCCCGGCATGGCTTTACGTCGACCGTAGTTCCCATCCAGGGCGGTGACGTGTCGGATGCGGAGGCGCTGGTCGAAGCGGCTCACCGGCGTGGCGCCGGGATGCTCGCGCTTGGCGCTTATGGCCACTCTCGCCTGCGCGAGATGATCCTGGGCGGCGTCACGCGCGACCTGCTCACTGGCGCGCCGCTGCCGCTGCTGTTTGCGCATTGAAGCCCATTCAATCGGCGGTACGCAAGCGCGGAACCGCGGGCCGGGAATGAAACCGGTCCGCACGGTCTTCGCTCCGCATGCTCAACACGAGATGGTTTAATGTAGTACGAAAGAGATTTGATGTCAGGACCCATGGAAACCTCCGAAGTGCGCTGGCATATGCTGTCAACCAGCGAAGTTGCCACGGCACTCGACGTCGGTTGTGCGGGTCTCTCTTCTCCGGAGGTGGATCGGCAATCGGCCCGCTTTGGGCCGAACGCGCTACCCCGGTCGGCGCGTCGCAATGTGTTCCTTAGGTTCCTCGCGCAATTCCATAACACGTTGATCTATGTGCTTCTTGCCGGGGCATTGGCCGCAGCGCTGCTCGATCACATGATCGACGCGGTGGTCATCGTCGCCGTCGTGATCGTGAATGCGGTGATCGGGCATATCCAGGAAGGAAAGGCTGAACAGGCGCTTGAGGCCATCCAGCAGATGATCGCGCCCAAGGCCAGCGTGGTGCGTGACGGCGTGAGGCAAACGATTCCCGTCCGCGAGATCGTGCCCGGCGATCTCGTGATGATCGAGGCCGGTGATCGCGTTCCCGCCGATCTCAGGCTTCTCCATGCGCGGCGAATGCTTATCGACGAGGCGCTGCTGACGGGCGAATCGGTGGCCGCCGAAAAGCAGGAAGCGGTGCTGCCCGAGCAGACCGATTTGGCGGATCGGCGTAATATGGCCTTTTCGGGCACGATGGTTGCGGCTGGGCACGCAAGCGGGCTCGCTGTTGCCACCGGATCTCGCACGCAGATCGGACGGATCAGTTCGCTTATCCAGTCGGTCGAACAACTGGCAACCCCGCTGCTGAAGCAGATCGACCGTTTTGCCCGGCGCTTCACCTGGTTCGTACTCGCGGGGGGGCTTGCGCTGTTCGCCTTTGCCGTTCTGGCGCGGAATTACGATTGGATCGACGCGCTGATCGCCGTGGTCGCGCTCGCCGTGGGGATCGTGCCGGAAGGGCTGCCGGCGGTCATCACGATTACTCTCGCGATCGGCGTGCGGCGGATGGCGGGGCGCAACGCCGTCATCCGAAAGCTCCCGGCCGTCGAAACGCTCGGCGCGACCTCGGTGATATGCACCGACAAGACCGGCACGCTCACACGCAACGAAATGACGGCCCGCCGCGTCATCACCGAGCGGCATACGATGATCGCGAGCGGATCCGGCTATGTTCCCGATGGTCAAATCCGGATCGTCGGGTCCGGGGACCAGGCAGAGGCTATGGCCGATGCGATGCCACTGATCCGCTGCGGGCTGCTGTGCAACGATGCCGCGCTGCGCAAGGTCGGTGCGGAATGGCGTGTCGAGGGCGATCCGATGGAGGGGGCCCTCTTCGCCCTGGCAATGAAGGCGGCCATCGATCCGGAGCAGGAGCGGGCGGAATGGGAGCGGCTCGACGAGATTCCCTTCGACGCCGCGCATCGCTTCATGGCGACGCTCTACCGGGGTTCCAACGGCACGCGCTTGCTGTTCGTGAAGGGCGCGCCCGAAGCGCTCTTGGCGATGACCGCGCCCGACAATTGTTCCTATTGGGAGAGTTCCATCGCTACCGCCGGAAGCGAGGGCGAGCGCGTTCTCGCCTTCGGCGCGAAGGAAATGCCTGCCGGCAGCGAACGGATCTTGTTCGAAGATCTCTCGACCGGCGTGTGCCTCCTGGGCCTTGTCGGCTTCATCGATCCGCCTCGCGCGGAGGTCAAGGACGCCATCGCCGAATGCCGGTCCGCCGGAATCGGCGTCAAGATGATCACTGGCGATCATGCGGCGACGGCGCTGGCGATCGCCCGGCAACTCGACCTTGCCGACGACCCGCGCGTGCTGACCGGGCTGGAACTGGAAAAGCTTCCGGACACCGAACTGGAGCAAGCGGTCGTGGATGTCTCGGTCTTCGCCCGGACCAGCCCGGAACATAAATTGCGGATCGTCCGTGCGCTGCAGGCTCAGGGAAAGATCGTCGCGATGACGGGGGACGGCGTGAACGACGCGCCGTCCCTCAAGCAGGCCGATGTCGGGGTCGCCATGGGCATCAAGGGCACCGAAGCGTCGAAAGAAGCGGCTTCCATGGTGCTGCTCGACGATAATTTTGCCTCGATCGTCAGCGCCGTTCGCGAAGGCCGAACGGTCTACGACAACATTCGCAAGGTCATTTCCTGGGAAATCCCTACGAACGGCGGTGAAACACTGGCGGTCGTATTGGCGATCCTGCTGGGCTTCGCGCTGCCGATGACGGCGACGCAGATCCTCTGGGTGAACCTCGTCCTCGCCGCCACGCTCGGCCTCGTGCTGGCGTTCGAGCCCACGGAACCCGGTGCGATGTTGCGCCGGCCACGGGAGCGCGGCGCGCCGTTGCTTTCGCCGTTCCTGCTTTGGCGTGTCCTTCTCGTCTCTGTGCTGTTCGCGGCCGTCACTCTCGGAATCTTTTTCCATGTTCTGGCGCAAGGCCGGAGCCTGGAGATGGCGCGCACCATGGTCGTCAACATGTTCATCATCGCGGAGATCTTCTACCTCTTCAACGTCCGCTATCTCCACATGACGTCCCTGACATGGCGCGGCGCGATCGGTACCCCCGCCGTGTTGATCGCGATCGGCGTTCTCGTCATCGGCCAGGCGTTCTTCACCTATGCGCCGTTCATGAACGCAATCTTCCATTCGCGGCCGCTCGGCTTCGCGGACTGGGCGTTGCTGGTGGCGTGCGGCATGCTTCTCATGCTGCTGCTGGAGTTGGAGAAGCATGTGATGCGGCGACTGGGCTGGTTTAGCGAACTTAATAATCAGGAGGACATGCCATGACGCGTGACGGTTTCCCTAAATGCATCGCGCTCGCGACCGACCTCAGCCATCGTTGCGACCGTGCCTTCGATCGCGCCCTGCTGGTAGCCCAGGCATGGCGGGCGGAGCTTATGGTCATCCACGCGCTGAACCCGCCGGAAGACGGGATGCTGTCCGTCCGACTCGGCGATCTGCCGTCCTGGCGTCGGCCTCTCGAAGACCCGGTGCGGGCGGCGCGCCATCGCATCTACCACGACCTTGTTCGCGAGGCGCCGCCAATCGACATTTCGGTCCACGTCGAAACCGGCTCGCCGGCACCGGTCGTCCTCGATATCGCCGGAAAGGGCGAGGCGGGCCTGATCGTCACCGGCGTGGCTCGCGATGGGCCGCTCGCCCGGATGCTGCTCGGCGATACCGTGGACCGGCTGATCCGCAAGGCGCCCGTTCCGATCCTGATCGTACGCGACCGCGCTTTCGAGCCTTACCGCGCCATGGTGGTCGCGACAGATTTCTCCGCGCCCGCCCGGATCGCTCTGGAGACCGCCGTCCGCTTTTTTCCCGATGCGGCTATCTCCCTTTTCCACGCCTACGATGTGCCCTTCGCGGGCTATCTCGGCCGATCGGAAATCGAACGGCAATTCGAGGGTTATGGCGAGGCCGCGGCCGACAAGTTCCTTGCCGAAGCGGGACTGTCTGATGTGGCGGCCCGGAACGTCACGCGCATGATCGAGCACGGGGTTCCCGAAGCGCTGCTTCGCGACCGTGCGGAAAATGCCGCACGTCACCTGACGGTCGTTGGAACCCATGGCGGTGGCCTCGTCTATGAGGCTATGATCGGCAGTACGGCGCGCAAGATCCTTGATGCGGTCCCGGGCGATGTCCTCCTCGTACCCGATCCCGCCAGGCGCAAGGTGAACCCGGCCGGATGACGCTGGCGATCGTTTCCAGCCTCATGGGGCTCGCCGCCCTGATCGCTGGTGCGGAGTGGCTGGTGAGGGGAGGCTCGGCGCTGGCCGCGCGGCTGGGCGTTTCGCCGCTGCTCATCGGCCTTACGATCGTGGCGCTGGGAACGAGCACGCCCGAACTCGCCGTCGGGATCGAGGCGGCGCTCCAGGGAAACGGCTCGCTCGCGGTTGGCAACATCGCCGGCACCAACACAGTCAACATTCTCCTTATCCTCGGCCTCAGCGCGATGCTGCAACCACTTGCCATTCGGATGCAGACGCTGCGTCTGGAACTGCCTGTCATCGTCATCGCGTCGGCCGCGCTACTCGTCTTTGCCTGGGACGGTGTGCTCTCGCGCCTTGAGGGGCTGTTTTTGATCACGATGGGAATGGCCTTCACGCTGACCGTCATTCGCGTCGCCCGGCGGGAAAGCATCACGGTGAAGCTGGAGTTCGCGCGGGAATTCGCGGCGCCGCGCTTTTCCCGCCGCCACGGTTTCTCCGCAATGGCGATGCTGGCCATCGGCCTCGTCGTGATCGTCGTGGGCGCCAACTGGCTGGTGGATGGTGCGGTCGCGCTTGCCCGGTTGTGGAACGTATCGGACGCCTTCATCGGACTGACGATCGTTGCGATCGGTACTTCCGCTCCTGAACTCGTTACGACGATCATTTCGACGATTCGTGGCGAGCGCGACATCGCGATCGGCAATCTGATCGGCAGCAGCGTTTACAATATTCTGGTGATTCTCGGCGCGGCCTGCCTGTTTCCGTCGAACGGGATCGAGGTCAGCGCGCAACTGATCCGGGTCGACATCCCGGTCATGTTGGGGGTCGCGCTGGCCTGCATTCCCGTATTCATCAGCGGACGCCAAATTTCGCGGTTCGAGGGTGGAATGTTTGTGAGTGCCTACTTGCTATATCTTGGCTATTTGATCAATGATCGGATTTAACCGATAGGGAAAGCGCGAGAGCATCGTTTGACAACGCCGCGATTTTCCCGCCTTTCGTCTATTATCCAGTGATTTTGGGTCGCAGGCGGTGGCTGCTGCTGTCAGGTTGCTAACGCGGGTCTTTCGATCCCGGTAGAACTTCGCACCCTTTCGATCGGAGCCTTCGCATTCGTGGACCCGCGATAGCGTAACGATTAGGGAAATCCCGGATAGACCCGAGCCCATCCGGGTCCCTCAATGGCGGCCATGATGAACATCGCGACCCTCACCCTGAACCCGACGATCGACGTCGCCTATGAAGTCGATCATGTCTACCACACCCGTAAAATGCGGACGAAGACAGAATTCTATTCGCCGGGTGGCGGGGGAATCAACGTGGCCCGTGTCTATGTCCGGCTCGGCGGGAACGCGCGGAGCTACTATCTTTCGGGCGGTGCAACCGGCCACGCGCTCGATGGTCTGCTCGACCTGCACCAGCTGGTGCGCAACCGTATCCCGATCAAGGGGCATACCAGGGTGGCCACCGCAGTGCTCGAGCGCGAAAGCGGGAAGGAATATCGCCTCGTTCCGTCCGGACCGATGGTCGAACCTGCAGAATGGCGGCAGTGCCTCAATCAGCTCCAGACGGCACAATGTGACTATCTGGTCGCGAGCGGTTCGCTCTCACCCGGCATTCCGGATGATTTCTATGGCCAGGTCGTCGCGATGATGACGGAACGCAGTATACCGGTCGTGCTCGACAGTTCAGGCGCTGGCCTGCGCGGAGGCCTTGAGCAAGGCGGCGTCTTCCTCGTCAAGCCCAGCATTGGCGAGTTGCGCCAGTTCACCGGTCGGGATCTTCCCGACACGGAGTCGGTGGGACGGGCGGCCATGCAGATCGTCGGGGGCGGTCATGCGCAATATGTGGCGGTGACGATGGGGCACGAGGGCGCTCTCCTTGCCTCGGCCGAGCGCCAACTCCTGCTTCCCGCAGTGGACATCGAGGTCAGAAGCGCGGTCGGCGCGGGCGACAGTTTCCTTTCGGCGATGGTCTTTGCTATCTCCTCAGGCTGGGAGATCGAAGAAGCGTTCCGCTTCGGCATCGCGGCAGGCGCGGCGGCCGTGATGAATCCGGGGCACGATCTTGCGCGACCCGAAGACATCCGGCGGCTCTATTCGCAGGTCCGTGCAGCCTCCTGAACCTTGCGTTGAACTTGAGCGTACTCCACCGACCAGTTCATGATCGTGGTTCCCGGTCGCGAAATTCGCGACCGGTTCGGCGCACTGCCGGTCAAGTGTTCGGCTGTTTCGATTTCACGGCGTATTATTGTTTCGCTTGATCGGAGAACTGATCGAAGGCCTCGACCGCCTGCGCGGCATACATGAGGCTGGGGCCAGCGCCCATGTAGAGCGCCATGCCCATCGTCTCCATCACTTCATCGCGCGTGGCGCCGTGCTTGACGGCGGCCTTCGAATGGAAGGCAACGCAGCCGTCGCAGCGGATGGCGACCGAGATGGCAAGAGCGATCAGTTCCTTGGTCTTGGCATCGAGCGCCCCGGCCTTGGTGGCCGCAGTCGCCATGGCGGAAAAGGCCTGCATCACTTCGGGCGTGCCGAGCCGCACTTCCTTGATGGCGCCATTCAGCTCGGTCGCCATTTTCGGCCAGTCCTTGTGCATATCGTCTCCTGTAAAGTTCAGCGTCCGAGAAGGGCAAGCAGTCGGTAAGCCGCGACGATGCGATCGCTTCGCGCGCGAGCTTCGCTGACCGCTGCGGCGGTTGCCTCGCGTTCGGCATCGAGCAGATCGAGCTGGGGCTTCATCCCCACGCGAACCTCGTGGCGCACGCTGTCGCGCGCCTGTCCGGCGGCAAGGGCTTGCTGGGAAGCAGCCGCTTCGACCAGGGCGGCCGAGCGCACCCCGGAAAAGGCGCTGATCGTCTGTTCATCGACGGCGGCGCGTGCGGCGCGCATACGCGCATCGGCGGCCCTGACCGCACTATCGGATTCGGTAATCTTGGCTGAGACTCGCCCGCCCGCGAATATCTGCCAGCGCGCCCGCACGCCGACCGTGGCGGCATCGGAGCGATAATCGGGAAAGAACTGGTCACGCACCGTCGAACCTTCGGCGAAGGCGCCGATCGTGGGCAGGCGTTCGGCTCGCGCACCCCGCGCGCTGGCCTGGGCGGCATCTAGTGCCGCCTCGGCCTGAGCGAGAGCGGGATTGTTCCCGCGGGCGCTGTCGAGCGCTTCATCGAGCGAGGCAGGCAGGACCGGACTTGCCGGAATGGGCTGGAGATCCTGCGGGGCAAGGCCAGTGAGGTTGGTGAATCGCGCATCGGCCGAGATGGCAAAGCCGCGCGCGCCTTCAAGGGCTGCCTGTGCTTCGGCAAGGCGCGCCGCCGCCTGCGCAACATCGGTGCTGGGGCTTTCGCCTGCCTTGAAGCGGAGCCGGGCCTGGCGCTGGATCTCCTCCATCTGGCCGACCATCTGTTCATAGAGCGCTATCATTCGGTGCGTGGTCAGCACGTCGCCATAGGCTTGGACCGTCGCGACGACGATCTGGCTGCGGGTCATCGTTTCACCGGCGCGGGCTGCTTCGCTGCCCGCTTTCGCCTGTGCGATCCCGGCGCTGACCCTGCCGCCCATAAAGAGGGGCTGTTCGATAGTGAGCTGCGCCGCGCGCGGCGTGACGTTGGCCGCCGGAAGCCCGAAGAAACCCTGCGGATCGAGTCGTCCATAGCCGATCGTCCCGCTCAGCGTCGCGGTTGGCAGACCCTGGCCGCGCGCTTCCCTGATCCGGGCGTCGGCCGCATCGGCATCGGCCCCCGCCGCCTCGATTTCCGGCGCGTGGTTCACGGCGGCCGCAATGGCTTCTTCAAGCGTCGTTGCCTGCGCGGGCATGGCGACACTCGCCAGCAGGCCGGCGAGCAGGGGGAGGGGGATCGTCCGCCTGAGCGTCATTTGAAGGCGGTTCCCGGACGGACGCCGAACGCCTTGAACACCATCGCAGCCGGGCAGAAACCAGTGAAGCTTGCCTGAAGCATATTGAGGCCGGCAAAGGCGGTGAGCGCGATCCACCAGGGATGCACGGTCAGCGACAGGACGACGCCGAGCAGTACGACACAACCGGCGAACGCCATCACGGCACGATCGAGAGTCATCAGTCTCACTCCTTCGCTTGGGAAACCTGAAGCCGGGGCATCAGAAACGCAGCTTGCGGATGCCCATCGCGTGCATGGCGAGCTTTTCGTAGAAGGGCTCGCTCTCGCCCTTGCGGACCTTGCGCAGGAAATATTTCTCAAAGCCGACCTTGGCCAGATGGACCCATTTGCCGCTGGACGACCAGTTGACGTTGCGCGGCGGGATCTGCGGCTGGGCGACGAAGGCGACGCCTCCGTCGCCAAAATCGGCGAGACACACCGCGTTCCACGTCGCTTCCGCCGTCGGCTCCTGGCCGTCGAGAATCAGCGAGAGATTGGCGGCGATCGCCGTGACCATGGATTCGATCATGAAACCGGTCTTGGGCACGCCCACCGGAACCGGCGTCGGGCCGGTCGGCGGGATGGCGACACAGACACCGAGCGCGAAGATCTCGGGGAAGGCCGGGTTGCGCTGGTGCTTGTCGACGATGATGAAGCCGCGCGGATTGGTCAGCCCTTCGATATTGCTCACCGCGGGCACGCCCCGGAACGCGGGGAGCATCATCGAGAAGCCGAAGGGCAGGTCGTGCGTCTTCTTCACCGCGCCGTCCTCGCCGACTTCCTCGACGTGCATGACGCCGGGTTCGACACTGGTCACGCGCGCATTGGTGATCCACTTGATATGCCGGTCTCGCAGCTCGCTTTCGAGCAGCGACTTGGTATCGCCGACGCCGTCGAGCCCAAGGTGTCCGATATAGGGTTCGGGCGTCACATAGATCATCGGCACCTTGTCGCGGATCTTGCGCTTGCGCAGTTCGGTGTCGAGGATCATCGCGAATTCGTAGGCCGGGCCGTAGCAGGACGCGCCCTGCACCGCGCCGACGACGATCGGGCCGGGATTTTGTGCAAAGGCATCGAACGCATCGGCGGCGGCTGAGGCGTGGGCCGTCTGGCAGATGGAGACGGTATGGCCGCCATGCGGACCCAGCCCCTCGATCTCGTCGAACGCGAGTTCCGGGCCGGTGGAAATTACAAGATAATCGTAATTGATGGATGAGCCGTCATTGAGTTCGAGCCGCTTTTCACCGGCATGCAGCCGTTTCGCGCCGACCGAGGTGAAGCCGATCTTCTTTTTGGCGAACACGGGAGGGAGGTGGACCTGAATGGCTTCGGGCTCGCGCCAGCGCACGGCGACCCAGGGATTGGACGGGATGAAGCTGTAGGTGTCGCTATCGGATACCGTCATCACGTCGGCGCGGTCCTTGAGGGCGGCCTTGATCTCATAGGAGGCGATCGTGCCTCCCAGACCCGCGCCCAGCACCACGATCAAAGGCTTGCCCATCTGCGATCCTTCCATGTCTCAATGGCATTGACGAATATCATCATTACATGTTATATGCAAATAACAAAGTTGAGGAAGCTGCCATGTTCGGATTCAAGAAACGTGATGCCCACCGTGAGATCGGCCCCGCCGAGCTGGACGCCATGCTGAAGGGCGGCAAGGCGCTCCTGATCGACGTGCGCGAGACAGGCGAGTTCGCCGCCGGTCACATACTGGGCGCAATAAACATGCCGCTGTCGGGCTTTTCACCTCGTAACATCCCTGATCCCAAGGGCCGGACTGTCGTGCTGCAATGCGCGGGCGGAAAGCGCTCGGGCCAGGCGCTCGATCAATGCGCGGCGGCGCAGAGCGCGATCGACACCCACCTTGCTGGCGGGATCGGTGCGTGGAAAGACGCCGGCTTCCCGGTCGTTGGTGATTGAGAGCCTGAAAGAGAACCAAAAAAGAGGGGTATCGGCGGCATGATGAGCGGCAGGGGCAAGTGGCTCTGGTTGGCGGGCGCCGCGCTGGCGCTGTCGGCATGCGGGAGCAAGCCGGAGCAGGAACAGGCGGCGGCGACGCTACCCGCCGGGGAAACCCTGCGGCTCGCCGCAACCGAAATCCCGGACATGAAGATGGTCGGCGCGGAGATCGCCACGCGCGACCAGGCCGAAGTGCTCGCCCGCATCCCCGGTATCCTCACGTCGCTTTCCGTCCGTGCCGGAGACACGGTGCACAAGGGGCAGCGGATCGGCATGATCGTCGATTCGCGGCTCGGTTATGAGACAAGCGCCTATGGTGCGCAGGTTGCCGCCGCTCAGGCCGAAGCCGCGCGCGCCAATGCCGATCTCGCGCGCATTCGCGATCTCTATGGACAAGGCGTCTATGCCAAGGCGCGCCTGGATCAGGCCGTTGCGGCCGCGCGCGCGGCCGATGCGCAGGTTGCTGCCGCTCGGGCGCAGCAGGGCGCAAGCGTCAGCGTCGCGGGGCAGGGGGCGGTGATCGCCCCGGCGAGCGGGCGGGTGCTTCGCGCCGATATTCCTGCCGGATCGCCGGTGGCGCCGGGCATGTCGATCGCGACGGTTACCGCGGGGCCGCCGGTGCTGCGGTTGATGCTGCCGGAGTCGGTTGCCGGACAGGTCCATCCCGGTGCGCGCGTGATCGTCAATGAAGCGGATATGCCGTCCGGGCAGCGCGAAGGCAGCGTGACGCAGGTCTATCCCGCGATCACCGGAGGCCAGGTTCGCGTTGATGCTACTCTGTCCGGCCTTTCCACCCAATTTATCGGCCGCCGCGTGAGCGCGTCGGTCGAGATCGGCACGCGCAAGGCGCTGGTCGTGCCGCGCGCATTCGTCACCACGCGCTATGGTATGGATCAGGTGCAGATCGTCGCGAAGGGCAAGCGGCTCAGCATGGTGCCGGTCCAGATCGCGCCGACGGCAGATCCCGCCCTGGTCGAGATATTGAGCGGCGCGGCCGCCGGCGACGCGCTGTTCGCCCCCGGTAAGCCCGCCAAGGCTCCGCGGCCATGAATCTCGGCGTTTCCGGTCGCCTCACCAGGGCCACTATCGCTTCACCCCTGACCCCGCTGTTCCTGCTCGCGGCGATTGCCGTTGGTCTGCTGGCTCTTCTTTCCATCCCTCGGGAGGAAGAGCCGCAGATCAGCGTGCCGATGGTCGACATCCAGGTGATGGCGCCGGGCCTTTCCGCCGCCGACGCGACCGAGCTGGTCGGCATTCCCCTCGAAACCATCGTCAAGAGCGTCGATGGCGTGGAGCATGTCTATACTCAGGCGCAGGACGATGGCGTGATGGTGACGGCGCGCTTCCTCGTGGGATCGAACCCCGAGGACGCGGCGATCCGCATCGAGGAAAAGCTGCGCGCCAATTGGGACAGGAAACCGGTCGGCATTCCCGATCCCAAGGTGACGGTGCGCGGCATCAATGATGTTCCGGCCGTCGTTCTGACCCTTGCCCCCAAGCCCGGCGCGGCAGGGCAGTGGAACGATGCCAGCCTCTACGAACTCGCCGCGAAGCTGCGCACCGAGATCGCCAAGGTCGACAATGTCGGGATCAGCTTCCTCGTCGGTGGCCGCCCCGAGGAAATCCGCATTGCGCCCGATCCGGCCAGGCTGCGCCAGTATGGCGTGCCGCTGGGGAGCGTGATCGAGGCCGCGAGCCAGGCCAATCGGTCCTTTCCGCTGGGTAATATCCGCGAGGACGGCAAGGCGGTCGGCGTCACGGCGGGCCGCACCCTGTCATCGGCGCAGGAGGTCGGACTTCTGACCGTGCGCTCTGCCTCCGGCTCTCCCGTCTATCTGCGCGACGTTGCCAGCGTAACGCAGGGGCCGCGCGAGGATCAGGCGCGGGCGTGGCGCTGGGCGAAGGAGGAAAACGGCAAGTGGAATAGCGCCCCCGCTGTCAGCATCGCCTTCGCCAAGCGCGCCGGGGCCAATGCCGTGGTCGTCTCCGATGCCATCCTCGAGCGTGTCGAGAGCCTGAAAGGCAAGCTGATCCCCGATGACGTCACGGTCGCCGTCACCCGCAACTATGGCGAGACGGCGAACGAGAAGGCCAACGAACTGCTGTTCCACCTCGCGCTGGCGACCGTCTCCATCGTCGTGCTGATTGGGTTCGCGATCGGTTGGCGCGAGGCGGGCGTGACCGCCGTGGTCATTCCGACGACGATCCTGCTGACCATGTTCGCCTCGAACCTCATGGGCTATACGATCAACCGCGTCAGCCTGTTCGCGCTGATCTTCTCGATAGGCATTCTCGTCGACGACGCGATCGTCATGATCGAGAATATCGCCCGGCATTGGGCGATGGACGATGATCGCAGCCGCACCCAGGCAGCGATCGAGGCGGTGGCCGAGGTCGGCAACCCCACTGTGGTGGCGACGCTGACCGTGGTCGCCGCGCTGCTGCCGATGCTGTTCGTTTCCGGTCTGATGGGGCCCTATATGGCCCCGATTCCGGTCAACGCCTCGGCGGCGATGATCTTTTCCTTCTTCGTAGCGGTCGTGATCGCCCCGTGGCTGATGATCCGTTTCGCTAGGCAGACGCTCGAAAAGGGGCATGGCCATGATGAAAGCGGCGGCAGGCTGGGGCAGCTCTATGCCCGCGTCGCGCACCGCGTGATCGATACGAAGAAGTCCGCCCGCAATTTTCTGATCGCGGTGGGCGTGGCGACGCTGGTTGCCTGCTCGATGTTCTACTTCAAGGCCGTGACCGTGAAGCTGCTGCCCTTCGACAACAAGTCGGAGGTCCAGGTCGTGGTCGACATGCCCGAAGGCACCGCGCTCGAAGGTACGGGCCGCGTGCTGGAAGATATCGCCGGCGTGGTGCGGGGCTTGCCCGAAGCGACGGCAATGGAGGCCTATGTCGGCACGTCCGCGCCGTTCAACTTCAACGGCCTTGTCCGCCATTATTTCCTGCGCTCGCAGCCCGAGCAGGGCGATGTGATGGTGACGCTGCTGCCCAAGGGGGATCGCAGCCGGTCCAGCCATCAGATTGCGCTCGACCTGCGCCAGCGGCTGAAGGCGCTGCGCTTGCCCAATGGCGCATCTATCAAGGTGGTCGAGACGCCTCCAGGCCCGCCCGTCCTCGCGACCCTGCTGGCCGAGGTTTATGGCCCCGACGAAGTCACGCGCCAGAAGACAGCGACCGAGCTGGAAAAGATCTTCCGGTCCATCCCCTTCATCGTCGACGTGGACAACAGCTTCGGCGAGGCGCGCCCGAAGCTCCGCCTCGACGTGCAGCGCGACCGGCTCGATTATTACGGCCTTTCACAGCGGCAGGTCGCCGACAGCATCGGTATGCTCATGGGGAGTCAGACTGTCGGCTACGCGCCGCGCGGCGATGGCCGCAGCCCACTCCCGATCACCATCGCGCTGGAACAGAAGGACCGGAGCTGGACGCAGGCCCTGTCGAGTACGCCGGTTGCACAGACGCCGGGCGGTCAGCTTATCGACCTCGGCGCCGTGGTCGAAGCCCGCACCGAGGCGGGCAGTCCCGCGATCTTCCGCCGCGACGGCCGCTATGCCGACATGGTCACGGCAGAACTGGCCGGAGCCTATGAAGCGCCGATCTACGGCATGATCGAAGTGAACCGCGCGGTCGATGCCTATGACTGGGCGGCGAAGGGCCTGCGGAAGCCGGAGATACGTCTCAATGGTCAGCCCGGGGACGAAAGCGTGCCGTCCCTGCTCTGGGACGGCGAATGGGAAATCACCTGGGTTACGTTCCGTGACATGGGCGGCGCCTTCATGGTCGCGCTGCTGGCCATCTACATCATCGTCGTCGCGCAGTTCAAAAGCTTCCGTCTGCCGCTCGTGATCCTGACACCCGTGCCGCTCACCCTGGTCGGGATCGTCATCGGCCACATGCTGTTCCGCGCGCCGTTCACGGCGACCTCGATGATCGGGTTCATCGCGCTTGCCGGCATCATCGTGCGCAACTCGATCCTGCTGGTCGACTTTATCCGCCATTCGGCCACGCCGGACAAATCGCTGCGCGACGTGCTGCTGGAAGCCGGCACGATCCGGTTCAAGCCGATCGTCCTCACGGCCGCCGCGGCGATGATTGGCGCGGCCGTGATCCTGACCGATCCGATCTTTCAGGGATTGGCGATCTCGCTGCTGTTCGGCCTTGCGTCCTCGACGCTGCTGACCGTGCTGGTTATTCCGGCCATTTACATCGTGCTTCGAGATGATGGGAAACCCGCGACCAGATGATGCCCCTTGATACGCCCCTTGCGCAACTCGCCCAGCACGCCGCCCATGCGGCGAGTGTGCTGAAGCTGCTCGCCAATGAACAGCGCCTGCTGATCTTGTGCCGGCTGACCCAGGGCGAGTTCTCCGTGAACGCGATGGTGGAACTGTGCGGGCAATCCCAGTCCAGCGTATCGCAACATCTTGGCAAGCTGCGTGAAGGCGGGCTGGTCAAGACTCGGCGCGAGGCGACGACGATCTATTACAGTCTGGCCGATGATGGCGTTCGCCAGTTGATCGACATGCTCTGCGATCGCTTCGGACCCGGCGCTGGACAATCCTGAGACATCCGGTCCAACGAGAATGACGCAGGATAGGCAGGCCCGTTCCGAGATACTGGCCGAGACCGCTTCGACATAGATTTTGAGAAGTGTTCAGGCACCGGGAGCGGGAAGGTGGTTTTCGGGCGTTGGTGGCCGCTTTGTCTCGACAGCGAAGTTTTGAGGGGAAGAGGCTGTGAAGATCGCGACAGCAATCGGGGCCGCGCTGGCGGCGACATTTGGGGCTTCTGGGCCTTCATGGTCACAGGATGAGGACGCAATTTCCGTGTCGACGGGAAGCGAGGCATGGGAGGAAAGCTATAGCGTCAAAATCTCCCAAGAGTTTCGGTGCAGATCGGCCAGCGCGGTATTTGATGCGGAGATTTCCCGCGATGGTGTCAGGAGCCTTGCCTTGGCCGTTAACGGCAAGAAGGTTACGGCGAACGATGTTGCTAAGATCGTTGCAGATGTGAACAGACAGGGAGGATTCTCCTATGTCGGCTTTGTCTGCACGCCCGACTTTTACGCATTTACGTTCTACCCCAACGATCAGGGGCACGGACAACCCTACATTTATCAAGGTCGCGTGCGGAGCAATTAAGGGCCATTATCTTGTCACTGGCGCGGTAGCACCGGTTCCCACTCGGACGGTGCCGTGCGCCAGCCCCAGGCGCATATTCCAAGCATGAAGAGATTGGCGCCAAAATCGAGCGCCATCCAGCGGGTGAGCGCCGGGACGACAAAGACAAAATAATAATTGAACCAGAAAAACGGCAGCAGTGCTGCGCCATAGATTGCGAAGGTCCGCCGCGTCCATCGGCTGAAAGCAATGAACAGCCCGCCAAGCACGGCCTGCGCGCCGAAACAGCCGATCAGGAGGGCACTTGTGGGGCTCAGATGCTGATAGGCGGGATTAATCGTCAGCCGCTCGACCATCTGTGGTGTGGCCAGACACCAGCCGCCTAGGATCAGGAATGGAAGCGCGAGAAGACGCTGGGGCCAGGCATTATGGTTCATCGTGGTGACCTAACACGGAGAGCTGCATTATTGATAGTTGTGCGCGCGCAAGCGCGGCGGCCTACCCGCGGCCGTCGCTACTCGCGATTTCTGCTGCGCAGCCGTAGTAGTCACCCGATATATTCGTTCACGTCATGGGTGATACCAACCTGCATTGATCATGACCCATGCGCCCATTTGCGGCGGCCGATGGTCATGATGCGCCAAGGCTGATCGACGAGTTTGTTCCAAGCCTCGCAGCAGTGGTCGACGATGTTGTCGTAGGAGGTGAAGACGCGGTTTGAGAGCCAGTTGTCGCGCATGAACTGCCAGATATTCTCGACCGGGTTGAGTTCGGGACATTTGGCCGGAAGCGGGACAATTGTGATGTTGCCGGGGACTTGGAGCTTGCCAGTGGTGTGCCATCCGGCCTGATCCATCAGCACGAGAGCGTGAGCGCCCGGCGCGATGGCGAGCGATATTTCAGCAAGGTGCAGTCCCATGGTTTCGGTGTTGCAGAAGGGCAGGACGAGCCCTGCGCCCTTGCCGTGTTCCGGGCAGATCGCGCCGAAGATGTAGGCCGATTTCGTCCGTTGGTCTTTCGGTGCCGAAGGCCGGGTTCCGCGTCTCGCCCAGCGCCGCGTGATCTTGTTCTTTTGACCAACGCGGGCTTCGTCCTGGAACCATATCTCTATGGGCGTGCCCTTCGGGAGCGCTGCTCTGACTTTTGCCAGCTTGGCAGCGAAGCCCCCCTTTTGAATGCCTCCATGGCATGCTCGTTCTGGGCATGATGGCGAGGCCGCGCGGTGAGCTTCACGTAGCCCAGCTTCTTCAACTCGCGGCTGATGGTGGTCTCATCGAGCGAGACCGCAAATTCGTCATGGAGCCACTGGGCCAGATCGATCAGCCGCCAGCGCACCACCCCGTGGATTGCCGGGATCGGGCCGCTCTCGACAACATCGACCAGTGCCTGGCGCTGCACATCGTTCAGCCGCGAACGGGGGCCAGGCGCCTTGCCATCCAGTAGTCCATCGGGCCCCGGGCATTGAACCGGATCACCCAGTCCCGCACGATCTGAAGCCCAACTCCACCGATCCGAGCCGCGACACTCCGGCTCCCGCCGTCGTAAATCTCGGCCAAAGCCAACAGCCGCCGCGCCTGGTTCGCGCTCTTCGTCGTGCGCGACAACCGTCGCAGCGCTGCCCCGTCAAAATCTTCCCGCAAGCCGATCGCTGATCCCATGGACACGCCCTCCAAAGTCGCAGCCCCATAGATTCAGATTTTCACCGCCTTGGGAATCCCCCGTGAGTCAGCCTCCGCGCAGGTTGGTATGAGACGATCCTTGCCCGATCCACCGTAGATTGCGGATCCCGAAAGCAGCCGGCGTCTGAGCGATGAGGATTAAGGGAAGGTCGTCACGAACGGCGATCGCGTTCCCGCTCCAGGCACCGCTTGAAAGCAGGGAGGTGGCGCTCGCGCGAGGCGGCCTGCAGGTTTTCCATCACCTGGCGCGCTGCGGGATCTTCGATCATCGGGATCAGCCGGTCATAGAGGGCGATGTTTTCGACCTCGCCCTGGACCGCGCTTTCGCACGCTTGTGCGAGTGAGGCTGGCGCTGTGACTTTTCCTGTCCATGCGTTGGGCGGCACGTCGATGCCCAGTCGGGCAAGCTGGCGCTCAAGCGCGGCAGCGTGGCGCTGTTCGGCTTCGATGATGTTGGAAAAGGGCCGGACAGGGCCGAACTTTTCGATCACGGCGGCATAGGTCGCCTCCGCCTTCCGCTCGTCTTCGAGCGCATCGAGGAGGATGTTTGCCAGCTTTGACGTAGCCAAGGTCTCGTCCTTTCAATGGCGGCAGTTCGCTAACGGCCCCGGCCTCGCAGAGATTGCGCGGCCGGGGCCAGTCGTTGAGCGTGTCTTACTCTTCGAGCAGGGCGCGCAGCATCCATGCGGCCTGCTCATGCACGCCGATCCGTTGGGTGAGCAGGTCCGCGGTCGGCTCGTCGCTCGCCTTCTCGACCAGAGGGAACAGCGTGCGCGCCGTGCGGGCGGCCGCTTCATGCCCCTTGGCGAGGATGTCGACCATGTCGAGCGCCTTCGGCGGCACTTCCGGCGCGTCGGGAAGCGAGCTCAATTTAGCGAACTGCGCGTAGGAACCGGGTGCGGGCTGTCCGAGCGAGCGGATGCGTTCGGCGATCGGGTCGATCGCGTTCCACAACTCGGTATATTGCGTCATGAACATGGCATGGAGGCTGTTGAACATCGGCCCGGTCACGTTCCAGTGAAAGTTGTGCGAGGTCAGATAGAGAGTGTAGGTGTCCGCCAGGAGGCGGCTCAGGCCTTCGCAAATCGCAACCCGATCTTCCTCGCCGATTCCAATATTCACTTGTCTGGTCATGGTCTTCTCCTTGATCGAAACTCTACTTCAGATCGCGTAGTCCCGCGAGCAGGGCGGCCCGCGAGATTTCACCGACATGGAGCGCACGGATCACGCCTTTGCTGTCGATGAACAGCGTCGCGGGAAGCCCGGCCGAGCCGGTCGCGGCAGCTATACGCAGGTCGCGGTCGAGATGGACGTGCGCCGTTTCAAGGCGCTTGCTGTCCAGCCACGCACGTACGTTGTCTGCATCCTCGCCCTGATTGACAAGCAGGATCGGTACGGCCGAGTGCGCCGCTTCTGCGACCATCATCGGCATTTCACGCTGGCACGGCGGGCACCAGGTTGCCCAGAGATTGACGACGAACGGCTTGCCCCGGCGATCGTCGAGCAGGCTCTTTCCGCTGTCCAGCGACTGGAGAACGATTCCTTGCGGTAGAGGTCGCTGCGCCGAGGCAAGGGCCGCTGCCGTGGCGCCGGATGTGACCGCGACGCAGCCCGCGAAGACGAGCGTCAAAGGTGCTAGGGCGCGAGATCGCCGTAGTGACACGCCCAGCACGATTGCGGCAGTCACCAGACCGGGGAGCGGCGAGAAACCTCCTTGCCAGACATAGAGGATGGTTGCGGGTTCGATGGCGAAGGCATGCCAGTTCTGCGCCACAAAACCCGCGCGAGCTGCAACGAGGCCAGCGAGCAATGCCCGCCACGCGGCCGTATCGCAATCCACGCCGCGACGGCGGCCTATCCAGTTCCCCGCCGCCATGAAGGCAATGATCCCGAGAATCGCGAACAGCCGTTCCAACGCGAGCGCGAGAGGGCCGATAGCAATCATGATCCGTCGCGATCAGGCCGCCATGTCCTCATCGGGATCGGCATGAAACTCATGCCACATGCCGTTGAGGATGCCGAAGCCGACGGCCAGGCCGACACCCAGAATCCAGCTAAAATACCACATCCGGGTCTTCCTTCAATAAAAGTCGGGGTTGGTGTCGACGTCGCGCAGCGTGATGCGGCCGAACAGGACCTTGTAGACCCAGGCGGTGTAGAGCAGCACGATTGGCAGGAAGATCACCGTCACCGCGAGCATGATGAACAGGGTCACATGGCTGGACGACGCGTTCCAGACCGTCAGGCTCGAGGCCGGGTCGATCGAGCTGGGCAGGATGAACGGGAACATCGAGAGGCCCACGGTCGCGATGATGCCGATCGCGCCGAGAGATGAGCCGCCAAAGGCCAGAACCTCGCGGCCCTTGCGGATACCGATCCACGCCAGCAGCGGCCCCGCGAAACCGAGAATGGGGGCGATCAGCATCCAGGGATGGGCGCCATAATTGTCGAGCCAGGCCCCCGGCGCTGCGACCGTTCCTGAAAGCAGCGGATTAGAGGGGCCGAGCGGATCGGCGCCGGGCGTCAGGCGGAAACCATAGCCCATGGTCGCGACCATCACGCCGCCGATGGCAAAGAGCAGGATCGAGGCGACGGCGGCGACCTGGCCGAAGGCGCGGGCGCGGTCATGCACAGCGCCGCGTTCGATCTTGATCGCGAGCCAGCTTGCGCCGTGCAGCACGATCATGGCGACCGAGAGAAGGCCGGCGACCAGCGAGAAGGGATGGAACAGGCCGAGCAGGCTGCCCTCGTAGAAGGAGCGCAGATCGCTATCGAGCCGGAAGGGGATACCGGTGAGCACATTGCCGACCGCGACGCCGAACACCAGCGCCGGAACGAAACCGCCGACGAACAGCGCCCAGTCCCAGCGCGCGCGCCATGCGGCGTCCGGCTTCTTCGAGCGGTATTTGAAGCCGACGGGCCGCAGGATGAGCGCCGCGAGGACGAGGAACATGGCCAGATAGAAGCCGGAGAAGCTGACCGCATAGACGAACGGCCATGCCGCGAAGATCGCGCCGCCGCCAAGGATGAACCAGACTTGGTTCCCCTCCCACGTCGCACCGATGGAGTTGATGACGAGGCGGCGTTCGGCGTCGGTCCTGGCAACAAAAGGCAGCAGCGCGGCGGTGCCAAGGTCGAAGCCGTCGGTCAGGGTGAAGCCGATCAGGAGGACGCCCATCAGCAGCCACCAGATCAGCCGGAGCGTTTCATAGTCGATGGGAGGTGCCATGACCTGTTCTCCTTATTCGGCAGGGATGGGCGCGTAGCCGCTGTGGGTTTCGGAGGATGGCGCCGGGGGTCGATGTTGGTCCGGTCCCTTGCGGATCGCCGCCAGCATCAGCCGTACTTCGATGACCGCCAGCGCGCCGTAGATTACCGTGAAGCCGATGATCGTCGTCCAGAGTTGCGCGACGGTCAGGCTCGATGCGGCAAGGAAGGTCGGCAGAACGCCGTCGATCGCCCAGGGCTGGCGGCCGATCTCGGCCAGGATCCAGCCAAATTCGATGGCGATCCACGGCAACGGAATGACCCACACCGCAGCGCGCAGGAAGGTGCGGCAGAAGCGGCTGTCGCAGTTCAGCTTGCGGATCGAGGCCATCCAGAAGGCGGCGCCGAAGAAAGCGATGAAGAAGAAGCCGAGGCCCGCCATCGCGCGGAACACCCAGAACATCACAGGGACATTGGGCACGGTCGACCATGCGGCCTTCTCGATGTCCTGGGGCGTGGCTTGCCGCGGATCGGCGACGAAGCGTTTCAGCAGCAGGGCATAACCAAGATCGGCCTTGCTCCGCTCGAATGCCTCGCGTGCGACCATGTCCTTCTGGTCGACCTTCAGCTTTTCGACTGCGTCATAGGCTTTGATGCCGTTCTCGATGCGGTCCTGCGCCCTGGCGACCAGCTCGAAGATGCCGGAGACTTCGCCCGTCAGGCTGCGCGTGGAGATGAGGCCGAGCACATAGGGAATCTTGACCTCGAAATAGGTTTCGCGGTCGGTGACGCTGGGAAAGCCGACAACGGCGATACCCGCCGGAGCCGGTTCGGTGTGCCACATGGCTTCCAGCGCGGCGAGCTTCATCTTCTGGTTGTCGGTCAGCGCATAGCCGCTCTCGTCGCCCAGCACGACAACCGACAGCGAGGATGCGAGGCCGAAGGCGGCGGCGACGGTGAAGCTGCGCCGCGCGACCGCGACCCATTTGCCCTTGAGGAGATACCAGGCCGAGACGCCGAGCACGAAGACCGAGGCGCAGACATAGCCGGCGCTCACCGTATGGACGAACTTCGCCTGCGCCACCGGATTGAACAGCACCGCCATGAAATCGGAGACTTCCATGCGCATCGTCTCGGGATTGAAGCGCGATCCCACCGGATTCTGCATCCAGCCATTAGCGACGAGGATCCACAGCGCCGAGAGGTTGGACCCGAGCGCGACCATGAAGGTGGTCAGCAGATGCCCGACCCTGGACAGCTTGTCCCATCCGAAGAACATGAGGCCGACGAACGTCGCTTCGAGGAAAAAGGCCATCAGCCCTTCGATGGCGAGCGGCGCGCCGAAAATGTCGCCGACATAGTGGGAATAGTAGGACCAGTTGGTGCCGAACTGGAATTCCATGGTGATGCCGGTGGCAACGCCCAGCACGAAGTTGATACCGAACAGCTTGCCCCAGAAGCGCGTGACGGTGCGCCAGATCTCACGGCCCGTCATCACATAGATGCTCTCCATGATGACGAGGATGAAGGAGAGGCCGAGCGTCAGGGGGACGAACAGGAAATGGTATAGCGCGGTCAGGGCGAACTGCAGCCGGGAGAGTTCGATCACGGCCATGTCCATGGCAAGACTCCTTGCGTTCCGGCCCGGCTTCCATGGGTGTCCTGAGTCGGTTGAAAAAATTATGATTAGCCGTTACTCGTAATTGAGTATATGAGCAAGGCATTAGATAGGCAGGTGCCGGTCCTTTTCTGGATCGGGGACAGCGGCGCGGCGATCCTCATGGCGGCCGCGCTCGCCTGCGCCGTGGCATCTGCGGAACAGGGCGGCCATGGCCATCTTCTGCTTGCCGTGGGCGGATTGATCGCCGCGGCCCTGCTTCGCGGCGGTCTTCAGATCGGTGCGGTCCATGCCGGTGAAGGCGCCGCAGTGCGCACCAGGACGAACTGGCGCCGGCGGGTTTTCCCGCATGTGCTTGTTGCGCCGCCGGGCGATCGCCGGATGTTGGGCGAGGCGGTGGCCGATGCCGTCGACCGGATCGAGGACCTGGGCGGCTTCCATTCCCGCTTCCTCCCTCTGCGCCGCGCCGCTGTCCTCTCTCCGCTCATCATCGCGATTGCCGCCGCATTGGGAAGCTGGATTGCCAGCGCGATTATGCTCGCGACGCTGGTTCCCTTCGCCCTGGGTATGGCGCTTGCCGGGACGGCGGCTGCGCGTGCCGCCGCGCGCCAGCTCGACGCGCTCAGCCGCCTGTCGGGCCTGTTCGTCGACCGGGTGCGCGCGCTTCCCGTGATTGTG
This sequence comes from Caenibius tardaugens NBRC 16725, assembly GCF_003860345.1. Taxonomy (GTDB): domain Bacteria; phylum Pseudomonadota; class Alphaproteobacteria; order Sphingomonadales; family Sphingomonadaceae; genus Caenibius; species Caenibius tardaugens. Next base: position 3,697,103 of record NZ_CP034179.1, read on the forward strand.
GGCTTTGGCGCGCAGGAGCGCATCAGCCGCCACCTTGCCGACGCGACGCGCGAGGTCGCTGCGCGCACGATCGACGTGCTGAAGGTCGCGTTCGTGTCGAGCGCGGTGATCGAGTTCTTCGCGGCGCTGTCGGTGGCGCTGGTCGCGCTCTATTGCGGCTTCAACCTGCTGGGTATCCTGCCGTTCCCGGCTCCTGAAAAGCTGTCGCTGGGCCAGGCCCTGTTCGTCCTCGTCCTCGCGCCTGAATTCTACCTGCCCATGCGCCGCCTTGCCGCTGCCTATCACGACAAGCAGGTCGGGGAGGCTGCGGTCGAGCGCCTTGAAGCTCTTGCGCCTGCAGTGCTGCCCGCGCCGAAAGTCGCCATCGAAGGACCGCCCGCGCTCCGCTTCGACGGCGTGGTCATCGACTATGGCGAGACGGCTATCGGCCCGTTTACGCTCGACGTTGCCGCGGGCACCAGCCTTGCCCTTCGCGGCAGCACGGGGATCGGCAAGTCGAGCCTGCTCCACGCGCTGCTGGGGCTGGCTCCCATCGGCAAGGGGCGGGTTTTGATCGACGGCCGGGATGCGGCCGATGTTGCGCTTTCCGGTCATGTTGGCTGGGCGGGGCAATCGGTCGCGTTCGTCCCGGGCACGCTGGCCGACAATATCCGTCTTGCGCGTCCCGATGCCGAGGACGCGGCGGTCGAAGCCGTGGCCCATCGGGCGGGCCTTGGGCCGATGATCGAAGCGCGGGGGCAGGGATTGGCCTTGCCGCTCGATCATCGCGGGTCGGGTCTATCCGGCGGGGAACGCCGGCGTGTCGGCATCGCCCGGGTGCTGTTAAAGGACGCGCCGCTCTGGTTGCTGGATGAGCCGACCGCGGATCTCGACGCGGGATCGGCGGCCGATATCGCCAGGATACTGGCGTCCGCCGCAAAGGGACGGACGGTCCTGATCGTGACGCACAGCACCGAACTGGCCGCGATCGCCGACAGCGAAGCGGTGCTTTCATGAGCCGCGCGGATATGGACCGGCTGCTGGCCGAGGCGATCGGCCCGGAGCGCCGGGCTTTCCGGATTGCGGGCCTGCTCGCCGCCGCCGCGACGATCTCTGCGGTCCTGCTGCTGGGCCTGTCCGGATGGTTCATCACCGGTGCTGCGCTTGCCGGACTGGCCGGCGTGCTGGCCGCGCAGGGTTTCAACTACCTGGTGCCGAGCGCGTTGATCCGGCTGCTGGCGATCATTCGCACCACGGCACGCTATGGCGAACGGTTATGTGGCCATCGCGGCGCGCTGTTGGCGCTCGCCGCGGTTCGCGCGCGCCTGTTCGATCGCATCCTGTCCGAGCGCGACGTGCGGGCGGTCTCGGCGGGCGATGCCGTGACGCGGCTCGTGCAGGACATCGGCGCATTGGAGGACAGGCTGATCCGTAGGCCCGCGTTGCCTGCTGCGCTCGCCGGGGCTGCGATCGGTCTTGTCCTTGCATGGC